>JAHEAY010000080.1:0-7813 GCA_024642485.1 Cytophagaceae bacterium
AAATATGGTGAATAGTTCCTTAGGCTTTTGATTGTCTTTTAGTCCTGCCACATGCAATCCAATGTTTAAAAGGGTCGGACTATATTGTAAAAAGTCATCAGCAGAATTGTGGTAACCTCCTAAATTGTTTTGGTAGAAAGTTTTTTGTTGGTCCTTAGCAAAATCAGTATACAAAATTGCACTAGCTGTTGACAAACCTGTTACGTAATACCAAGCTTTATTTTGTGCAAGACTTGGGATGCTGATGGTTAGGAAAAGTATTCCAATGATTTTATTTTTCATGTAGGAGCGTTTGGATCGTTTGTTCGAATTCATGAATCCAATCCGTGTAGTAAACCCCTGTTCCAGGGCCTGAAAAGCCGGTATGTATTTCACGTACTTTGCCCGATTTATCTAAGATGAACGTTGTCGGGTAGCCATTGATTTTGTGTAGCATCGGTAGTAACTGGGCAATGGTCTCGTCATTTGGTTGGCCGGCAAACAATATTTCATAATCCACACCGATACGCATTTTGAAGTTTTCAATTTTCGGTCCTGAAATGATTAATTCCGGCGAATATTCGAAGGCAAGTCCAATCACTTCTACGCCTTGATCCTTCATTTTCTTGTAATAAGGTGCTAAGAAACGAGATTCATCAAGGCAATTGGGACACCATGATCCCATTAGTTCGATAACCACAACTTTGTTTTTGTAGCGCTCATCTTGAAGGCTGATCGTTTTGCCTGCTGGGTTGGGTAAACTAAAGTTGATTCGATCAAACCCGGGCTTCAAAAAAGTGAGTTTTTTAAGGTCGGGGAGACTTGCTTGGTCGTCTTTGATTGCTTTGAAATTGCGCTTGCCTGCTAGGCCGGAGAAAAATTGCCCTTCGATTTGACTGCCTATTAATTTGCTCCGGAACTGCATGATGCCACTTCCATCGAAATAACTTAATAATAAGCTGTCTCCATTAATATTTCCTTGTAAAAAACGGTAGTCACCGCTAGTCTTTAAAACGGTTCCTGTGACTTTCGAGCCTTGTTGGTTCAAAATCATGACACCTGGACTGTGGTTGCTATCATCGGACCAGAAGTCGGCGGAGTATTTCCCACTCACCTGAATGCTTGCAGGTTTTGTTGGTGTGAAGCGCGCAGTGCTACCTGCTTGGGCTTGAAAGGGAATTCGATAAAGCGTTTTTCCGTTGCGTTTTTTTTGCCAAAAACCTACGAGGGATTTGCTATATTTTAATGCGCCTACGAGTTCAGAATCGTATAATTCAAAAGGGATTACAAGGGAATCGCCTCTGAAATAGGCATCCCCAAGATTGGCAATCTCGGATCCATTTTGCATTCGGATATCGAGCTTGTTATTTTTCACTAAGAAGTTGAATGGAAGTTTACCGCCAATGTGATCAATTTCCCCGCGCCATGGACCTGTTACAGGGCCTTGCGCGAAGCAAATTGCGCTAGATAATAAGAAAAACAGAAGCGATAGGATTGATTTCATGGCGATTGGAAATTTCAACAAAGATAGGGGATAAAACTTGTCACAAAAAAATCAGCATCCTGATAAAAAAGCTTATGCTTGCCAACAGATAATTTGTAAATTTGACTCATGTCTGAAAGTACCTACCATACCTCGGTTTTATTGCAAGAATGTTTGACTGGTTTAGCGATTAAACCTGATGGCATTTATGTGGATGTTACTTTTGGGGGTGGAGGTCATTCTAAGGCGATTTTAGCAGAATTAGGACCAGAAGGTCGTTTGTATGCTTTTGATCAGGATCCGGATGCTTGGAAGCAAGCGGATTTAATTGATGATGAGCGATTGACGTTGATAACGGCCAATTTCCGCTATTTGGAAAAGTATTTGCGCCTGCAAGGTGTGAAACAAGTGGATGGCATCTTAGCAGATTTGGGGGTTTCTTCGTTTCAATTGGATGCGGCCGAGCGGGGTTTTTCGACGCGTTTTGATGGGCCATTGGATATGCGGATGGGGCCATCAGCTTCGACAAGTGCAGCGGAAGTGTTGAATACCTATTCTGCAGGAGATTTACAGAAGTTGTTTGGGATGTATGGGGAGATAAAAAATGCCAAAACATTGGCTTTGGCAGTGGTTCAGGCGAGGACGCAGAAGCCGCTGGAAACGACGGGAGAGTTCAAGGAGATTTTATTTAAATTGGCACCGCGCAATAAAGAGTTTCGGTATTTCGCGCAGGCATTTCAGGCGATTAGGATTGAAGTGAATCAAGAATTGAAAGTGATTGAGGAGTTTTTGGAGCAGTCACCTAAAGTTTTAGCACCTGGGGGGCGTTTGTGTGTGATTTCATTTCACTCCTTAGAGGATCGTTTGGTTAAGAATTACATTCGGACAGGGGATTGCTTCGGAAAAGAAGATAAAGATATGTTTGGTGTGGTGCATAAACCTTTGGAAAGCGAAATTCGTAAGCCCATTACGGCTTCTGAGGATGAATTAAAAGTGAACCCCCGTTCTAGAAGTGCAAAATTGAGAATCGCTAGCAAAATATAAGATGGCAAATGCAGTAAAAAATCAATCCAATGAACCTTCAGGAAAGCCACAAAATGGTGTGATGGATTTATTGTTCAATATTGATTCGATGACGGGAGGCGAATTGCCCATACCATTATTGAAAAAAATTCTCTTTATCGCGGGCTTGATTATGATTTACATCTATTATACGATGATGGCAGAGAGTAAAATTCATCGAATTGAGAAAGCTAAGATGGATTTGGAAGAAATTCGAGCCAATTATACGACGCAGAAGGCAGAGTATATGAAAGTGGGCAAGCAGAGTTATTTGGCCTTGTCTATGAAAAAATACAAGTTAGAGGTAAGCTTAACTCCTCCGATTAAAATAGTCGCAGAAACAGAAAAAGATCAATAGGCATGGCAAAGTCAACAACGCAAAATATTCGCCAAATTATCACCAAACGCTTTAATGGCTTTTTCGTCATTATGTTAGGCGCATTTGGTCTATTGATGTTTTTCTTATTCAAGGTAGTCTTTGTTGATGGGCCCACGTTAAAGGCTGATGCATCATCGAAGTATATTAAAGAGCGCTCGATTGAGGCGGTTCGAGGGAATATTTATGCGAGCGATGGAAGTTTACTAGCGACTTCATTGCCGAAGTACCGTTTGGGGATGGACTTTTCGGTTTTTAAAACGGCAAAAATGCGTGATGTGTATAAAAACAATGCGCGCGCGCTGGCTGAACATTTGTCGGCCTTTTACCAAGATCGTACCGCTGATGAATACTATTACAAGCTCCAAAAAGCGTTTGATAAGAAACAGCCTTATTTGTTGGTCAACAACCGACTCCTCGACTACCAAGAACGTAAGAAGGTTTTGACATTCCCTATTTTCAACTTACATCCGAATAATCCGATTAAGACGGGCGTTGTTTTTGATAAGGTCAATGTTCGTTATGCACCATTCGGTCAAACAGCCTATCGTACGGTCGGCTACATGAAGGATAAGGTGCGCGTAGGTATTGAAGGCGCGTTTGATAAAGAATTAGCTGGCGTTCCTGGACATGGGATTTTCGAGAAGATGGACAAGAATATGTGGCGTCCGTTGGATGGGAGTAAAGAAATTTTGCCTCAACGCGGTTTGGATTTGCACACAACCTTGGATGTGGATATCCAAGATATTGTGGAGCTCGCATTAATGAAATCCTTAGATGCTTACAAAGGCAATTATGCGACAGCTGTTGTGATGGAAACGGCAACTGGAGAGATTAAGGCCATTTCGAATTTAATGAAGAATGAGAAATCGCCTACGGGTTATTCGGAATTTGTGAATTATGCCATTGAAGTGTCTGAAAATGACCCAGGATCTGTATTCAAATTGCCAGCAATGATGGCGATGTTAGAGGAGTCGCACATGCCACTGACGGAAACGGTGACTACGGGTGGGAAATATACAATTTACAATAAGACGATGACGGATTCCCATGATTATGGGACTTTGACTGCACAAGGGGTTATCGAGCACTCTTCAAATATTGGAACGATTAAATTGATGCAGCGCGTTTTTGGTTCAAAGCCCGCTAAATGGTATGACTATTTAAAGGGATTTCATTTGCTTGACCCTTTGGATTTTCAAATCAAGCCTGTGACGGCAAAGCCTAATTTTAGGGTTCCGACAAAATGGGATGCATTAACGTATATGTGGACATCTGTGGGGTACTCATCAAATACCTCTCCATTACATTTGTTGTCATTCTATAATGCGATAGCGAATAATGGATATTGGGTTCAGCCGATTATAGTCAAAAAAGCTACACAAGGGAATGAAGTGGTGATTGATTATACGCAAACGCAAAAACGCGATTCAAAGCCCATTTGTTCGAAAGAGACTTTAGATAAAATTCGCATTATGTTGAAAGGCGTGGTTGAAAGAGGGACGGGTAATAACCTAACTGGAACAGCCTATGGTATTGCGGGAAAGACGGGTACTGCACAGCGACGAGTGAATGGTCAGTATATTAAAGGAACCTATTATGTTTCTTTCATTGGGTATTTTCCCGTAAACAATCCGAAATATACGATGCTTGTTGCAATGGATAAGCCATTAGGAAGTTCCGAAGGCACCTATGCGCGTCAAGTAACTGCGCCCGTATTCAAGGATATTTCGGATCATATTTACGCAAGAGATATGAAAATTCAACGAAAACTTACGGGGTACTTGCCTGATTCTTTGAACAATGCATCCTTGCATCATTTAGTTCATCCGTTGGATCATGGCGTTTTGTATTCGAATTTGGGATTTCCTCGAATCGAAGAAGATGGAAGATGGTTGTCATTTCAATTGAATAAGAAAGAAGTGAAAAATTATGGGGTCAGTTTTGCTCCCAAAAAAGTTGCCAATGTTGTGGGGATGAACTTAAGAGATGCCCTATTCATCTTAGAAAATCAAGGATTAAAAGTACGCGCTCAAGGTTTAGGCTTAGTAAAGTCGCAATCCATTCCTGCAGGATTCCCTATTCAAAAGAATGCAATGATTAACATTCAACTTCATTAATATATGTCTCAAGATTCGAGCAGCCTTTTTAAGTCAATTGATATCATCAAGCAAGTTGGGGATCATCAAGAAATTAGTCATTTGTGTTTTGATTCCCGACAAGCAAAAGCCGGCTCTTTGTTTTTTGCGATTCCGGGGACTCAAGTAGATGGACATCAGTTTTTACCTCAAGTATTTGCACAGGGTTGTAGGGCTTGTGTTGTTGAAAGAATTCCCGATTCTGCTCCCGAGGGAGTATTATTTTTTCAGGTGAAGGATTCAAATGAGGCAATGGCACAGGTTGCATCCAACTATTATGGAAATCCATCTACGCAATTGAATTTAGTTGGGATTACTGGCACAAATGGTAAGACAACCAGTGTTACCTTGTTGTTTGAATTGTTCAAAGCTTTGGGTCATCGATGTGGATTGATTTCAACCGTTCAAAATAAAATTGAAGATCGAATTATTCCTGCAACGCATACGACACCGGATGCCTTAAATCTGAATGCTTTGCTTGCTGACATGCTTGCCTCAGGATGTACGCATGTTTTCATGGAGGTAAGTTCACATGCAGTTGTTCAAAAACGGATTTTTGGGTTAAGTTTTCGAGGAGCTATCTTTTCGAATATTACGCGTGATCATTTGGATTTTCACGAAACTTTCGATTCTTATATTAAGGCAAAAAAAGGATTTTTTGATGCTTTGCCGAAGACTGCATTTGCTTTAACCAATGTGGATGATAAGCGTGGAACGGTCATGTTGCAGAATACGATGGCTCAGAAATATAGTTATGGAATCCTAGAATCAGCAGATTTTAAAGCTAAAATCAAGGCCAATGTTTTGTCGGGCCTCCAATTAGAATTGGATGGGAATGAGATACATGCCCAATTAATAGGTCAGTTTAATGCGTATAATTTATTGGCAATTTACGCTACTGCTATTTTATTAGGGGAAGATAAAGAAGAAGTATTGATTGCGCTTTCGGCACTGAAAACTGCTCCAGGACGTTTTGAGCAAATGCATGGACCTGATCAGAAAATGGCAATTGTGGATTATGCCCATACACCAGATGCGCTGGAAAATGTGTTGAAAACCATACAAGCCATTCGTCAAAAACACCAACGCATCATTACGGTCGTTGGTTGCGGAGGAAATCGCGATGCTGGGAAAAGACCTATTATGGCAGCTTTAGCAGCTCAATACAGCGACCAAGTTGTGTTAACGTCAGATAATCCCCGTTTTGAAGATCCTGAATTAATCTTGGATCAGATGCAAGCTGGAATCCCGTCGGCCGATGAATCAAAGGTCATTCGGATTTCGGATCGAAAGCATGCGATTGTTGAAGCTATTCAACAAATAGCCAAATCAGGTGATATTGTCCTCGTAGCAGGGAAGGGGCATGAGACCTATCAAGATATTCAAGGGGTAAAGCACGATTTTGATGATAAGCAAGTGATTTCAGACGCGTTTTCGAAAGTTTGATTTGGCCATAAAATTTTGCAAATTTGTCAATTGATTTAAATTTTTACCCAACACTCCCACAAAGGCATGTTTTATTACCTATTCGAATACTTAGATAAAACCTTAAATATTCCGGGAGCTGGAGTTTTTCAATACATTACTTTTCGTGCCGTAGCTGCGGTAATTACCTCTTTGGGTATTGCTGCGATTTGGGGTAAAGCCGTTATTTACCGCTTACAACGTCTTCAAATTGGTGAAGAAATTCGTGACCTAGGTTTAGAAGGCCAAATGGCAAAGAAAGGAACCCCGACGATGGGTGGTTTTATCATCCTCTTGTCTTTGTTGATTCCCACTTTATTATTTGCCAAAATCACCAATGTTTACATTGTCCTTTTGTTGACTTCTGCAGTTTGGTTAGGTGCTGTTGGCTTTGCGGATGATTACATCAAAGTATTCAAGAAGAACAAAGACGGACTTTCAGGTAAATTTAAAATCGTAGGTCAAATCGGTCTAGGGATCATCGTGGGCCTTACTATGTATTTTAATCAGCACATCAAGGTGCGTGAATTTGCAGCAGATGGGACCTTTGTAGATCATAAATCACTCTTGACTACAGTTCCATTTATGAAGGGAAATTCCTTCGATTACAATATGTTATTGCCGAGTTTCATTCCGGATGAATACGTTTGGATTGTCTACGTTTTAGTTGTGATTTTTATCATTACTGCCGTTTCGAATGGAGCAAACATTACGGATGGAATTGATGGATTGGCTGCTGGTACGTCCGTGATTATTGGTATTGCATTAGCCATTTTAGCTTACGTTTCGGGTAATAAAGTGATTTCGCAATATTTGAATGTTATGTTTATCCCGAACTCAGGAGAGCTAGCGGTATTTTGTGCGGCTTTCGTAGGGGCTTGTATCGGTTTCCTTTGGTATAATGCCTATCCTGCGCAAGTTTTTATGGGAGATACGGGAAGTTTAATGCTCGGAGGAGTTATCGCAACCCTAGCTATTGTTATCCGGAAAGAAATGTTGATTCCCGTGTTATGCGGAATATTTTTGATTGAAAATTTGTCGGTGATTATTCAAGTCGCCTATTTTAAATACACGAAAAGAAAGTATGGTGAAGGCCGACGAATCTTCTTAATGTCCCCATTGCATCATCATTTTCAAAAGAAAAATTACCACGAGGCTAAGATTGTTACGCGATTTTTGATTGTTGGGATTATTCTTGCTGTTATTTCATTAGTAACCTTAAAATTACGTTAAGCGTATATTTATTTTGAGTCACATTCGCCTATTCCCACGTTCAAATTCTTTTCAAGAAACCATCCCTTTGCCTTCTTC
>JAHEAY010000080.1:7913-11578 GCA_024642485.1 Cytophagaceae bacterium
GATCTCGCTCAAACGATCAGTGTGGTTGCTGCTGCTAAAAATATTGTCTTGCACTTAACCGGTGTGGAATCACTCAAAGTGAAAGAAACAGACCGCGTATTAGCCTTGCAAAACGAATTGAAGAAATTGGGTTCAACGCTAGTAGAGGTTAAGCCCAATGAATTATATACGGTTTCAGGTTCTTTTGATCAATCAGGTTCTATTCCTGAAATTGAAACCTACGATGACCACCGTATGGCGATGGCTTTTGCTCCTGTGGGTCTACTGCGCGAAATTGTCATTCATGAGCCTGGCGTAGTTGCTAAATCGTATCCAAGCTTTTGGAATCATGTGGATTTGTTGTTGAGTTCATCAGCTAACTAATAAAATTCCGCTTTTTATCAGTTTTTGATTGTTAAAATTCTCTTTTTTTGCGTAGAATTGTAAACGCTGCCGGGGTCTTCAGACCCCGGCAGCGTTACCTCAAAACCATCTCAAACTATGAAGCAGATTTTACTCCTTTTAATCTTATCACCTTTGGCCTTATTTGGCCAGAAAACCCTATTATACTGCGGAAAACTGGTCGATGTGAAGGCCGGAAAAGTGCAAACTGCCTTGACCATTGTTGTGGAAGGCAAAAAGATCCAAAGTATCCAGTCGGGATACATCACCCCAAGTAAAGGCGATCGCGTGATTGATCTGAAAAACAAAACGGTTATGCCGGGATTGATCGATATGCATGTGCACTTGGAAAGTGAAACAAATCCGAATGCCTATTTAGATCGTTTTACGAAAAATCCAGGTGACGTAGCTTACCAAGCATTGGTTCATGCGAAAAAGACACTGAATGTTGGCTTTACCACAGTGCGCGATTTAGGTGGTTCGCATGTGGTTATAAGTTTGCGAAATGCGATCAATAAAGGGATCGTCGACGGACCACGTATTTTCACAGCGGGTGTGTCTATTGGCTCAACAGGTGGTCATGCGGACGATGCCAACGGACTCAATGAAACCTTTAAGAAAGATTTAGGCCCCGAAGATGGTGTTGTTAATGGTCTTTCTGATGCAGCAAAGGCAGTTCGCCAGCGCTATAAAGAAGGATCGGACCTAATTAAAATTACCGCTACGGGTGGTGTCTTAAGTTATGCCAAAGATGGCATGGGTGCTCAATTTACCGAAGAGGAAATCCGCACTATCGTTCAAACTGCTAAAGATTATGGCTTCAAAGTTGCTGCACATGCACATGGCGCAGAAGGGATGAAACGAGCGATTTTGGCGGGCGTAAGCTCCATTGAACACGGAACATATATGACACCTGAGGTGATGGACTTGATGAAAGCGCATGGTACTTACTATGTCCCTACAATCATTGCGGGGCGTTCGGTTGCAGATTCCGCAAAAATCCCGAATTACTATCCCGAAATGGTGAAGAAAAAAGCCGAGTCGATTGGACCAATTATCCAGT
The DNA here is from genome assembly GCA_024642485.1 of Cytophagaceae bacterium. GTDB lineage: Bacteria > Bacteroidota > Bacteroidia > Cytophagales > Spirosomataceae > Aquirufa. The sequence continues at coordinate 9,358 of JAHEAY010000080.1, forward strand.
CAACTTTTGGAAAAGCCTATAAAGCAGGAGTGAAGATTGCTTTTGGGACAGATGCTGGAGTCTTTGGCCATGGAAAGAATTTGAATGAGTTTCTCCTGATGCATGAGGCAGGGATGCCCGCGATGGAAACGATTCAATCGGCAACGGTAGCTGCTGCGGATCTTTTAGGGCAATCCGATTCGATCGGTTCCATTGAAGTAGGGAAGTTGGCTGATATTGTCGCTGTAGATGGGGATCCCACACAAAATATAGCTGATATTTTGAAAATGAAATTTGTCATGCGAGACGGTAAGGTCTACAAGCAAGACTAACAAAAAAAGCCCGAATGTGAGTTCGGGCTTTTTTATATAATCAGGTTCTAGCGCTGAAGTGCTGGAACTTTATTTTTGACTAATTCAAATCCTCCAAATAAAACAGAAGAAAACAAGAATTGGCTAATAATTGCATTTTTTAAGAATGGTAAACCTGCTGCAAAACAAGTCATCAAGCCTGATAAATCTTTAGCATATACCACCGCGTTACCCGCTTTAAATCCATAGCCAATCGCATCACTTGCCCAAACAGCAAAATTTGAAAGGATAAAAAAGCCTAATACACTGATGACGTTGGCTCCAACAAATGATCCTAGATTCGAAATGCGAGACCCCATTAGAGCGATACCAGCAAAAAGACTTAAATGTACGAAGTCAAATCCCCACGAAAAACCATCAAAATATTGTGGATAGACTACATTGTTTAAAATCAAATTCGAAATCCAAATCGGAAGAATCGACCATAAAATAGCTTGTCTTTGGTTTAATGCGTAAGCTCCAGCAAATAATGCCATCGAACTTACCGGGGAAAAATTCGCCCAAGACGGATTCAGTAAAATTAAAAATCGGCTAGCTACTGCGAGAATTAAAAATCCCAACAGGACCATTGTGCGCTTTGTCATTTGATATTTCTTGATTTGGGAAGCTAAATAATTTCCAAAGGTAAAACAAAAGCCGTAATTTTATCCATTCTATTTCAATTTATGTATAAAGCATTGCCTTCGATTGGGCTTTTGGGTGGTGGTCAATTAGGACGCATGTTATTGCAAGCGGCCATCGATCTAGATATCAAGGTATCTTGTTTAGATCCAGATGCTGAAGCACCTTGCCATGAACTAGCTCACTTTTTTAAGGAGGGCTCATTTCAAGATTATGATGCGGTTTATCAGTTTGGTCGGAATTTCGATGTGATCAGTATTGAAATCGAGCATGTGAATATCGAAGCGCTTGAACAATTGGAAAAAGAGGGGAAACAAGTATTTCCTCAACCGCATATTTTGCGGATGATTCAAGATAAACGTCTTCAAAAACAATTTTTTCAAGATCACGGATTCCCCACAGCATCATTTGTATTGACTGAAAATCAGGCGGATATTGCTAAGCATGCGGATTTCTTGCCAGCTTTTCATAAACTAGGCAAAGGTGGATACGATGGGAAAGGAGTTCAGCGGATTGCCTCTTTAGCAGATCAGGCCAAAGGATTTAATGCCCCTGGTTTGTTGGAGAAAGCAGTCGATTTTGAAAAAGAGCTTGCAGTTATTGTTGCTCGAAACGAACAGGGGCAAATTTCTGCCTTTCCTGCCGTTGAAATGGTCTTTCATCCTGAACATAATTTAGTCGATTTCCTTTTTTCTCCTGCTGCCATTTCGAAGGATATTGAAGCAAAAGCTGAAAAGATTGCGGTCGATTTAATTGATAAAATGGGGCTTGTTGGCGTATTAGCTGTTGAAATGTTTTTAACACATGAGGGCGAAATATTGATCAACGAAGTTGCGCCTCGACCTCACAATTCGGGACATCAGACAATTCGCGGGAATGAAACATCCCAATACGAACAACATTTGCGTGCGATTGCTGGCTTGCCTTTAGGAAGCACAAAAGCCAAAGGTGTATCAGGAATGTTGAATTTGCTCGGTGAAGCTGGTTTTAGTGGTTCGGCAAAATACGAAGGATTACATGAGGCACTAGCCATACCTGGGGTATATCCCTTTTTATATGGCAAAAAAATGACGAAGCCTTTTCGTAAAATGGGCCATGTAACCATATTGGGCAATACGAAAGAAGAAATTATTGAAAAGTCGGAAAAAGTAAAAAGTCTAATCCGTGTGATTAGTTAAATAGAAAATTATGGTAGGAATCATCATGGGAAGCAGCTCTGATCTGCCTGTTATGCAAGATGCAATTCAAGT
>JAHEAY010000084.1 GCA_024642485.1 Cytophagaceae bacterium
CAATCGAGGCAGGACATCTACCCTCTTGTATTCTGTGGGGTCCTCCCGGGGTAGGCAAAACTACCTTAGCCACCTTATTAGCGGGTGCATTAAAACGCACGATCTATACACTCTCCGCCGTGCAATCCGGCGTAAAAGAAGTCCGTGAAACACTCGAAATAACGAAGAAAAACCGCATGTTTGAGGCACAATCACCTATTCTTTTCATCGATGAGATTCATCGTTTTTCGAAGTCCCAACAAGATTCCTTGCTAAATGCGGTCGAAAAAGGAATCGTCACTTTGGTGGGAGCAACTACAGAAAACCCATCATTCGAAGTTATTTCTGCTCTTTTATCGCGATGTCAAGTATATGTATTGGAGGCATTGAATGATGTGCATTTACGCCAACTCATCGATAAGGCCATTAGCACGGATAAATTATTTGCGAATAAAACCATCACGCTCACGGAAACGGATGCACTATTCCATTTTTCAGGGGGAGATGGTCGGAAATTATTGAATCTCTTTGAATTGCTCATCACCACCGAAAGGGCAAATGAAATTGAAGTGACCAATGCGCTTGTCACAGAACGCCTACAGAAAAACTTGGCGCAATATGACAAAGATGGCGAACAACACTACGACATCATATCCGCTTTCATTAAATCGATTCGTGGATCAGATCCCGATGCTGCAGTATATTGGTTGGCCAGGATGTTGGCCGGTGGCGAATCCTTGGAATTCATCGGTCGGCGCTTATTGATCCTCGCCTCCGAGGACATTGGCTTAGCCAATCCGAATGCCCTGCTTCTAGCGCAGTCTTGCTTCGATTCCATCCGCGTCATCGGTAACCCAGAATCCCGCATTATTTTATCCCAAACGGTAATCTATTTGGCAACATCCCCAAAAAGTAATTCGGCCTACAATGCGATTAACAAAGCCATGGCTTTTGTGGAGCAAACTGGAAATTTACCCGTGCCTTTGCATTTACGCAATGCACCTACGCGTCTCATGAAAGATTTGAATTATGGGGCCGATTATAAATACCCGCATGATTATCCGGGTAATTGGGTGGAGCAGAATTACTTCCCTGAGGTTCCATCGCGCCCCGTGTTCTACAAACCTTCCGAGCAAGACAAAATTAATCGTGGCACTCCATCAAAATAAGGGCGCCACTTTCGTAGGAAATTTTCACCATCCCATCCTCTCGAGCCTCATTGCTAGAACTTGTCTGAGTCCCAAGCCGTAATACAGGATGATTCAAATCGTATAATAAACCGGATGATTTTACCTCAAACGCCTCCCCATAAGGCATCAAGGAAATAGGTGTTTTGGCAGGATACCATTTTTCAAACGTAGGAGGCAATAAATAAGAAGTTGAATAATCATCGAAGAAGACAATCTTCATTCGCCGACCGTATCGCACCATCGAATGAAAATTATTCAAGGTATGATCCATGCGCTTTCCGGAAGCCCAAACCACATTCACAGCGGGATAACCTTCAGCCAACAAATATTCAAAAGCCTTCTCTAAATCGGTCAAATTTTGATCCGGCGTATGTACTTTTTTCAAGGGATAATCACTGAAATCCGTGATGTGTGTATGATCAAAATCGCCTAACCAAACATCCACTTTGATGCCCAATGAGATCACCCTTTCCAAAGCTCCATCCAGGACAAGGACCGTTGGGGACCATTCTAATAATTGATCCAACATATCCATTGAACACGCCTCCCCATTCGCGATAATCAGCGCGGGTTCTTGTTTGTCTCGAATGATGTGATGCGAGGACATTAGGCTTTGAAGTCAGATTTACCACCCGATTTTGAAATCAATTTGGTCTCTTTGATGACTATTCCTTTGGAAACCGATTTACACATGTCGTAAACGGTTAAGGCAGCGACTGAGGCGCCAACCAAGGCTTCCATTTCAACACCCGTTTTGGCTTCTAGCCGACAAATGCACGTGATTACAATTTGATCAGCTAACACTTCTGTTTCAAACTTACAAGAATCCAAACCGAGTGGATGACACAAGGGAATCAAATCCGAGGTCTTTTTGGCAGCCATGGTACCAGCAATCACGGCCGTTTGTAGGATGCTACCTTTCTTATTTTGCCAACCAGCTGCCTCGAAATGTTTGACGATTTCCTCACCTAAATAGACAATGGATTGCGCTTTTGCTTCGCGCACCGTTTCATTTTTGGAACTTACATCCACCATGCCGGGGGTACCATCGGATTGCAGGTGTGAAAAATCAATTGACATATACATTTCAAATTTAGCACACGAAAATACGGGAGATTTGGCAATTTTTAGCGAAATTTATCAAATACGTAAACCAACAAACATGATCAGCCCTATTGAAGCGATTGCCCTTTTAAAAAATATAACCATTCCTTTCCGGACTGAAAAATTACCCTTAGCGAAAACCTTGGGCATGAATTTGGCTGAAAAAATTGTTGCGGACCGCGATTTTCCACCATTTGACCGTGTGATGATGGATGGTATTGCCGTGAAAGACATCACCGCTCCAACCTGGAAAATCGAAGGCATTCTATATGCGGGAGAACCCGTAAAAGCGATTAAAAAAATCGATGGTGCCATGGAAATCATGACAGGTGCAACGGCTCCCAAAGGAACGGAAGCGATCATCAAAATTGAAGATTTAAGCATCGAGAAAAAGATTGCCACCTACATAGGTAAAACACCCTTAACAAAGGGTCAATTCATTCATACGCAAGGAATGGATGCCAAAGAAGGCACAATTTTAGTTAAAAAACGCACAAAAATCGGACCTGTGGAAATTGCAATTGCGGCCACGGTTGGCAAAGCTCACATCGAAGTGGAATCAAAACCACATGTGCACATTTTCTCCACAGGTGATGAAATTGTAGGACTTCATGAAACACCTGCGGTACATCAAATTCGGTCATCGAATGTCATGATGATGAAATCTGTCTTGTTATCAAAAGGTTTCAAAGCAAATTCGAGTCATTTACCCGATTCCGAAGAAAAAATCAAAGCCAATATCGATAAGGTCTTAGAATCCAACGACATTATTTTATTGTCGGGCGGAGTCTCTGCTGGTAAAAAAGATTTGATTCCTGCCGTCTTAACGGAAGCTGGTTTCGAAACGATCTTTCATAAAATTGCTCAGAAACCGGGTAAACCGATGTTGGTAGCCACACGCCCCGACGGCAAAGTGGTATTCGCATTCCCAGGAAATCCGATCTCAACCTTGACTTGTTTCTGGGTCTATTTCTTACCTTGGGTATCTGGCGATTTCCCTGAATACACAGAGAAAGAAATCAAGTTTTTACCTAAACCATCCGCAGAATTAGATCAGTGGATTCCGGTTGAAAATGGCGAAACCTTGGCTCATAATGGCTCAGGCGATTTGATCAATTGGTCAAAAGCTGATGGATTAGTTTGGCAAAAAGCAGGGCAAAAAGATACCAAATTGCCATATATCCCACTTAAATAATCGTGTATGGAACTCAAGCTTCATCAATTTGATTTACCGCTCAAACACACCTTTACGATCACACATGAATCGCGTGACGTACAGCCCACACTTATTGTGGAGTTAAGTTGGCACGGCAAAAGCGGATTCGGCGAAGCGACAGAAACCCCCTATTACGGCATCACCATGGAAAAGATGGTGGCACAAGTGGAGAGTATCCGACATTTATTACCTAGCGATATTCTTCCGCACCCGACGGATTTTTGGAAGTTGATTTCCAAAACCTTGTTGGACGACCACCCTTTCGCACTTTGCGCCCTGGATGTAGCCTATTGGGACCTTTGGGGCAAAACACATAATAAAGCGCTACATGAAATTTGGGGATTGGATATCTCCCACAACCCGATTACCGATTATACCATTGGAATTGATACCGTAGATGTCATGGTTTCCAAAATGCGGGAAATGCCCTTTCCTTTATATAAAATCAAACTGGGCACGGATCAAGATTTAGAGATTGTAGAAGCCTTGCGCAAAGAAACCGAAGCAGTTTTTCGGGTGGATGCCAATACCGCTTGGACTCCTGAACAGACGATTTATTTCGCACCGGAATTAAAAAAACTGGGCGTTGAATTTATTGAACAACCCTTAAAGGCCGATAACTGGGAAGGCATGAAGCGCGTTTACCAAGAATCCGCATTGCCCATCATTGCCGATGAGTCTTGTATTTTGGAAGAAGATGTAGCCAAATGCTCCGGATATTTTCATGGAGTTAATATCAAGTTGATGAAATGTGGCGGTCTAACGCCTGCCCTACGAATGATCAAACAAGCGAAAAGTCTTGGCCTGAAAGTCATGGTCGGCTGCATGACCGAATCGACGATCGGTTGTTCAGCCATCGCACAATTATTACCCTTGTTGGATTACGTGGACATGGACGGCTGTTTATTAGTTGACGACCAAATCTCAAAAGGCATTACCATCGATTTTGGCACAGTACATTATGCCAATGCTCCTGGAACGGGTGCACAATTAATTCGTTAGTATGTCGTATCAAATCCTTCAAAATCAGATCCCAGAACGCCTCGTGTCATTCGAAGGAAAAGAATACCGTTGGCTTGGGGGAACGAATTATTTGAACATTGGCACCCATCCCCTATTCCAAGAAAAACTACAGGAGGGTATTCGGATGTTTAGTCAAAATTGGGGTAGTTCCCGACTGAATAATTACCGCATGGATGTCTGGGAAAACTTGGAGCTTACACTCGCAAAACGCTTTCAGGTAGAAGCCGCCGCCTTATGCAGTTCAGGTTTAATTGCGGGCCAAATAGCCTTGCAATACATCACGCAAAAATATCCGAATGCAGATATTTCCTTAGCTCCTAAAACCCATCCAGCCTTATGGAGACATCCACATAAACCGGCAGCGGGTGCGTTCTCGGAATGGGTAAAAGATGCCCAAATTCTTTGCATGGATGGCATTGGAGCACCTTGGGTGGAAGAATTCTTAACAGGTTTTGAGCAAAATTTATCGGCCGACCAGACATTAATTGTCGATGAATCCCATCGCTTAGGAATCGTTTCTACGCACATTCAAACACCGGCGAATTTGATTCAAACCAGTTCTTTATCAAAAGCCTTTGGTATTCCTGCGGGGATTATTTTAGGCAAAAAAGCCGACATCGACGCAATCAAACAAGATCCCTTTTGGGTAGGTGGTTCGCCGGCTAATCCGGCCTATGTATATGCCTGTTTACATGCCCAAGAAGCCTATAATGAACGTATGAAGCAATCACAAGTTCTCGCTGAGGCGTTTACTAAAAATGCGATGCAGGTGAATTATGTGAAGAATTATCCAGCATTCAGTTCAGCGGATACAAAGCTTTTTGATCATTTAAAATCCCATGGATTTTTATGCAACCAATTCGCCTATCCTGACCCTCATGCTGCTCCTATTTGCAAAGCTATTTTACCCGCTTGCCTGCAAATGCAGGATATTGAAGACCTAAGCCAAGCCCTATCAACCTATGAAAACGCTTAAATTAGTACTCATCATGGGACTCTTTTCAACGTCATTGATTCACGCACAGGACAATGTAATCGAACAATTATTAAAGGCTAATCCGGCTTATTTTAAAACACTCACCGACAATCCATCCAAATACCGTTTGCAAATTTTATATACGCAAATTGACCGAGATGCGGAGAACAAGGCGCAATTCACTACCTATGGCTATCGGGTAGATGCCAACGAATATTTCTACCCCGCGAGTACCGTAAAATTGGCTGCAAGTGTGTTGGCTTTGGAAAAAATCAACCGTCTGAAAATCGATAAATCGACGATATTCCATACCCTAAAAAATCGGCCAACGCAGTTGGAGGTCCTAACAGACACCAGCTCCGCGAACGGCAAACCGAGCATTGAGCACTATATTAAGAAGATTTTATTGGTCTCCGACAACGAGGCCTACAACCGTTTATATGAGTTTTTAGGCCAAAAAGATTTCAACAAAACCATGGCTTCCAAAGGTTTTGAGGGAGTTCGATTCACGCATCGTTTACAGACAAGCATTCCTTTGCTCGAAAATCAATACACAAACCCCGTGGAATTTGTGGATGAGCAAGGCCGACTTATTTGGCAACAAAAAGAGCAGTTCAACAAGAAGCAAATCGTCTCCGCGAATCCGATCATTATGGGAAAAGGAATCATGAACGACTCAGGGCGTATCATTCCACATCCGGTTAATTTTAGCTTTAAGAATGCTTATCCACTGCAAGCCCAACATGATTTCTTGAAACGCCTGATGTTCCCGGCTTCCTTTGAGAAAAAGGAACAATTCAAACTAAGCTCTGAGGATTATTCGTTTTTATATCGTTACATGTCGGAGTACCCAACCGAATCCAAACACCCGAATTACAGCGCAGATACTACAATCGGGCCAGCCTATTGCAAATTCCTGTACTATGGCGGAGATAAAAAGGCGAACATGAATCAGAATGTTCGCATCTTCAACAAAGTAGGCGATGCCTATGGATTCTTGCTGGACAATGCCTATTTCGTCGACTTCCAGAACAAGGTTGAATTTATGGTAACCGCAGCTATCTATAGCAATGAAGACGAAATATTCAATGACGACAAATACGATTATGAAACCATCGGATTTCCTTTCTTTAAACATTTGGGGGAGGTAATCTACCAACATGAACTAAGACGACCGAAAACAATTCAACCTAATTTAGACTATTTGAGATTCAATTATGCGGATTAAAATCATTCTTTTATGCTTGTTGGCCCACATATCTTGGGCACAAAAAACGATTGGAATCGTCAACATATCGGTAGCGAATATTCGGACTGAGGCGCGCGAAGGGGCCGAAATGAGTACACAAGCTTTGTTGGGCACACCTGTTCAATTGCTTGAAAAAGCGTCAACAAAAAATTGGTATCGCGTTCAATTGCCTGATCATTATCAAGGATGGGTTGAGGGAAGTACGATTATTCGGATGGATAGTGTAGAATTTCAGGCATACCACAAATCAGGGACGGAACTCATAATTACGGCTCCGTTCAGTAAAGTCTATCAATTCCCGAGTAGCAAATCGGAGATCATCAGCGAATTAGTTCAACATAACCGCTTAATGGCTATCCGTAAAAAGATCGGATTTTGGGAAATTCGCATGGCTGATGGTGTCATAGGTTATGTTTCCTTGAAGGGTGCCGAGCAATATTCGACTTGGAAACAATCGAATTCAGGGCCAACTGAAAATCGTATACTTCAGTCGGCACACCAATTGATGGGCATTCCTTATTTGTGGGGAGGTACATCCATCAAAGGCATGGATTGCAGTGGATTTACGAAATTGGTATTCCAGTCGAATGGCTGGATTATTCCGCGGGATGCGAGCCAACAAGCTCGCGAGGGAATATTAGTAGACAGCCTGAGAAACTGGGAAAATTTAAAACCGGGGGATTTGTTATTCTTTGGCGAAAAGAGACCTGACGGAACTTATAAAGTCGTTCACGTGGGATTATGGGAAGGTCGGAATGCATATATCCATGCCGCCGACCGGACACGCAGAGCAAGTATGGATCCGCAATCCAAGGATTTTGACGCCTACAATTTGAACCGTTATTTATTCACAAAACGAATAAACGCGATTTCAAAAGAGGTACAAAAAATCGACTAAGCTTTTCGGTACGAATATGCTAGCACAATCACGCCAAACAACACGGCGGGAATCGATAAAATTTGACCCATGTTCAAGGTCAAATCATTCTCAAATGCGCTTTGGTTTTCTTTCAAAAACTCGTAGAAAAAACGAAGAGTAAAGAGCACAATCATGAAATAACCCGTCATTAAACCTTCTTGGGTATCCTTTTTCTTTTTGGACCAGAACCACATCAAGGCAGCAAAAATCAACAAACAAGAAAGGGCTTCGTATAATTGTGATGGATGACGCGCAAGTACTAAATTGGGATCACTATAAGGATTGAATTCCGTATCACGTAAAAATTTAAAGCCCCAAGGCAATTCTGTTGGCTTTCCAATAATTTCCGAATTCATCAAATTCCCCATTCGAATAAAGAAACCACCCAAAGCTACAGCAGGCACAATCCGATCCGTGATGTATAAATAAGACATGCCTGGATTTTTTCGTGAGTACAAGTAAAATGCAATAAATAGACCAATCGAAGCTCCATGTGAAGCTAAACCCGAAAATGGGGGCGTGATCATTTGGATGAAAAAACGTAAGGGGTCCGCTTGCAACAAGGGAAATTCATAGAAAAAATAATGCCCAGCGCGTGCTCCTACGATTGTCGCGACCATCGTGTACATGAGTAATTGGTCCGCCTGTTCTGTTGAACGCCCCTCTTGTTTGAACATGTAGTTCACAACACGAAAACCCGCCAAAAAAGCCATGGCAAAAAAGAAGCCATACCAGCGAATCGGAAATCCAAAAAGGTCAATGATTACGGGATTGGGATCCCAAGAAATAAAAGCTGTGAACATGGGCTTATCGAATGAAACCCAAAATTAAGAGAATTTTTAAGAATTAACGCGATACTTTTCGCACGAGTACTTGAATCGATTTTTTAATGACTTTTGCAGGATAAAGCCTTTGGGGCAACCCTAAACCAAACATGCTCTGCGATGCAAATAGAAATACGACTAGTACCCAAAAGGTTCGTTGGTGATTTTTCATAGCACAAACATACAACTAAAATAGTACTATGCAATACAAGGTACTATAAATTTTAACAAATCTTATGAATTCGTAGACTTGATGTGTCGGTTCGTCGATTGCATCACCCTTATTACAATCCTAGCATACATCTTTGTACAAGATTCGCTTAGAACCTAACGTTAACTCAGTGTTCAACTAAATTTAACAACCATGAAAAAGCTCATTCTATTTGCCTTCGCTAGTACTGTACTTTTAAGCTCATGTAGCAAAGAAGAGGCCATGAATCCACAAGGATTCACAGCAATCAACGCGGCCAATGTACCACAAGCGGTACAATCTACGATCCAACAAAGTTTTCCAACGGCACAAGTAGCCTATTCTGTTATCCAACCGAATGCCTTGTATGTTGCAGATGTTACGACTCCTTCTACGGAAATGCAAATCGTATTATCATCTAAAGGTTCAATAAAAGAAGCTTTCTCTAAAATTGATTCAACGGCATTACCTACGAGTGTATTGACCTATTTATCCACCAATTATCCAGGATACGATTTATTGCATGCATCGCAAAAAACAACGGGTACACCTACGGGTTACCGAGTTGTATTAAAATATAATTCCGAGTTTTATTCTGTATTATTTGACGAAAAAGGTGCCTTTGTTTCCCAAACGACAGGAATGCCTGGTGGCCCTAAAGGTGGTAAGGAAAAAGGGAGCCATGGTCCTACCGTTACGAGTTTGACACTTACAGACCTTCCAGCAGCGGTTCAAACGGCATTAAATGGATATACGTTCCAACGTGCTATGGCAAAAATAAATGACAAAGGAGTGACCATTTACCATGTACATGCAGAGAAAGCAGGTATCGTATATGAATTAGAAATCGCTGCCAGTGGTACCATTTTAGAAAGTGAGGCACAAGAAGTTAAGCCGATTATTACAAAAGTGGACCTAACAACATTACCAGCTGCCATCACAACCTATTTAAATACCAATGCAGTTGGATGGACACTCAAAAATGCAGTGAGTGTTGCGGCTGATAATGTGATCATCCATTACCATGTTGTTGTTTCTGTAGGAGCTACAGTTCAAACGTATATGTTTGACAAAGATTTTAAATTGGTTCAAAATGCAGGAAAAGGTCCTAAAGACAATCAAGAGCTTCCTAATTTCACGGTAGCAGAAATCACTCAAGCCCAAATTCCAGCAGCCGCAATTACATATTTGAATACGAATTATGCGGGTTGGACATTTACGAAAGCCCAAACGGTTTCAGCTGATACAACAGTAAAAGAATATGAAGTATTTATTGCCGTAGCAGGAAAAAATTACAAAGTTGAATTTGATGGAAACGGCGTTTTCACAGGTGCCAAACTAAAGTAAAACAAATAATCTGTGATCAAGAAAAGGCTTGCTTCGGCAGGCCTTTTCTGTTTATTTTGAGTCGATATGCAAGAAATCGAACCTTCCTTTCAGTGGGAATCCCTGTACAACGCGGCTCACGACCGCAAATCCCCATTTTATGGCAGAAGTTATTCGCAAACCGAATACGAGAACGACATTTATGGTTATTACATTCACCCCCTTTGGGATGAGATCGACTCCGAAACACTATATTGCAAAATTCTTTATAGCGATTACGCACAAGGCTATTCCATCATCGAATTATTCGGCGAATGGAACGATACGCTGCACAACGACATCATGTTGCTTAAAAGGCAAGTTATCGACCACCTCTTAGCTGTTGGGATTAAACATTTTATTTTAATCGGAGAAAATGTCTTCAACTTTCATGGAAGCTATGAAGACGATTATTATGCCGAATGGTTCGAAGAAGTGGAAGATGGTTGGATCGTAGGATTGCATTTCGCAACTTTTGTTGAACAAGAATGGGCCAAATACCATGTCGATTATTACATCAATTTTGGTGGAAATTTGCAGATTCCCAATTGGCGTACCTTGAAACCGGAGATGATTTTTGCCTATTTACAGCATGTCATGGCGAAGCGACTAGGACCAGCATAAAAAATAAGCGAATCAGGATATTAATCCATTCAAATTCTACTACTTTAGCCCTTAAACTAACATTTCCTATGAAAAATATCTTACTAATTTGCTTGCTTAGCATCTCATTTTTAGGCTTTGCCAAAAAGCCAAATACGCGCTATTTTGAAATGCGCATCTACTATTGCCACCCAGGCCGACTAGACGCATTACTGCAGCGATTTACGAATCATACTACAAAGATTTTCGAAAAACATGGCATGACAAATGTGGGCTATTGGATTCCGAACAACAATACGGAGAATGCCTTGTATTACATTTTAGCTTATCCTTCTCAAGCTGCGCGTGATTCATCTTGGAAACATTTTGGCAGCGATCCTGAGTGGAAAGAAGTGGCAAGAAAATCTGAAGAGAGTGGCAAAATTGTTGCAAAAGTTACGAGCATCTTCATGAATGCAACAGATTTCAGCCCTAAAATCAAGGCATCCCACAGCGATGCAGATCGTACCTTCGAAATGCGCACTTACACGGCAACTCCTGGAAAATTAGAAAACGTTTTGACGCGCTTCCGCGACCACACGGTGAAACTTTTCAAAAAGCATGGAATGGACAACATCGCCTATTTTACAACCATTCCAAAAGATGGTTCTCAGAGTAAATTGCTTTATTTCATCGCACACAAAAGTGAAGCTGCAGGCAAGGCAAGTTTTGATGCATTTCGCTTAGATCCCAACTGGATTTCGGTGAGAGATGCATCCGAAAAAGATGGCAAAATCGTCGAAAAGGTGGAATCTATCTACATGAGCCCCACGAGTTTCTCGACAATTCGATAAATGGTCGTATCTTTGGACGTGGTCTTTCAAACACCACGTCCAATTATATGCAGTGGATTAAAAAAGG
>JAHEAY010000090.1 GCA_024642485.1 Cytophagaceae bacterium
CTATGTAGCCGGACAAGTAGTTTGTGAAGCTGAAATGACGGCTAGTTTAGTTAGAAAATCTTAGGTATTTGATCATGAGTCAACCACTTTCTGTAATACATCCCAATGCCAAAATCGCTGCGAACGTCAGCATAGATCCTTTTTCTGTTATTCATGAGGATGTAGAAATAGGTGAAGGTACGTGGATTGGATCCAACGTAACTATTTTCCCCGGTGCAAGAATCGGTAAAAATGTACGTATTTTTCCTGGAGCTGTTATCTCAGCGGTTCCACAAGATTTAAAATTCGGTGGAGAAATCACAACCGCAGAAATTGGCGACAATACAACCATTCGCGAATGTGCCACGATTAATCGGGGTACGTCCGACAAACAAAAAACGGTTATTGGCAAAAACTGCTTAATCATGGCTTATGTCCATGTGGCGCACGATTGCATCATTGGTGATAATTGTATTTTGGCCAATGCCGTTCAAATGGCAGGACACGTGACCGTAGGCGATTTTGCGATTATTGGTGGTTCTTCAGCGATTCATCAATTTGCATCGATTGGCCGACATGTCATGATTTCCGGTGGCTCATTAGTTCGCAAGGACGTCCCTCCTTTCACAAAGGCTGGTCGGGAACCGCTTAGCTATGCAGGTATCAATTCTGTAGGATTACGCCGTCGCGAATTTAATGATGCTCAAGTTGCTGAGATTCAAGATATCTACCGTTACGTATATCTAAAAGGGTTGAACAACCAAGAGGCCTTGAATCAAATCGAAACCCATATTCCTCAATCTGCTTACCGCGACGAAATCGTTGATTTTATTCGCAATTCAGAGCGTGGAATTATGAAAGGATAAAACGCTCCCATGAAGATCATTGCCACAGGTATTCACAAGAAATTCCGTCAGGAATGGGTCTTCAAAGCGTTAAACTACACGTTTGAATCCGGAAAATCCTATGCCATTGTAGGTCAAAATGGCGCAGGGAAATCTACTCTCCTAAAGACCCTTGCCCAATATAGCCTGCCCAATAAAGGAAAGGTTGAATTTGAAGGGATAACGGAGGACGTCAACAAGCAAATCAGTTTCGCGGCACCTTATTCCGAATTAATTGAGGAATTTACACTACCCGAATTATTAAACTTCCTGATTCAAATTGATTTTCTTTCAACTAGATGGGATTTTAATACTTTCACATCCTTCATCGACCTACGCCCATCCGAAACGAAATACATTAAGAATTTCTCATCCGGAATGCGCCAAAAAGTCAAGTTGGGAATTGCTTTAGCTTCCGACAGACCAATCTTGTGTTTAGATGAGCCAACTTCAAATTTGGATGAAACGGCAAAGAACTGGTTTTACAGAGCTTTGGAAAGCCAAAGGCATAAGTTGATTCTTATCGCTTCCAATGAACAAGCGGAAATAAATTTATGTACGGATCAACTCGCTATTGCCGATTACAAGGTTTAAGCGAATTTCAAATCCAATCGCAAGCGAATTAATCCGATTAAGATCGAGCATATTCCCACGAAATAAAGGACACTACTGCCATCGATGACGCCCTTGCTCATTTGTTGGTAATGTGCATACACCGACCAAGTTTCCATCGCAGGAATTTCTTGCAGGCCTTGCCAACAAGCGAAATTAAAAACTAAACCGAGTACAAAGGCCAAGGATTGTTTGGATACCAACACAGAAGCTAAAGTTGACAAACAGATAAACACCGCACAAAGCAATACTAAAGCGGTATAAGCACCTATAATCAAAGAAGCATCATAATTCCCCTCAGGACTGCCGAGTTGGCCAATAGAATAAACAAAAATACCTGTGGGAATTAATATGATCAATACCAGGATAAATGTACCCAGCAATTTACCGAACACAATCGAATTCATGGAAACCGGCAAGGTTCTTAATAAATCGAAAGTGCGCATCTCAAACTCTTCCGCAAAAGAACGCATCGAAATGGCTGGAATAAAAAAGAGAAAAAACCAAGGACTTAAATCGAAGAAAACCTGCATTTCAGCAAATCCATAATCGAGGATGTTGCCATCCAACCACCACAAATAAATCCCCATCAAGACATAAAAAGCCGTCATAATACCTAATCCCAAAAAGGAACTAAAGAAATGACTTAACTCTTTTCGGATGATTGCTAGCATGCTTATTCGTCAAACATCGGTTTTTCACGCTTCATAATTCCTGAAACGATAAGACCTAAAACAAATAGAAAGAATGTGGTGGCTACAACAACCATAACAAACTGAACACCTGGACCTAGCATCATATTCGTAATCTTTTCCGCATCTTGAATCTGACTCTCCGACATGCCTTGATCTTCCAGTCGCTGGCGCGCTAAATCCATTTGCTTTTGAATTACAGCATTATCAATAAAATTGATGTAAATGTAGTTAAATCCACCTGCAACAAGTCCCCAGATAGCACCCAACAAAGTTGAACTTCCTAAGCCCTCTCCATAAGTTAAATATCCGCCTTGTTGCTCTCTTACCTCTTTTAAAGCCAAAAACAACACCGTAACATTCACTACAAAGGTTACCAAAAATGAAACCCAACCTAATGTTTCCGAAAAGTCCTCTGCCAAACCCGAATACTGCGTAACAACGGATACGAGAAAGCTAATCAAGCCACCAATAATGCCCCATTTAATAAGAATCAAACTTTTAGATGATGTATTCGTTTCCATATTTATTGTTTGTAATAAAGTGAAATTAACAAATTTGGTAAAAATGCAAGAAACAACTTTTGGCTAAATTCATCACGCGCAATGCTAAATGCATTGATACCTTGAATTCCTTGCATCAGTTGGAAATAATACTCCTTCCCCTCCTGCTTAATAATCACATCCTTATATTGCCCTAATTCATTCACGCTAATTCGAATGTAATCTTGAAGTACATCCAAACCTGACGCAGATTCATAAAAATAATAAAGAGCGAAGGCACCAATCAACGCAGTCATCAATACAAAAATATATTGATACAGGAATAATTTCAAAAAGTGAACCGAAGCGCCACGGTTGGCCCCTACCCAGTTTTTAGCCAAATATACCTGAGCCAATAAAACAATAACAAAGGATGGTGCCTTTTTACCTGCCAAAGGTATAATGCCATTAACAGTTAATGCATAACAGTAAACTCCCATCAATAGCACACAGACTAAACTCACACCGATCAATCGGGGCCAAATACCTTTTAACTCACTCATCGTTGATACAAAATTTGATCTCCTTTAATCACATGGCTAATCTGAGTTGAAAAAGTCTCCCCGATAAAGCACGAGTTCTTCGATTTTCCCACAATATTGCTTTCTTGGTAAACATGCTGAACTCCTCGCTCAAACAGAACTGCTTTCACAGAAGAACCCTCCTCGATAACAGGCAATTCAATTCCTAATAAAGTTGCCGGCTTACGTGTAACATAATCTAGGTAATTGATCAAACCACGCTTTTCTGCTGCATCTACAAAAGCAGCTAACAAGGTTTCTAGTCCAATCGTCCCAAAATCTGCATGATCAAATTCCAAGGCTTTTGATTCAAATTCTAACGGATGATGGTCAGAAACCACCGCATCAATGGTACCTGCAGCTAAGCCCTTCCACAAAGCCTCCAAATCCGAGTTCGCTCGGAAAGGTGGAAAAACCTTTTTATTCGTATCAAAATCAGCTATGGCATCTTCTGTATAAATCAGTTGGTGTACAGCCACATCAGCTGTTACGGGTAATCCTTCCGCTTTGGCGGCTTGAATCAAATCAACACCAGCAGCCGTAGAGATACATGAAAAATGTAATCTAAATTTCGCATGCGCTAATCCAAAGGCATTCGCCCGCACATAGCGTAACAAATCCAAATCTCGTTGGATACTCATACTTTCACTTAAAACGGGGATTCCTTTTAAGCCTAATAAGGTGCTTTGTAATCCTTCGTGAATCTGGCCATAGAGGGATAAGGCCTCCGTATCAGGCCGACTAACAATCGTCACAGGCAAGGTTTGCAAGTATTGAAGGCTTTTAGACATCAAATCCACAGCTTGCAAAGAACCCGCACCATGGCCAAACCATGTTGCCCCAGCACGATGTAAATCAAATAAATCAGTAAAATTCTCCCCTTTATTATCCACACTCAAAGGAGCCATGGGATAAAAAGAAATGGCATCTGATTTTTGGCTAATAAACCGAATCGCATCAGCTTGTTGGGGCACCGGCGAACCCGTAGGCAACAACAACATATCCAACACGCCTCCTTTCAGGGCCGCTTTTCCTAAACTATCCCAATCCTCCCGATGTTCACCACCAGGTAAGGTGTTGTGTACACGTAGATCGACAACAGAAGGGCCCAAATGCAATTGATTTCCCGCGATGACAACATCAGCATTTTCTTCAATGGACGAAGCGATTTGAATCCATTGGCCATTTTCCGCCAATAAATCCATCGTCTTCCCAGCAAAGCTAGAGCGAGAGTCTGATACTAAAACTGATTTAAATAAAATCCGCATGTTTGATATAAGCTAAAAAAAAACCCTGAAATCAGGGTTTTAAAATCAATGTCCAACAAATGCTTGATAGGTCGATACATCCATCAATTGATCAATGTCGCCCAAATCACTTGGTTTCATTTTCACAACCCAACCTTCACCAAATGGATCCGAGTTAACTAATTCAGGGCTGTTATTTAAATTCGTATTAAATTCAATAATTTCTCCTGCTACCGGTAAGAACAAATCCGATACCGTTTTCACAGCCTCTACTGTTCCAAACACAGCATCTTGCGCGATGGTCTTCCCTACCGTTTCCACCTCAACAAAGATAATATCACCTAATTCACTTTGTGCGAAATCCGTAATACCTACAATCGCTACATCACCCTCAATCTTAATCCACTCGTGTTCTTTCGTATACTTTAAATCTGCTGGGAAATTCATATGTTCGTATTTTTTTGCTTGCAAAGGTCATCAAATTCAGGCTTGATTGCAAAAATTTTACCGGAATTATTCTAAACTATATCGGATCTGAAAACCACCTGCCACCGTCGAACGGTAGAATGAATTGGAAACCAAAGGGTTATTCATCATTTTATCAAAATATGCGGTAACTGATAATTTATCACTCACCGAATAACTAATCTGTGGCCTAAATTGGAAATTCACAAAGCCCTGCGTCACAACGGTCTCAGCATCTAATTTACGCTGTAATGTTCGCGTATCACGAATCGTTAAATTCATGTTGAAGCGTAAGTCGTTAGGTAAACGTACCGACCGACCATTGATCTTGAATGGAATCAACATATTGGCTTTTGTAAACCCAACCGCAAAAGTTAAATCTTTATTGGCCACCTCAGCAACCTGCGAATTAGCTAAATTCAAACCAACCGAACGATCCTGGTTGTATTCGAATCGTAATGAAACCCGACTCTTCGTAATCGCATTTACACCGATCAACGGAGAGAAACGCTCCGTGAACGAAATCGTACTCATCACATAAACCGGTATCAACGTATGTGTTTCTGGATCAAAGCGTGATGATAAAGGATACAAAAGACTATTCAAGGTCAGGTTTTGGAAGTCATTCGCTAGCTGCCCATATTCCAAAGATGACACAAAATTCCCCACACTATACGTACTCGAATACATATGCGTAATGGTAAACGAACTGAATTTCTTCGTAATACCCGGGAATAAATTCAAGCCATTATAATCCACTTTCCAGTTGGGCAACGGAATATCATAGAAAGGCGAATACTTCACATCATTCGCAGAAACACCTGAATAAGCGGCAAAGAACGAAGGAATCAACACATCTTGCGAGTTCTTATTATACATCCCCTCCGCAACCTTCGTCCGATTTAATCTAGCCATCAAGACCTCGCGATTCGAACGGAATTCCTCAAATACGACCGCAGGATCCTTAAACGCTGTCATAAAGGACAAAAACGACATCGAATAATTCCCCGAACGCAATGGACTCTGACTCTTAAATGGCCCTCCTATTTCCGTGGGACGGAAAAACTCTTGATAATTATCGCCTTTGTTATAATTTCCCTCAACCTGAATGCGTAAATCTTTCGTAGGCTCCAACTGCGTTGAATAACTGAATTTTTGTTGGCGCAACTGCGTAAATGGAACATTTTGAACGATACTCTTCGACAACCATCCATTCTCCGCGGCAGTAAAACGTATCTGATCACTCTGTCCCCCGCTCACAAAATCCAATCCTGGTGCACCCCAATTTCCATTCATACCCAATCGACCTGGGGAAGGATTAAAACCTGGTAAGGTCGTAGATTCATTCATGGAATAATTCACTTGAATGCCACGCAATGTCAGCAATAAACGAGCGACCGACTTTAATACATTCTTAGGAGGAATAATAATATCTTCATCATCTCCAGGATTTCGAGCCACATCTTTGGTACTTGGATTGCTAGAATTCACCCAGCGTAAGGCACGAATTCGATTGTATAATGAGACAAAATCCACCTTACCATTGATTGAACGTTCCCGGGTATTTTTGATGATGTTACCAAAAGGAATATCCAAGGAATCCTTGATATTAAACGAATTAGCAAAATAATTATACCCAATGCGATGCGTATAATCCGCATTCATCCAATCCGTTAAAGGCAATTTCTGTAATGGCAATCGCCAAACCAATCCGGCTTGTTGGTCGAACTCCTTCGCCCTACCCAAAGCTCGAATATTAAACATGACAGAATCACGTTTGGCTTGCGTATCCAAATCACCAAAAGGCTCATCGATAATCGAGTTCACATTCGCTGAATAATTGACAATCATGCTCTTCGTCAGATTCCAGTTCAACGCATACTGCCTATTAAAGAACCAATATTTCTCAAATTGTGGTGCTACACCTTCCGTTGTCAATTGCTGATTCCGCAATTGAGTCTTCACAAAACTCCGATCCATCTCCGCACGAACCGTAATCGAAGAAGGAATAATATTCAAATTCAAATCACGCAAAAGTGCAAGCCACTGAGTAGTAGAGGACATTTTCGCAAATGGCTCCCAGAAACTCGCAGAGGAGGTATAGCTATACAAAATACTTCCTCGCTGACTTAATTGTCGGTATGTCTCCGTCAACGTATTCGTCCGAATCATCTCCGAATACGCATAACTAAACGTAAAATTAGATAAGTCCCAAACATAGGCATGCTTTGCCAAAGAGGAACGAATCTTACGAACATTGG
Source organism: Cytophagaceae bacterium (assembly GCA_024642485.1). Taxonomy (GTDB): domain Bacteria; phylum Bacteroidota; class Bacteroidia; order Cytophagales; family Spirosomataceae; genus Aquirufa. The sequence continues at coordinate 7,204 of JAHEAY010000090.1, forward strand.
TAAAATTAAAGCCTTGTCGCTCCGTATTGTCTTCCACTAATTTTAAATAATCCGCACGCTTCGCCTGGGTCGAAAATTTACTGATGGCATCCGCTAAGAAAATATCGGGATCCAATGGATCAAATTGCGGCGCCACATTCCTACGATCATACGATACATAAAACGGAATCTTAAAGCCCCATTTCTGAGGTAAGAATTTATCTAAATTCAAGTTGGCCGTAATGCCATATTCCTTCGTATTATCCCGCGAACGATCGGAAATCTTGGATTGCACACCACCAAATCCATAGTTTCTAAAACTACCATTCATGGTTATTTGACCTAAATCGGCCAACTTAATTCCCATCTTACCTAAGGCTGCAGCACCTGAAGTTTGATCAAAACCTGACGCCCTTAACTCATTTACCCAAACACAGAAGGATTTGTTTTGCCCATCTTTGGATGTATTCCGAACACCAATCATCAAGACCATCGAAGCACTTTGATCTGGTCTGCCCATTACCGTCACTCGATAGGTCTTACCGGTTGACGAAACCATATTCAACGTAAATCGCTCATTCAATGACTTCCCTTGTCGGTCACGCTCAATTTTTGCCTGCTTCAATAGCTCGAATTCCACATCAAACTCATTATCCTGCGGCCAAATCTCAATATCTAAACTTTGGCCTTTTTGCGTTTGACGTAAACCCGTTTGTTCTACTTCGTAATAATTATCCGTTAAATCCGTTCCGATTCTCAAGAATGCGGATACCTGACCATCTACTTGATCAGGACTTTGCATCGAAACAAACATGCGAAGACGCTTGTAATTGATAAAGTCAAATGATGAATTCTTAAATACCCCACGCGCATCGCCTGGACGTAAATTATCCACACATAAACTCATGGATTGCTCATTCAAACGCGCGTTATTGATCGTGGTTACATCCTGATCACGGACAAATCCAGGGGGCACAACATACGGAATCGTATTGGCTCCTTTGCTCGCAGGTCCATTTTCCTCAATATTAACCGATGAAATACGGAACTTCGCATCGTAGGTTTCCGGAATTTCTTGGCCATTTCGCTGATCTAAATTTCCAATAAACTTCCGATATGAATATCCCGATAACTGCAATTGTGCAAAACGCAAAACAACCGGATCTTGGAATTGACTCAACAACATACGGAAGAAACGTATGGATTTAAAACTCGAAATTTCACCCGCGGGAGTCGTATAATTACGTTTATCTTTAATCGGAATTCGGAATAAATACCAATCCACGCCCCCATCGTTCACCTTGTCAACCACAAATCCTTGGCCTACGGCTAAACCTCCTGGTTTCAAATCAACCTCATATTGAAAATAGGCTTCCACCTCATTCACTGTATTGTCATTATTCAAATCCTCACGATCCGGCATCATGGAATTGGCCTCGGTGACGTTAGAATTACTCGGATTATCCGTCGTAGGCGAATTATTTTCAATACCCATGTAATTCTTATATCGCTCGATGATACTACCCGTTGAATTAAATGAACTGCTCAAATAATGAACAAAGTCATCCGCTGCTGGGTCAGCCTGAATCGAGGCAATCGCCTTCGCATCCGTCACACGCGACTTGGATTGAGCCAAATATTCAGCGAAATAGGTCGATTCGGAAATCGAACTATTTTCATTTACCTGATTAGGCAAACCATCCAACCCAATATCTTGCTGGCTTCTACCACCCTGATTATCAAATGCATTGATGACAAATTGACGCTTGGGTGCCAAACCCCAAAGGGTTTTCTCTACGTTTTGTGAAACGCCTGATACAATTTTTTCACCCGCTGGAATGCCATTTTCAAAATTAGAAAAGCCATCCGGAATAAAATCTTCCGAAACATCCCCTAAATGAAAGATTAATTTACCCCCCGTTGTATTGTTCTTGTTAAATACCCCATCCCGAATTTTACCTGATTCGCCCGAAACAAAAGGATCCATCAACCAAAACTCAATTTGCTCTACATTCGAATTATCAAAATCCGTATCGGATGTAATCGCTCGGGTAATCGCACCAAAATTATTTTTCGGATTAGGTAATAAACCTTGTGCCGTCAGATTCGGATTAAAGTTGTAAATACCACGTTCTGATGGAAAATAAGCCACATCCAAAACACCCAAAGGTAAATTGGTTATGTTATTCGCAAAATCCTTATTGGGAAATAAACCCTTGGGGGTAACCACACGCTCATAAGCGTAGGTATTAACTGTCGCCGGATCTAATCCAGGAACATCCAAGGCGAATCCTCCCGTACCATATAAACTTGCATCTACATTGTAGGCAGAAATTTTCGCCCGACGGAAGTTTGAACTTAAGTCACGTGGATTCGAAACAACAAAATCTTTCGGTGTAGAGGCTGGACGCCAAAGCGTAGGTTGCGAACTTAAATTGAAGACCACACGCGCCGACTCGAAATCATCGATAAACGCATTTCCTTGTACACGATCATTGACGTTCGGAATTAATTTAGCAAACTCACCTTGAAAATCGATTACCGAAGTTTCCTTCGTCGAGATAATTGGCAAGGCATCTATCATCCGAGTCAATGCATTAGATTTCTTCAAAACACTGGCATCAAAACCAATCAAGGTATTATTGACCGGTTCATTCCCAATCGACACACGACGCAAAAAGGCAGGAGGTGTCTCGCTCATACTCTGAACTGTCGCCCCCAAATGCACATCTTGACCTAGATTATAATCCAAGCGTGTCCCTAATAAGGTACGAACCTGGTTGGTGAATAAATCTGGTTTTTCGTAACAAACTTTGAGCTCCCTGCCCGACTGAAATACCCCCTCATTCAAAATCTTCACTTTTCCTGATTGCCCCTCTACAATGTAATCTGAACCAGCAACCAACGATTGTCCACCCGCTGACACTGTCACCGATTTCGGCTCAACGCCAAAAGGCAAGGAAATGTCCCCACCTACACCCGCTTGAAAATTACCCTTGATAAAAAACTTATTCTTAGATGCTTGTTGGAGTGCATCCGTCTGAGTCAAACGATACAATTTATCAAACACATACTTATCCACTAAATTGGATTCCGAAGCCGTAAATTGTTTCTTTAAACTCGCTCCAAAAGGCTCTAAGACAGGAAAAATAATCTTACCATTTTTTGAATCAATGGTCACATCCTCGATGTAGTCAAAATTTCCATCAGGCTGAGGATCCCCAGCAAAATTCAATTTATCTAATCCTAAAACCTTAACCAAAGGAATATCCTTAACCTTCTCTCCTTCAATCAGATTCGAATTATCGATCCCCGTCGCATCATCTTTGTAGATCAAACGCAATTGAAAATTCTGCTTATTCAATCCATTTGAATTCAAGGAATAGATGTTCTTCATCATCAAATCCCACATCGGATGTTGCAGGTGATTACGAATCGTGGATGACTTCAGCATCTTCAAAATCAACACCTCATTGTCTTGTCGGGCCTGGTAATCTTCGGTCAACTCTCCTACTTTATATTTCCGACCATTAAACGTGTATTCATAGGCAACAGCTAACACTTCATCATTTCGAAGCGGAGCGACTAAAGAGATATAACCCAGCTGGGAATTGAATTTAAATTCACGCTCATTAAGGCGTTTGGCACCTTTCAACATATCAAAATCCGTGCCCCGCTGTAAGTTGTAGGCAGATTCTAATTGGTATGAAGCCTGATCCGACTTACGAATTTGGGCATCAGCCGTCAATTTCGCATACATTCCATTGTTTTTGTTATCAACTGTTTGACCTGGAATAATCGGTTGGATTACAGCTTTATCCCGACTGTAAGGATTGGATTCTCCTAAATCCGACAAAGCCACAAGATTACGTAAGGTTTCAGTGCTTTGGGTACGATTCGTCACATAAACCTCTACACGCGTAATGGTTATACCACTCGTGATGACAGGCAGATTTTGTAAAGATCGTTCGTAATTGTTTCGAAAGAAGGTCGATAAAAAGAAATGTCGGTTTTCATCGTATTGATCTGCCCGTAGTTCGAAAGAACGCCCTTGCGAACCACCTTTCATCGTGATACAATCTTGCTTAGAACGCTGCTGTGCTGCTACAACCGTCACATCCAAATTCCCAAAACGCAATAATGTCTTTAAACCAAATAAATTCTGAACCCCAGGAATCAATTGCGAATTCAAGGTCCAAGAAGTATTACCAGCTTCGATGTTTTGTAATATATCCTCCTCCTGCGTCTTCCAATTTAACTTTAATTGATTTTGGAAATTGAAACTCGCCTTCGTATCGAAGTTGGCATTCAAATTCAACTTATCCC
>JAHEAY010000231.1 GCA_024642485.1 Cytophagaceae bacterium
GTTGGCCGCTCGTCGACCTATCGGGTGGGGCTTTTCCAACCGCTTGCGAAACTTGCATTGGAGAATGCCTTGCCAGAAGGCGTCAGTTTAGCGCAAGTTCGTTCGGCCTTGACGGCGGTGTTCAGGCGGGTATTTGTTTCGTCGACCTTTGACCGTGATGGATGGTTGACCTTGGGTTTGGTGGGAGCGAATCAGGCCAATCTTGCAGATTCTTATTCCAATACGGGCAGTATGTATTTGACCTCTGCGGCCTTTTTGCCATTGGGATTATCTGCGAATCATGCATTTTGGTCGGATCCTGATGCAGATTGGACGCAGAAAAAGGCGTGGACGGGACAGGTATTTCCGAAAGATTATGCGGTCGACTATTAAGCTCACCCTCCTTACCTTTGGCAAACCTTGGAGGATTGCCAAAGGTAGCGCTGCGGGAATAAATTCCATTCTAATAAACTGATAAAAAACATGCTACAAGAACTTATTGCCTTATACGATCGGGATTTAAAAGCCCTTCGAAAAGAGATTGAATCATATAGTGAAGATGCCCGTATTTGGCAATTAGCTGACGGCATCTATAATCCGGGAGGAAATGTATTCTTGCACTTGATGGGGAATCTCAATACGTTTTTTGGCGCAGTCTATGCGAACACCGGCTATGTCCGCGACCGACCGCTGGAGTTCACTGCGCGTGATATCCCTCGAACCACATTATTGAAGATGTTGGATGAAATTCATCCCATCGTTCTCCGGGTGTTGCAGGATTTCCCAGTAGAAAAATTAGGAGATATTTACCCGATTCGAATCTTTGATGAAGATAAAACGAACGGATATATTTTTATCCATTTGGAGACACATTTAGCCTATCATTTAGGCCAAATAAATTACCATCGTAGGATCTTGGATTCCTAATCCCCCGCACCGTACCTTTGGCAAACCTTGGAGGATTGCCAAAGGTAACGTTTCACGAATAAAAATGATTTTAAAAAACTGATAAACACATGAAAAAATTCTTTAAAATTCTCGGCTGGACTTTCCTCAGCATCATCCTCTTGCTTTCCGTTGCCATGGGAACCTTTATGTACAAAGTGAAGTACGGCTTCCCGGTCAGCTATGAAACAGAAAAACCCGCGATTCAATTTCCTGCAAATCAGCCTGCCATTTTGGTCTTCACCAAAACCACCGGCTTCCGTCACGCAGAATCCATCGATGCCTCCATTCCTCTCTTGAAAGAGCTGGGCAAAACGCACAACTATTTTATTTATGAAACGGCCGATGGCGGGGTCTTTAATCCCGAACAATTAAAGCAATTCAGCTTGGTGATTTTTGATAATTCGACAGGACGCGTGTTGAATGACGACCAACAATCCGCGCTGGAAAAATATGTAGAAGAAGGTGGTTCTTTGATGGGAATTCACGGCGCAGGGGATGATTCACACCGCTGGGAATGGTATGAAAATAATCTCTTAGGGGCTAAATTCTCACATCATCCCTTGAATCCACAGTTCCAACAAGCCGATGTGCGCATGTCGGAAAATGTCGATTCCTTGTTTTCGAAAAACTTGGTGAAGCAATGGAGCAATACGGATGAATGGTATGTGTTTTTTAATCAACCCAAAGGTGTGACTGTCCTATACTCTATCAATGGTGATAAGATTATTCCTAATGGAAATATTCTTTGGACGACTGATAAGAACTTTGGTATGGGCGCGAATCACCCGGTGGCTTGGTACCGTGAAGTTGGGAAAGGAAAAACTTTTTACACGTCCATGGGTCACTCAGCAGCCGTTTGGAAAAATCCAGATTACTTGAAACTTATCGAACAAGGCATCGCCTGGAGCATCCAAAAAAACTAGTCCAAATAAGGTAATAACTCCGCGCGCAATAATCCACTTCCTCCTCCATAATGTTGGATGATCGGTTGGCTTACCTGCGCGCGGATCAATGCCTCGTCAGTTTCCGAAACACGAGAACTTAATAGGAGCAAATCAAAGTTACCGACTAGCAGTTCTTCAACGGTCGAAAATGACACCGCTTCAGCCGCATCATACTGATTAATCAATCGTACCAATATGGCGACGATATCTGCATTTCCCCCGAAGACTGCGACTGTTTTCATGGCCATTAAAATTGCATTGGGACTTCCATCAACAAAATTTCTGCGTCAGCTGTCATGGCTTTAAGTTCAAATGATTCAGCCCCGCGAATACCTAATCCATCGCGCGGCGATAAGGTTTGGCCATCAATTTCAAAATTTCCGGAGAGCACAAATGCATATA
>JAHEAY010000006.1 GCA_024642485.1 Cytophagaceae bacterium
CCGGTTTTCCTACTGTTGCTTTGGTTGCAGCAGGATTTTGGTATGGATTCTCAAACAATCCTACTTGGAAGATATTGCGCAACAAACGTACTGCAGATTGCTCCATGCGGGCACGCATGAACGCTTCGCCATGTTCTTTTACCCCCATCGCATAGGCATCGATGATGGGTTTCATGTCATTGTTTCCGCCAAATTGATCTGCGCCTGCCATTAAAATCTTGTAATGGCGCTCGGCCATGTTCAGGTTTTCTACGCCCCAAACTTTTCCATCGATGAACACATCCATTGCTTTATGGTCTCCAGTTACACTCCAATCCGTGCAAACCACCCCATCATATCCATATTGCTTGCGAAGTAAATCTGTCACCAAATATTTGTTGTAGTTATTCGCCACATTTTCCTTCGTTTGATTCCAAGAAATCGTGTAATATGGCATTACCGCAGCGGCCTTTTTGGTTTGGCCAGATAATTTAAACGCCCCTTCCGTAAAAGGAATCAAATGTTCATTGAAGTTATTCCCTGGATAAACCGCAAATTTTCCATTGGCATAGTGCGCATCACGGCCCGCCTCACCGGCTCCACCTCCTGGCCAGTGTTTCACCATGGCATTCACACTTTGAGCGCCCCAGTTTTCATTCTGAAAACCATTGCAATAGGCTTCCGCCATCGCCGCAGAAAGTTTAGAACTTTCGCCAAAGGTTCCGTCAAAACGTAACCAGCGCGGCTCCGTCGCCATGTCTACTTGAGGTGATAATGCGGTTGCGATACCTAAAGCACGGTATTCTTGTGCCGCTACCCGACCGAATTGTTGGATCAATTCCGGCTTAAATGTCGCGGCCATACCTAAAGAACTTGGCCACATCGAAATCAAACCACCCGCTGCTGCATTGAATTCTGCGCGCGCTTGAGTCCCATGACGCGGGTCGGTACTGTTGTTGGCAGGAATTCCTTTGCCCACCGACTCGCAAAATGCCTGAATTTTATTGTTCCATTTCGCGGCATCTTCGGGTGATGAAACCGTTGTGACTAATACGTGACGTAGATTGTCTTCTTTGAGGAATTTCTTTTGTTGGTCCGTCAACTCACTCGCATCCATCGTCTTTGGATCGAAGGGTTTGCCGTTGTAGGTCCCAGCAAAATAGCCATCAGGTCTTGCGGGAATCGCTTGATGGCCTGAATACAACATCAAGCCTGCGATTTCTTGCACACTTAATTGCTTCGCTAAATCGGCTGCTCGAACGTCAACGGGTTTCCGCCAATCTTCGTAAATATCTAATTTCCCGTTCTTATTTAAATCTTTAAAAGACAGGCCGTCTTTTTTGATGATTTTAACAGATGACTGGGTTGAATAAGCCAAGGTTGGACCTTTGGCTTGTTTGATTTCCACATGTTGTGCGAATGCAGCCGTAGAGAGGGCTAAAAGGCTAAGTATTTTTTTCATGTTGTTTAGGGTAATATCTTACAAATGTAGCAAAATGATACAATAATAAAAGATGCTATTTTAGGATAATTTTCCAGTTTTTGGTTTGAGTCACGCGGGGCGTTTGGCCCTGTAGATAATGTATGGTGATTCGATTGTCACCGATTTCGACATTCTCAATGTGCGCCTCTTTCCAGCTCGAAGGCATGCGTGGCGCAATGGTAATCTCATGCAAATCAGCCCGGGGTTGTATTCCAAAAAACTGTTCTACAATGGGAACCGCAAAGCCAAATACATTCCATGCTTGGGTCATCATCCCAAAATCTGGGGACACTTCATACATGCTGCCAGGCAAGGCGTAACTGAATGAGCGAGTGAGTTTTTGCATGTAATCCAGGGCTTGGTCGGGTCGTCCGTAATTGTTTTCGGCCACAGCCATCACGCCAGTGGGCAAGGTCATGACCGCGCCTGTGTACGTAAAAATTTTGGGTGCTTTGTAAGAACCGGCATCGTTCCCAGCGGAGGCATCTCGGTCGATTCCCGTCACGAATAATCCAAATGGGTTCGTGTATTTATTAGCCGTTTCGAGTGCTTTTATGGCTTTTTCGGGATCCGCTAAGCCCATTTCCATGGGAGTGTTAACGACCCAATTATGATGTACCACAAAGGGTCTTGCTTGATCGCTTGGATGGGTTTGGATGTATTTTTCGGTTTGTTTTAATTCCGCTACAGCCCAGGGTTTTTGTAAGGTATCTGCCCGAATAATGGCTTGCTTGATTAATGCAAGCGCCGGTCGGTCTTGGCTACGGAAGTCGGCATAGGACCGAAAATCGTCATTCCAAAATTGGGTATTAATCTGTTGTTTCAATTGAGAGGCTTTGGCCTTATATGCTCGTGCTATGCGATTTTCACCTAAAACCTGCGCCATCTCCGCAGCATCTTGCAAGGCTTTCTGCGTATAGGAAGCCACGTCGATCATTTCACTATGTAGGCCTTGGATTTCCATCATACCCGACCCATCCGGGAAGCCGTTGTGATCTTGGTCGTTGTCAGTGACCAACCACTGCAATCCTTTTTGGATACTTGGGAAATAGGTTTTAAGCAGCTCCTTGTCACCTGTCCATCGAAATACTTTCCATACGAGCGAGGCAAATTGGGCCGTTTCATTCAGGTTGCCTGGATTATACACCGCGCCATTGGTGGAAACTTCATGGACGACCCGACCGTTTTTGTTTGCCTTTTGGGAAAGTTTATGAATGAGTTGGATGGAGTTTAGTGTCAGGTCTTTTTGGCCAATCGCGATCGCGCCTTGCAAGGCATATTCGCTATCCACGCCAAACCACCATGGGTAGTCGGGTAGCCCGGCGCTGATGCCCCGACCGATTCCCGGAACATCGCGTGTCAACCCGTCGGTATTGTATTGCAACCAGGTATAGGCTTCTTGAATGTTTTTGTCGGGGATATTAATCTTACTTTTTTGTGCCAATGCGTTGACGCGGTCCCATTTTTGTTGGAATAATTTTTCGGTATTTTTCTGAAGTTCAGCGTAGGTTTTTAATGCCTGAGCCTTTGATATGGAAGATCCAGCGATATAGAACTGAAGGATTTTTTTCCCGCCGACAGGGATACTTAGTGAGTAATTGATGGATTTAGCGATTCCCTTCCCAATGGAACTAAAAGGAATCGGAGCAGCACCGGGAATTCCTTTTTCGCTTGCTCCTAGAATGGCAAACCAGGGATTTTTAGCGTCTTTGAAAACCCATTGGTCGTTTACAAATTCTGCATAATCTTCTTCGTCGATCATGTTGGTTCGTTCTCCCAACCAAGTAGGCCGCAAGTCGGATTTAGCTTGAAAAACAAAGGGAATGTTTTGTGTTTGCAGGCTTTTGTTTTCGATTTCAAACTCAATGACACATCCTGCGAGTCCATCCGGAACGAATTGCGTGCGAAGAATTTCAAGGTTTTTCGTTTGGTAGCGATGTTGATTCGCCATGGGAAAATTGCGAAAACTCACTGCATTTGTTAAATCTTGTCCATCCACGGAAACAATAAATCCGTCCAGGAGTTTAATGGGATGTGCCCAAATGCCGCCCATTTCGCCCGTGATGTGCCAGCCCAAATCAGGGAATTGCCCGTTTTGATGGCCGACGAGGTATAATCGGTCGCCAGTGGTGGCAAATGGGGAGGCGAGGTAGGACTGTTTTCCGTCAATATGCGGTAAGACATTTACGAGCTGTGTGATGCCTTGGGCGCATAAACTTGTGGATGCAAGGATTGTTAGTAAAAAGGTGCGAATGGAGAACATAATGCCGGATAATTATCTGCCGAAATTACATTAAATTGCTGAGATGAAAATAGAAATTTGGAGTGATATCATGTGTCCGTTTTGTTACATAGGCAAACGGCATTTAGAGAAGGCCTTGGAAACCTTTCCGGGGCGTGATTCGGTGGAGATAACTTGGAAAAGTTATCAATTAGATCCTACGATTCCGATGTCATTTGAGGAACCAGTGGGCGTATATGAATATTTGGCAGATCGGAAGGGTTGGTCATTAGAGCAATCAGAGCAAATGCACGAACGTGTCGTGGAGATGGCTGCTTCTGTCGGTTTGGAATACAATTTTGACAAGGCCGTGGTGGCGAATTCGTTGTATGCGCACCGCGTGATTCAATTGGCCAAAGAAAAAGGTTTAGATGATGCGATTGAGGAGATTTTCTTCCGTGCTTACTTTACGGAGGGAAGGGATTTGGCTTCCGTTTCGGAATTGGTTGCTTTAGGTGAGGAGGCTGGATTAGCTGAGGCAGACATTCGTGCGGCGATTGCCAGTGAGGAATATGCTTATCGGGTAAGTCAAGACATTCAAGAAGGAGTAAATTTAGGGGTTCGTGGGGTGCCATTTTTTGTTTTTGATCGGAAATATGGCATTTCAGGAGCGGAGCCCATTCAAGTTTTTATCGATACATTAAACCAAACACAAGATGCAAGTTAAAGGGTATGGCGCTACGAGCGCGGAGGTGCCAGTGGCGCCAATCGTTTTTGAACGCCGCGAGGTAGGTCCTCACGATGTTCAAATTGATATTGAGTATTGTGGCGTTTGTCATTCCGACATTCACATGGTACGTAGTGAATGGGGCCCATCGATTTATCCGATAGTTCCGGGACATGAAATCGTGGGAAAAGTTGTTGCGATTGGATCGCACGTAACGAAGTTTAAAGTGGGCCAAACGGCCGGTGTAGGCGTATTTGTGGATTCTTGTCGGGAATGTCCTTCCTGTCAAGCTGGCCAAGAGCAATATTGCGATGAGGACATGACGGCTACCTACAATGATTATTACCGTGATGGAAAGACGCAGACATTTGGTGGGTATTCAGCAAATTATGTGATTGATGAAAAATATGCCTTACATGTGAATTTTGAGCAAAAAGATTTGGCTCGCGTGGCACCTTTGTTGTGTGCCGGAATTACAACCTATTCGCCATTGCGTTTTGCGGGCGTAGGCAAGGGTCATAAAGTTGCCGTGTTGGGATTAGGTGGCTTGGGTCACATGGCCGTGAAATTTGCGGCGTCATTTGGGGCGGAGGTAACGATGTTGTCAACTTCGCCATCGAAGGAAGCGGATGCACGTTCGTTGGGTGCACATCATTTTGCTTTATCTACAGATCCTGAGCAAATGAAGGCGTTGAAAGGTTCTTTTGATTTTATCTTGAACACCGTTGCTGCCAAACATGATTTGGATGCATTTTTAGGCTTGCTGAAAGTAGAGGGTAAAATGTTGTTAGTGGGCATTCCGCCCGAAGCCAATGAATTTGGCGCTGCGACATTGATTTCAAAGCGTCGGAGCATCGTGGGTTCGATGATCGGGGGTATTGCTGAGACGCAAGAAATGTTGGATTATTGCGCGGAGCATAACATTTTGTCGGATATCGAAATGATTTCGATGCAAGATGTGAATGCGGCATATGAGCGGGTGATCAAGTCGGACGTGAAGTATCGATTCGTGATTGATATGAAGACTTTGTAGACTTCTTGGAATTTATTTTAAGGCGCTGTCGGGCTTATCGCTCGGCAGCGTTTTGTTTTTAGGTAGCGAAAAAACCCATTTTGGTCTATATGTTTTCGGGATATTATGGGTAAATTTTAATTTCACTGACTCACATAATCATTCGCACATGAATTCATTTTCATTCTCCATGGCCGCGCTGGCTGCTGTTGTACCTAATCAATCGGGCGTTTTAGCTGCACATTTCGAACATATTTTAGGGACGTCATTAGACGTGAAAATTCTAGCAAATTCGTTTGAATTAGCGGAAAAAGCGGAGGCGAAGGTCTTAGCGGAATTCCGTCGATTGCAGGAAATTTTGGGGAGTGGAGAGAATCATGAGTTTGGGGAATGGGCTCGTTCGCAGGGGGAAGAAATTTCGGTTTCGGAAGAATTACATACGGTTTTAGGATTGTTTGATACGTGGCGTGAAGCGACAAAGGGAGCTTTGAATGCAGCTGCGGATGATGTGCGTTTGAACGGTTTTTCGGATCGAGTGAATCATTCACATTGGGAATTAGGTGATGGAACGGCGACGCGTTTAAGTGATGCGGAGTTGCGTTTACATACGTTTACGAAAGGTTTTATTATGGAACAGGTGGCGGATGCTGTGATGGCGGAGGCTGGTGTTCGTGGTGTGATGTTGAATGTAGGGGGTGATATGCTTGCCAAAGGCGATTTACGCGAAGCGGTTCGTGTTTCTGATCCGAATTCAGATGCGGAAAACGGTTCTTCATTGAGCACGGTTTCAATTCAAAATCAAGCGATTGCCACGAGTGGGGTGAGTCGGCGAGGTGCACATATTGTTGATCCTCGTACAGGAGAAACGGCTTCTGGCAGTATTTCAGCTACGGTCATTCATCCCGATGCGGTGACGGCAGGGGCTTTGGCGACGGCATTTAATGTGCTTTCGGTGGACGAGTCGAAAGCTTTGGCAGTCGAATATCCAGGAACGGAATATTTGCTTGTGGATGCTGCGGGAACGCAACATGTCAGCGAAAATTGGTCGGGTCGTTCTGTGGCTACAGAATCCGCGATCGAGCTGGTACATGTGAAAGATAAGGTTTGGACAGCGGGTCAGGAATTGTTGATCAATGTGGAATTAGCGGATTTGGGTGGTTATGCGCGGAGGCCTTATGTGGCAGTTTGGATTGAGGATGAGGCTCATAAACCAGTACGTCGTTTGGCCCTTTGGTACCGCAAACCTCGTTGGCTACCGGACTTACGTTCCTTCTCCGATGCACAGCGTGAGGTACCGATTGACTTGATGTCAATTGCTTCTGCGACACGTTCGGCGGGGAATTATTCGTTGATTTGGGATGGTAAAAATGATCAAGGAGAATATGTAGCCTTGGGTAATTATACAGTATTTATTGAGGCGGCACGGGAGCATGGTTCGTACCAATTGATGAAGCAGACGATGAAATTTGATGGGAAGGCGAAGTCGCAGGCTTTGGCAGGAAATGAGGAGATTTCAGGAGCGAATTTAGTTTACAAGACGAAATAGGATGAAGCGTAAATTAGCGGAGTGGTCGCGATGGCTGCATATTTATTTGTCGATGTTTAGTTTCGTGATTGTGTTTTTTTTCGCGGTGACGGGCTTGACCTTGAATCATTTGGAATGGTTTCCGGAGAAAGAAACCTTGCATGAGGTGGACGGTCATTTGAATCCTGCTTGGGTGAATAGCCCTGATACGTCCCAAGTAAAGAAATTGGAAATCGTTGAACTATTTCGTTCGCAATACCAGGTTCATGGTGTTCTGAACGATTTCCGAATCGATGAAACGGAGGTTTCGGTTTCGTTGCAAGGGCCGGGATATACGGCGGATGCGTTTATTGACCGTTCTTCAGGGACCTTTCATTTGACGGAAAGATCCCTAGGTTTTGTGGCCTGGATCAATGATCTGCATAAGGGCCGCGACACGGGTCAAGGCTGGAAATGGGTCATTGATTTTTCCGCTATTTTCATGAGCTTGATTTCCTTGACAGGCATCATTTTGTTGCTTTTCTTAAAGAAAAAGCGTGTTAACGGAATTATTTGGCTTGTAATTGGCCTATTGCTCGTAATCGGTTTATACTTTTTTACGGGGCTTTAATTTCAGGCTATCTGCTGGATAATTTGCTTTCAAGGTATCCATTTGCGCTTTTGCCCAGGCGATTAGTGCATCTTTATCCGCTGCGCTTAGGTTCGCTTTCGGGTGCAAGCCAAAATAGGTATACGATGGCATGGGCATTTCGCCTTCATCTACGGTTTCGATGACTTCTTCCAACTTGTGGTTTTGAACGGCGATCGGCATTTTGGTAAATGTTGAAAAGTTTAAATGTTGTTTTCCTTCTTCGATGTGGTGATTGAGCCAAAAGCCTACCGGTTGAATGTTTGAATACCACGGATAGGTGCTTTGATTCGAGTGGCAATCGTTGCAGGCATTTTTTAGGGTTTCTTGTACCGGTGCGGGGATGCTATATTTTGTTGAAATGTCGTAAGTGTTGTCGTTGCTTTCGTTTTTTTCTGGGTGAATGAATTGAATGACGATGAGGATTGCAACAAGTCCGAGGAGTGTTTTTTTCATTATTTTAGGGTTTAGACTCAACAATTTACTGATAAAACGATGAATAGCTTGTGTAAATTGAGATAATTTTTCCAAATTTGGCTAAACGCTGCCGGTGTCTGAAGCCCTTGGCAGTGTTACCATTTTCTCCCGCTATGATTCGATTTTCGCTATATACGATTTTGTGTTTTATTCTATTAGGTTTTCGTTCAGAGGATACCTATACCCGTCAAATTCAGGAGTTTCGCAAGGAACGAATTAACAGTCTTAAATCTGAGTCGGGCTGGCTTAATTTGGCTGGGCTATTTTGGTTGAAAGAGGGAAAAAATACGCTGGGAGGAGATGATAAAAATGATTTTGTTTTTCCTTCTGATCATGCGGATCCATTTTTGGGGGAATTAGTATTAAAAGATGGCAAGGTTATTTATCAAACTGTGAGCGATTCGATGCTTGTTTTTCAAGAGGGAATTAAAGCTCCAGTAATTTCGCATCGTTCATTGCGTTGGTTTATCATCAAACGGGGAGATAAATTTGCTGTTCGTTTGCGTGATTTGGAGGGGGAATATTTGAAGGCCTTTAAAGGGATTGATTGTTTTCCGACAGATTCTAGTTATCGGATTGTGGCAGATTTCATTCCGACCAAAGGTAAAATGATGACGATAATTGATGTGACAGGTAGGGCTTACGCTTTGGAGTCGCCAGGCTTGTTGCGTTTTAAAATAGGGAAGGCCTTTTACGAGTTGGAAACAAGTCAGGAAGGAAATAATTTATTTGTTGTTTTTGGGGATTTGACGAACAAAAAGCAGACCTATGGTGCGGGTCGTTTTATTGATACTGCTTTACCAGATTCAAAGGGGAAAGTGGTGATTGATTTCAATAAGGCTTACAATCCACCTTGCGCATTTACGCCTTTTGCGACTTGTCCGCTGCCGACTCCTGCGAATAAATTGGCCGTTGAAATACGTGCCGGCGAGCAGTTTCACGGACATTGATGCGATGGTTTCGTAAGTGGCCAAATGAGACGATGCCTAGGGCAAGCTCATTGATGCAGGCAATATTTGTGCATGACGTGTCCATCTTTTTCGAAAACATCTTCTAACATGAATTGTAGTTTTTGAAGTAATTTGATGGATGCCAGATTATCGGCCTGGCAAATGGCTAGTGCGGTTTTATGCGTTTTTTGCTGGTAGGCCAACCACGCTTGACTCGCTTCGAATGCATAACCCTTCCCTTCATATTCAGGTAGTAGCGCATAGCCAATATCGGGACTAGGTAGAAAATCGCGTTTGACCCAAGTTACAACACCCACTGGCACTAGATAATCTTTGGTTTCGATAACCCAATAGGTGATATCGGGATTTGAGAGCATGTTTTGGAGGTATGTATTGGCTTGATCTAGTGTTCGGACTTTTCGGTCGCCTATAAAACGAATAAAGCCCGGGCAGTTTAGCAGTTTCAGTATAAACTCGACATCATCAAGGCCGATTGGGCGCAATAGAAGCCGATTTGTTTCGATGGATTGCATTATCAGGAAACTTTTAATGAAAAGCGCTTGCTTAGATTCCGGTAGCGTCAACCCTCCCTACAATTTTTTTAACACAACTGCACAACCGCCGCCACGCTGCAAGCGGAAGGTTAAATTCGAGCTTTTGGAAACCAATTTCTTTTCTACCACATATGCCTCCGGATTTTTCTCGAAATCCGCATCATCTGCATCCCGGTATAACATCGCTTCATAGGCCGTTCCCGCATCCAAGAAATCTAAAGCCAACGAAACATTCCGCGCATTCTCGTCCGTAATGGAGCCAATAAACCATGTATCTTTATTTTTAGCTTTGCGGGCAATCGTCACATAATCTCCTGGTTCAGCCGAAAGTACTTTTGTGTCATCCCAGTCTACTGCTACATCTTTAATAAACTGAAATGCGTCCAAATGACCCTCGTAATTCTCTGGTAAATCCGCTGCCATTTGCAAAGGACTATAAACTGTGATATACAGCGCTAATTGCTTTGCCAATGTAGAGCGAACCTTCTGCGTACGTGTTGAATCAAACTGATTTAAAGACATGTGAAATAAACCAGGCGTATAGTCCATTGGGCCGCCCATCAAACGCGTGAATGGAAGAATCGTCGTATGTTCCGGAATGATTCCCAGCGTAGGTGCATTATTAAATTCAGACCCGCGCGCTGCCTCGGCTGCCATCCAGTTCGGATAGGTACGGTGCAAGCCTGTTGGGTGCACCGACTCGTGGGAATCAACCATCAAGTGATATTTAGCCGCTTTTTCCGCCACACGATTGTAATGATTTACCATCCATTGGCTGTCGTGATGTTCCCCACGCGGAATGATTTTCCCTACATAGCCAGTTTTCACCGTATTAATTCCTTTGGACACCATGTATTGATAAGCCTCATCCATCCGGCGTTCATAATTCGTCACCGACCCTGAAGTCTCATGGTGCATGATCAAACGCAAACCTTTGGCCTGCGCATATTGCGTCAAGGAATCAATCGCATAATCCGGATACGGGCTCACAAAATCGAATACTTCCTCTTTCCAATTTCCAAACCAGTCTTCCCAACCTTGATTCCAGCCTTCCACCAAAACGCCATCAAATCCATGTTGGGCCGCAAAATCAATATAACGCTTCACATTCGCCGTATTTGCCCCATGTTTTCCACCTGCCAAAGGCCAATTCGCCTTCCCAATATGCATCTCCCACCACATTCCCATGAATTTCTGAGGCTTAATCCACGTGGAATCCCCAAATTTGGCAGGCTCATTTAAATTCAAAATCAATTTGGATTCCAAAATCTTCTCCGCCTTCTCACTCATGACCATCGTCCGCCAAGGTGTCGAAAACGGCGTTTGTAAATAAGCCTTATTTCCCACAGCATCCGGGACTAATACGGATTGAAAGGTCTGTGTTGTTTGATCCAAACGCAAATGCATTGCCGGATAATTGACCAAGGCCGCTTCGTGAATGTTTAGATAAAATCCATTTGCCGACTTCATCATCAAGGGTGTTTGTACAACATTCTTGCCCATCAAAGCCGTTACCGCAATATCCTTTTCCTTTGCTGCTGCAGTCGTTGCATCTATCTCACTCAACTTCGTCTTGTTGTAGGTATATTCGTTTGTGTCATAATCTCCCGGAATCCAGAAGGCAGTATGATCACCGGACATGTTGAATTGCGTCAACTCTTGATCAACAATGAAATGTTGGAAATTCGCCTGTACTGGAAAATGATAGCGCAATCCCACGCCATCATCGAAAATGCGAAAGATCAAATCGATTAAAATTCCATTGCTTGTTGTATGTAAAACTAATTCATTGTATTGGTTGGATATTTCCTTCACTTCACCCCAAATAGGCTTCCACGTCGATGAAACGGAGGAAGAATCGATGCTGAGCACGGTAAACTTCTTCAGCTCTACTGCCGGCTTTTTCAGAATAAATCCTACGATTGAGTTCGAAATAACCTCTTTCCCTTTCAGCTGAACTTGATAAGTCAAGGAACCGTCGACCGTTTTTGCAGTACTTAATTGAATGCCTTTATTGGGGGAATTTAGCACCGCAACTTGTTGGGCTAAACTTGGGAATACGACGAATGCCGAAAGCAGGCAAAACAAAAACTTCATCATCTTGTTATCTTTAGGGTGAACAAAAATAGCCAAATCTTTCTTTCTGCCCAATTTTGATTTTGTTTAGGCAGTTTATCAGAATACATATAAATGAGCGGCTTTAGGCTATGTTTTCGCAGATAATGATACAATATCAAGAAACTTTTATAAAAAGCTACTAACTTAGACGCTGCCGGGGTCGCAGACCCCGGCAGCGTCAACCCCTACCAGACCTATGCTTGAAAATTTAACTCATTATTTTAACACAATTCCTAGCGCGCATCGCGCCTTCATTTTAGCCGGAGGAATTGCTTTTTTTTGGTTGGTAGAAGGGGGAATTCCTCTATTTCGTTTTGGCTATAATAAATGGAAACATGCAGGGCTCAACTTGTTTTTCACGCTCACAACGATCATCATCAACTTTGCATTTGCCACGCTGATTGTACGAGCAAGTGATTGGTCTATTCAGCATGAATGGGGTTTGTTGCCTTGGCTTGGTCTTAGCGGTTGGGCTCAACTGATAGTTGGTTTATTGCTCCTAGATTTAGTTGGGGCCTATTTCATTCATTGGATTGAACATAAAATCAAGGTTTTGTGGAAGTTTCATATGGTGCACCATGCAGATACCATGGTGGACACGACAACGGCTAATCGCCATCATCCCGGCGAAAGTGTTTTCCGTGCAATTTTTACATTATTAGGGGTGTTGATTTGTGGAGCTCCTATGTGGCTGGTCATGTTATACCAAAGCATCAGTGCGCTCCTATCGCAATTCAACCATGCGAATATTCGTCTGCCCAAAAGCTTAGATCGAGTGATATCTTACGTCATCGTTTCGCCTGATATGCACAAGATTCATCACCATGTTACGCGGCCGCAAACGGACTCCAACTTTGGAAATATTTTCGCGATTTGGGATCGTATTTTTGGGACTTTCAACGTTACTCCCATTGAGCAAATTCAGTATGGGTTGGATGTTTTACCTGATGAAACGACGGCAGATATGCGCTTTCAACTGGGTATTCCTTTCAATTCTCAGATCAAAACGGACGAATAATACAATTCCGTAAAATCCTCAATCTTTGAAAATGGGCATGCTCATAGGGTAAAATAGATCTAATCAGGATGGTCACATGTCCGGATTTTCGAAAACAGGACATGTAAATTTTCCCCGTTTATGCCTTAATTTCGCTCCCATGGCCTTTTTTTGATTTTGGTACATGTGTTTGATGGCTAAGCGAAGTCTTTTGGCTTGTTTTACTTTCCTTGATTGACGTACTTTTACGCAACGTAAAACATGACGTAAGCTTTATAGCTCCGTTTTCTAAATTATAATAAAAAATGATTGATCAGTCTACTCAGACCTTTTCTGAGCAGCGATTGATGCCTTTTGCTCAGATAAAAGGTATTTTCAAATTGCTGTTTTTGAAGCTTAAAACTAAACCTGTTTTCGCCCTTCGGCTGGGATTTATTTCCGCTCTCTTGATGTTTTCGATGGTTGCTAATGCTGCTACGATTTACTTCAATACTGTTTATAAAGCTACAGGTACTTCATACACGGTGAATACTCAATCGTTAGCCGGAACGCAACTCGTTAGTGGTTCAGGTTTCCGATTCACTTCGATTAACCCCAATGACGTAACTTTTGCCAACGGAAACAACGAAGCTGGTACATTAAGTTATATTAACAGTTCGGGTGTTGCCGTTTCCGTTGTTGGTACGATTTCCCGACAAAGTAAATCAGGTAATACAACACTTGCTGTCAATTTAATTACTTCATCTGGCGAAGCTTATGTGCTTGTTGTTCCTACTAAGGAAAGTAACTTTTCGAATGGTGGTACTGTAGGAACTTCATCTGATCCCATTGACCCTGTCTTGAACGCGTTATTGTCTAGCCAAGGAACGCAGCCAATCTTATCTGTTAGTTCACCAACAGTAACTGAAGGAACAGATTTATATGCTGAGTTTGTCGTGTCTTTATCGACTGCGGCGAATGCAGGTACTACGTTCACGGCATCTGTTAGTGCAGGTACAGCTTCGTTGACATCGGATTTTACCAATGCTTTAGAATATTACAATGGAGCGACTTGGGCTTCGCTCTCAGGAGCATATACCATTCCTCAAGGAGCAACGCAAGTTCGAATTCGAGTACCCATTGTAGACGATTTTGTTTATGAGCCTACAGAAAATTTTACGCTGAGTACTGGCGTAATTACGGGTTCAAATGTTTTGAATAATGGTGGAGCTTTTGGAAAAGGAACAATTAATGACAATGATGCTCCTATCGTTCCTACGGTTTTAACAGCAGGAACGCTTAATCCATTTACGATTTGTGCGGGTACGGCTTCGACCGACCAAACTTTCACGGTTTCAGGTACTTTGTTAACGGCAAATTTAGTCGTTACAGCCCCTACGGGATATGAGGTTTCCTTGGATGGAACAAACTTTTCAAGTTCAGTTTCCCTTACACCTACTACTGGGACGGTTGCTTCAACAACTATTTATGTTCTTTTAGTAAGTTCTGCGACAAATGGAGCTTCAGGTAATATTACTGTTACTTCTACAGGCGCAACACCACAAAACGTTGCTACGGGAGCTGCCGTTGTGAACGCATTACCTACCGTAACAGGTAGTACAGGTGGATCGCGTACAGGTGCTGGAACAGTTACTTTGAACGGAACCGCATCGGCGGGCGCTACATTAGATTGGTATGATGCCTCAACTGGAGGAAATTTATTAGGTTCAGGTACTTCTTACACAACGGCAAGTATTTCAACCACAACAACTTATTACATTGAAGCACGTAATACGACGACAGGTTGTATTTCGACAGCAAGGACGTCAGTCATTGCGACAATTAATGCGCCATCTCCTTCAGTTGCAAGTTCAGGGACATTGACTCAATTTACAACTTGCGCGGGAGCAGCATCAAGCGCTCAAACATTTACAGTTTCAGGTTCTGCTTTGACTGCAAATTTAGTTGTTACTGCCCCTACAGGTTATGAAGTTTCTTTGAATGGTACGAGTTATTTAGGTTCTGTTTCTATTACTCCTACTTCAGGAACGGTCGCTTCGACTACTATTTATGTTCGTTTAACAAGTTCTGCAACAAACGGGGCTTCAGGTAATGTAACTGTTACCTCAACAAGTGCAACAACTCAAAACGTTGCTACTGGTACAGCTGTTGTGAATGCTTTACCTACTGTAACAAGTACTACTCCAAATTCACGCACAGGTACTGGAACAGTTACTTTATCTGGAACAGCATCATCAGGCGCAACGCTAGATTGGTTTGCTGCAGCCGCTGGTGGATCTGCTTTAGGTTCGGGTACTTCATTTACAACTCCAAGTATTTCTAGCACTACTACATATTATGTAGAAGCTCGTAATTCGACAACAGGATGTATTTCCTCAACAAGAACTGCTGTCGTTGCGACTGTTTCAAATGCTCCTGCAGACTCAGACGGTGACGGTGTATCGGACGCCCAAGAATTATTAGACGGTACGGATCCAAACAATGGATGTAGTTATAATGCAAGCAGCCAAGTGCTAGCAAATACCTCAACAGCTTGGAGAAATGCCGACTGTGACGGTGACGGTAATCCAAACGGTACGGATTCAGCGCCATTGAATTATTGCCAAGATGGATCTGGCCTTGCCCCACAAGTGGGTACGCCAGCGTATGACTTTTTCCGTGATGCGGATTGTGATGGTGATGGAATCTCAAACGGTTTAGAGTGTCATAATGGTGGTTCAAATTGTGAAGACTTTGATCGTGACGGAACTCCTGATTATTTAGATCAAGATTCTGATAATGACGGAATTTTAGATATTTCAGAAAAGCGTGTTGATTCAGATGGTGACGGACATTTTGATTATATCGATATTGATTCTGATAACGATGGTATCTTAGATAGCCGCGAAACGGCTGCTGATTTCGATAAAGATGGAACACCTAATTTCCTTGACTTGGATTCAGATGGAGACGGTATTCTAGATAGCTTCGAAGGCTTGATTAAATTCCGTAATCAAGTTGACAACAACAATGATGGTCGTGTAGATTGCACGATTGATGCCAATGGAAATGGTTTATTAGATTGTGTTGAAACCGCGATGGGTGGAGCATCTGATGAAGTTCCTGACACAGATGGTGATGGCGCTGCCGATTTCTTGGATTTAGATTCAGATGCCGACGGAATATTAGATCGTATCGAACTTCGTGGCGATATGGATGGTGATAACCTACCAAACTACCGTGATTTAGATTCTGATGGCGATAAATTGGGCGATAGAATTGAAGGCACATCCGACAAAGACGGAGACGGTGCACCTAATTTCTTAGATTTAGATAGTGACGGTGATGGAATTTTGGATCGAATCGAAGGACCTACAACATGCGTAACTTGTACGGATCGCGTTGATAACAATGATGATGGTTGGGACGATCGTGCCGAGTTCTCTACAAACGGCTGGTCCGTTGATACAGATAAAGATGGTTCGCCTGATTTCTTAGATATCGATTCTGACAATGATGGCATTCCTGATGCGGTAGAAGCAGGCTCAGATCCATTGAACCCAGTGGATACCGACAAAGACGGTACACCAGACTTTAGAGATTTAGATTCAGACAACGACGGTATTCCAGATGCCATCGAAGCGGGAAAAGATCCTTCAATTCCTGTAGATACAGATAAAGATGGAACGCCAGACTTTAGAGATTTAGATTCTGACAACGACGGCATCACTGATGCAATCGAAGCGGGAGTGGATCCAACGAAACCTTTGGATACTGATGGCGATGGCATTTACGACTTCCGTGAAACCGACAGTGATAATGACGGCATCTTAGATAAAACTGAAGCAGGTGCAGATCCAAGCAAGCCGATAGACACCGACAAAGATGGTTTACCAGATTACCGTGATATCGATTCAGATAACGATGGTATCATCGATAACATCGAGAAAGGACCAAACGGCACGCCGATAGACACGGATGGTGACGGATTACCTGACTACCGCGATTTAGATTCAGACAATGATGGCATCTCGGATAATATCGAGAAAGGTCCAACAGGCACACCGATAGATACGGATGGCGATGGCTTACCGGATTACCGTGATTTAGATTCTGATAACGATGGTATCTCGGATAACACGGAGAAAGGACCTACATCTACCCCAGTAGACACGGATGGCGATGGCTTACCGGATTACCGCGATTTGGATTCAGATAACGATGGTATCTCAGATAATATCGAGAAGGGCCCAACAGCTAATCCAATCGACACGGATGGTGATGGTTTACCAGATTACAGAGATTTGGATTCAGATAGCGATACGTTATCAGATAACATTGAAAAAGGCCCAACGTCAACGCCAGTTGATACGGACAAAGATGGCAATGCTGACTTTAGAGATTTGGATTCTGACAATGATGGAATCACGGATAAAGTAGAGGCAGGTCCAGATCCTAAGAATCCATTGGATACTGATAAGGATTTGACTTATGACTTTAGAGATACAGATTCGGATAACGATGGTATTTTGGATAAAGATGAGGATAACTTGAATATTAGTGGCTTAGCGGATTGCGACCATGACGGAATTCCAAACCGTTTGGATGCAGACAAATGTCCAAGCTTCATGCCACAAGGTATTTCACCAAACGGTGATGGTAAGAACGACACGTTCATCATCCCAGGTATCTTGTCTTCGCAACCGAATACAGTAACGATCTTCAACCGTTGGGGTAATATTGTATATGAGAAAGACAATTACCAAAACGATTGGCGTGGTCAAACGGATCGTGCTTTTGATTTGCTAGTAAGCGATGGCTTGCTACCTGACGGAACCTACTATTATGTAGTGGATTACAAAGGCAACAAATCAAACGTGAAGTCATTTATCTACGTAAACCGATTAGAAAAGTAATCGTCGGATCACATTAAGAACAAGCAATAGCATGAAAGCAAATATAGATTTTAATCAGAGAGTAGATCAATTTAAGTGGACCAAGGGTCTTTTGACCCTTGTTTCCCTTGTTCTGTTGACCTTAACTGCTCAAACAAGTATGGCACAAGTTGAGTCGATGTATTCATCTTACCGCTTAAATCCACAGATTCTATCTCCTACCCATGTGGGGAGCGATTCTGTGAGTGATATTACGGTCATCAACCGCCAGCAATGGGTTGGTGTGGAAGGTGCTCCGGTAACTTACGCGATCTCCGGTGACTTTAAATTCAAGCAACAAAGCGGCATTGGCTTTAATGCAATGTACGATCAAGCTGGTCCTGTGAAAGTAACAGCGCTTAGTGGGGATTATGCTTACCATGTTCGCTTAAATGACGAATGGCGTTTTTCAGGGGGTATCCGCGCAGGCTTATCAAACTTGAGTTTGGACTTTGCAGGTTTGTCTTTAGTACACGATGGAGATGCCTTATTTAGCGGAAGCCGCTCGACGGGCTTGATGTTCAACACGGGCTGGGGTTTGAGAATTAACAAAGGAGACGGCTTTTTTGTCAGCTTATCTCAACCTCGTTTGTTTAAATATGATTTAGGTAGCGGTTCCTACAAAGATGTTGCTTACTTCTACACGATGGTTGGAACGAAATTAAAGTTGAACGACCAAGTGAGTATTTATCCTTCAGCCTTATTCCGCAGTGCGAAAGACGTTCCATTGAGTTGGGATGCCAACGTATATGCGCATTTGCATGATCGTTTTGATGTGGGATTCAACTACCGGCACTTAGATAGTTGGGGCGTTCGTTTAGGCGTTCAAGCTAGCAAGAAAATCTACGTGGGTTATATTTATGAGATGCCTACTTCCGCGATGAGCAAGATGAGCTTGCAGTCGCATGAGATTGCCTTACGATATTCATTAGTAAAGTAAAACGAAAGCCCCAGAGAAATTTGGGGTTTTTTTTAGGCCCTTGTTCAGATTGCAAATAGACGCGAAGTATCGCGTCTCTACAGTTAATATCCAGCGTCCAACGTCTAAAGTCCAATGTCCAATAGCGCCACCGGACTCTTCACCTCAATATCTGCTTTTAAATCAGCCATCTCACCGGTTTCCGGGTTGAATGAAAATTGCTGAATTCGGTTTTCATCTTTACAAGCAACAAATATCTTTTTACCTGATCTGTCAAATTGGAAGTTACGAGGAACCTTACCTACCATAATTTCACGTGTAAAACTTAGTCTACCTGACTCCTCTATACGAAACACAACTAAGGAATTTTGCGTGATGCGATTCGATGCTAATAACCATTGGCCATTTGGTGAGATGTGAATATCGGCGCTTGCTTTAGGTTCTGTCCCTTTGGAAAAATCAATTGTCTCGCGTTGAATGGCTTTCCATTCTCCGTTTTGGACTGCATAAACATCAACCGTCCCACTTAGTTCTCCCACGATGTACACAAATTTTTCGTCGGCAGAAAACACAAAATGCCGCGGACCCGTTCCTTCGGGAAATTGGGTATAATTGAATTTTCCTTCTATTAGTCCATCAGGCCGCAGGTGATAATGATAAATTCTGTCGGCACCTAAATCGGAAATATGTATTTCTTGTTCATCCTGAGATAAAACCACCATGTGTGCGTGGGATGCAGATTGTTGTGGAAATATTCCGTGTCCGCTGAATTTAATTTTTTGAGCTAAAGGTGTAATGATTCCTTCGTGGGTTTGGAATATGGAAATATTTCCTCCCATGTAATTTGCAGTATATAGTGTTTGGCTTTTCTTCCGAAAATTGATGTGACAGGGTGCATCTCCTTCAGTCAATTGCTGATTGACAAATTCCCATTTGCCTTGCTTATTTTTCTTGAAACTATGAACCGCTCCCGCATTGTTTACTTGCTCCGAAACCGAAAATAAGTATTGCTTGTCTTGCGTCATGTATTGATACGATGCCTGCGGAACGTCCAAGGTTTCCATCACCTGTTTGGTTTTGGTATCCATGAGTGATATGCCCGGATTTCCTTGCTGGGTGTAGGAGCCCACTAACAATGTGTCAGCGGATGTGCTAAACAATGAAATCAAGGTGTGAATGAATACCAACATCGCCAATTAGTTTAAAGGATATAATGTAGCCAGGCTCTGAATCCAGGCTTGAAATAATTTGTTTTCTAGGTCACAAGCCACCGCGGCATGCGTTTCCCAGTCGGAGGAGAATTCCGCCAACTGCGCCTTCATCTCATTCAAATGGCCAACCTCCTCCACAATGATTGATTTCACTTGGATTTTGGATTGTTGGGCTGTTAAAATATCTTGATAAATAGGATACAATTCATCTGCGCGCACCTCGATGGCATAAGTAACTAACAGGTAGGAAGCCCATTTAAGCTCATAACCACATAAACCCAAGGTTTTTTTGATGTATTTACTTACCCACACATCTAACATATCTAAATAATATTTCGACGTTTGGGGACTGATTAACCATGCGTCATCATAATTTTCAAAGCCTTTGGGAGCTAATTTCGAAATCTGCTTCTTTAAATAATACGCATGGCGATGTTCCTCTGCTGCATGTTTTAGGATGAGCAAACTCACATCTGTCTTAGACTCAAAACGGGATATTTTTTTTGCTCCTGTATTCTCCATAAACGATAGTGTATTCAACCATTGTGCATGGACAAAGGGGTCTTTGGTAATTTGTTCGATTAAGGGTTTTAGCAATTGTGTCATGAAGGCGGATTTTAATTCGCTGTAAAGATAAGTTCTCTGGGCTGAAATGAGAAAATAAATTAAATTTGACGCAATTAATTCCTATTGCAATGTCTATCACCTATCAAGTTAGCCCACCCATTAATGCCTCTCATTTCATCGACATTTTGCAGCGTTCAACCTTGGGTGAGCGACGGCCTATAAATGATTTAGCGGCCATGGAACAAATGTTTAGCCTTGGGAATGTGTATGTTGGCGCTTACGATGCGTCGAAACTCGTTGGGTTGGCACGCGTAATGACCGATTTTGTTTTTACTTCCTACTTGTCGGACCTAGCGGTAGACGAAGCTTACCAAAATCAAGGAATTGGGAAACAACTTATTCGTGAGGTACAAAAAGCGATACCTAAAGCCAAGATTATTCTATTAGCTGCACCTGCCGCCGAGGGCTATTATCCGAAAATCGGCATGCAGCATCATGAACATTGTTATACGCTGGCCCCAGGAGAGGAATTAATGTAACACAACCAAACGTTTGCTATAAGTTCTTCCTGTGTTTGATTTGAACGAGACGAAGTAATTAGCCGAAATCCAGGTGCTCGTATTGATTGCTAGATATTTAGCCTTCGTCAGTGCATTTCGATAAACCATTTTACCGGCCATATCATAAATTTCCAATTCGCCATTCGCAGGGTTTTCCCACGATAGTTCTACCTGATCAGTGCTTGGGTTCGGGGTACAATTAAAATCAAAATTTAACTTATCCAACGAAATAACAGGAAATGCGGAAAACGCGAAAGCGCGCATTCCTAACTTATTTTTGATGAAGGGGCCTTGGAAGGCAAATTCGCTTTTCCCGCCAATGAAATCGCGGTTATAATCAGGTAAATATCCGATCACATTACCCAAGTAGTCTTGTGTAAATGTGATAACAACTTTGTTTTCAGTCGCCTCAATCGATTTAATGTAGGGCTCAAATGAACCCATATTGATGGAATCCCAAAAGAAATTTTTGGCTAATTTTCTCGTTACACGGTTCCCTTGATTATCTATGATCGTGGTATCCTGCGTAATACTGATCTCTTGACCTTCATCAAATTCCAAAAAGAGCTTATTTCTTGTTTGCTCTGACTCAAAATATGCACGCTTAATGTTAGGGCTTTCAATCTGTGGGCTATACGTTTTTTTATAGATGTATTTCGAGATTAATCTAAATTGCTCGAGCGCCGTTTGCTGGTATCCTTTAATCGAATAATGAAGTCGGTCAAACCCAACGGTCCCAACCGTTGCAAAAGACTTGACATACGGATTACTGGTATGTAATTGTCTTACTGTTTCACGCAATTTTGAAGCCTCAGAACAGGTGAATTCATACACGTTTAATTGTGGCGCGAATACATACTGCACCGATGGGAAAAACTGCTTGTATTTAGCCAATAACTGGTTGAGTTTCCCCGACCAAAGTAATGCTGCATCCTTTTCCGCTGTTTCATTTTCTCCTTGCCGGTATATGATTCCTTTTACATCATTTAGGACACCCGACTTCAGTGCTTTGTAATACATGATATTACCCCCATCGATATTACCATCTATTTTACCATCTAATTGTAGGTGAAAGTCTATGTAACTTCCGCCTGCGCCAGAATTGATCATGGCAACCGGGATGTTTTCGGATTCAATAATTAACCTGGCCATTTCTGCGGCAAATGGTCCTATACGATTGACTTGTTTCGTCGAAACATCGTTTGGAACTGACCATAATGTATCTGCTTTATTATAGGGCCCATAATTATTGGGTGGCTGAACCAGGCCAAATGAGCGAACCCACTCTTTCATATAAACCGTTTCGTCAATCCCCCCAGTCCATGCATTGGATTGCCCAGTAACAAAATATACATCACCTGCGACTAAATTAGTCCTCGATGTGATTTTGGTTGAATCTTTCCCCGTATATGCATATACCTCAACGCCATATTCTGCTAGCTCAGCTTTAATTTGAAATTTCTGCGTAAATGGCGCCGAGGTGCCAGAAAATGTCAATTTTTGTTTTGATTGAGCTGCCAATTTCCCATTTCGCAACAGAAAAAAGCCTATATCAGAATAGGTGTTTTTAGTTGACTTGCCGACAATCGAAATTGTCGCTTCATTGGTTGATTTTCTTGGATATAGCTGAAAATCTTGCGGCAAGGCTGAAAAAGAAAAGTCACCAATTTGCTGCGCAGAAATATTCGTCGTTCCGAAAAATAGGAAAACACAAAATGGCAATAATTTACGAAGCATAGCTGTCCTTTAAATGAAGGTGTTTCTTTTCGCCCACAATTTACAATAAATCGGGTATTAATAATAATTGAAGAATGAATATCGCCGCTCACAACAAGATGGAGCGAAATATTGAAAATTTAACTAACTTGTCTGTTCATCAATAAAGCATACCTATGAAAATATTCTCCTACCGGAGTCTCGGGGTCCTACTCGCTTTCCTCGTGCATGGACTTCAAGCCCAAGTAACTTTTCCCATCAATGATGTCGCCAATCCACGCGCAGGTTATTATGCCTTCGTACATGCGACAGTCGTAAAAGATGCCAAAACAACCTTGCAAAATGCGACCCTAATTATCAAACAAGGACGCATTGAGGCAGTTGGAACATCGGTTGCCATACCCAAAGATGCCGTTGTCATCGAATGCAAAGGCAAATTTATCTATCCAAGTTTCGTGGATGCATTCAGTGATTATGGCATGGATGCTGTGACAGCTAGCAATTATAGCTACCGCGCACCTTCTCAGATGCTGAGTAATACCAAAGGACCATTCTCTTGGAATCAAGCATTAAAGTCAGAAGTAGAACATGCGAAACATTTCGCAGTCAATGAATCCAAAGCGAAAGAACTTCGCAAATTGGGATTCGGTGCAGTTTCTACCTTGCAGCCTGATGGAATCTCTCGCGGAACAAGTGCCCTAGTTTCTTTAGCGAAAGACCGAGAGAACATGGTCATTCTAAAAGAAAAAACGGCCGCTCATTTCTCTTTTGAAAAAGGTTCTTCTACGCAAGATTATCCAGGCTCTTTGATGGGTAGCGTTGCATTGCTTCGCCAAAATTACTTGGATGCGCAATGGTATAAATCAAAGCCTGCACAAGAAGGTTTGAACTTAAGCTTAGACCGATTCAATCAAAACGCTGGCCTTCCACAGATTTTTGCGGTGACCGAAAAATGGAATGTTTTACGCGCTGATAAAATCGGCGACGAGTTCGGTGTGCAATACATCATCAAAGGTTCTGGGGATGAATACCAACGAATCGATGAAATGAAAGCGACGAAAGCGTCCTTCATTTTGCCACTAGCTTTTCCACAGACAATTGATGTGGATGACCCGACCGACATGCGTTTTGTAAACGTGGCGGAATTGAAACATTGGGAACTAGCCCCTACGAATCCAGCGGCTTTTGAAAAGGCAAATATTACGTTTGCTTTAACAGCGAATGGACTGAAAGAAACAAGTTCATTCTTGCCTAACCTCCGCAAAGCCATTCAATATGGTTTGTCGGAGCAAAAAGCAATGGAGGCATTGACGACAATACCAGCACAATTATTAGGTGTTTCGGATTTAGTGGGTAGTCTAGATCAAGGCAAAGTAGCCAATTTTTTCATTGCAAACGGACCGGTTTTTGCTGAGAAATCAGCCATCATCGAAAACTGGGTGCAAGGCAGTGGCTACGCCGTTCAGTCCGATTTATGGACGAATTTAGCCGGAACTTACCAAATCAACTTAGGTTCACCAGCGAAATTAGTCATTCAGGGAGAGCCAGGTTCTTACAAAGCGTCCTTGATCGCTAGTGATACGACGCAAGTAGATTTGACTCAAAAAGAGCAATTAGTGAATCTTGGCTATGCAAGCAAAGCGGATAAATCACAACGTGTTCGTTTGACAGGATCATTTGATGGATCTAGCATTTCAGGTACAGGCCAATTAGCATCAGGCAATTGGATTTCTTGGAAAGCCGTTCGTTCTGAAGCTGCGAAATCAGATTCTGTTCAAGTAAAAACGAATAAACCTGAAGCCATTGGCGATGTGGTTTTCCCTTTCAATGGTTTTGGTCAAAAGACGATTGCTAAACAAGAGAACTTGTTGATTCAACACGCTACGGTTTGGACGAACGAAAAACAAGGGGTGTTGAAAGATGCCGACGTACTCGTAAAAGCGGGTAAAATTGTCCAAATAGGCAAAGGTTTGAAAGATCCTACTGCACGTATCGTTGATGGAACGGGTAAACATGTGACAGCAGGTATTATTGACGAACACTCGCATGTGGGTGCTACCGGTGGAATTAATGAATGTACACAATCCGTTACGGCTGAGGCACGTATCGCCGATGTCATCGATCCCGATGATGTGGATATCTATCGCCAGTTAAGCGGTGGTGTGACAGCAAGTCATATTCTTCACGGAAGTTGCAACGTGATCGGTGGACAAACTCAATTGTTGAAGTTCCGTTGGGGTCAAAACGCGGAGGCGTTGAAATTTGCCAACTGGGATCCTTTCATCAAGTTCGCTTTAGGTGAAAACGTGAAGCGTTCTTGGAACACATCTAATCCACGTTTCCCGGATACGCGTATGGGGGTTGAGCAAGTGTTGACGGATGCGTTTACACGTGCAAGAGATTATGAGAAATTAGGTCCAGGTAAGCGGATTGATTTGGAGTTAGAAACGCTTTTGGAAATCTTAAACAAGAAACGTTTTATTACTTGTCACTCCTATGTACAAAGTGAGATTAATTCCATCTTGAAAGTGGCTGATAAATTCGGTTTTACGGTGAATACGTTGACGCACATTTTGGAAGGTTACAAAGTAGCTGATAAAATGAAAGCGCACGGGGCGAATGCCTCTACATTCGCGGATTGGTGGAATTATAAAATGGAAGTATTGGATGCCATTCCACAAAACGCGGCGATCATGCAGGCGGTGGGTGTGAATGTTGCGATCAATTCGGATGATGCGGAAATGGCGCGTCGTTTGAACCAAGAAGCAGCTAAATCAATCAAATATGCAGGCATGTCGGAAGAAGATGCTTTGAAAATGGTGACCTTGAATCCTGCCAAAATGTTGCACGTCGCGGATCGCGTGGGTAGCATCGCACCTGGAAAAGATGCCGATTTAGTTATTTGGTCAGATCATCCGTTAAGTATCTATGCTAAGTCTGAAAAGACAATTGTTGATGGTACCGTTGTATTCGATCGTGCAGAAGATGCCAAATTGCAAGAGGCGTTAAAAGTTGAGAAGCAACGTTTGATTCAAAAGATGATTGCATCGAAAAAAGGTGGAGCGCCTACGCGTCCATCTGCTCCATCTGTGAAAAAGCAAAACATGTGTGAAGAAGATCACAACCATGATAAGAGCCTTTGGGAGCGTATCGCAAGTCGTTTTATTGATGAAGACCATATTAATGAATAAGAACATGAAAAAGCTATTAATACCTATATTTTGCTTTTTGGGCCTATCATTGATGGCTCAAGAAACCATGCATCCTTCCCCGGCACAAACGAAAAAAATCGTGATTACCGGGGCAACCTTGCATATCGGCAATGGCCAAGTGATTTCCAATGGAACCGTTTCTATCGATAAAGGGAAGTTGACGATTTTGTCCTCGGCCCCGGCTATATCTGCAGATGTGGAGCACATCGACGCGACCGGAAAACACATCTATCCGGGTGTTATTGCATTGAATACCAATTTAGGTTTGGTGGAAGTAAGTTCCACGAAATCGACTGTTGACTTCGACGAATTAGGCGAAATGAATCCAAATATTCGTTCGATTGTTGCCTACAATACGGATAGTAAAGTGATCAATACCTTGCGTACAAATGGCGTATTGTTAGCCCAAATCGTTCCACAAGGAGGCCTGATTTCGGGTTCTTCGACGGTCGTTCAATTGGATGCCTGGAACTGGGAAGATGCGGCGTATGCCTTGGATAATGGCGTACACATGACTTTTCCTGCTTTGATCAATCGGCCGAATGGCGGAGGCGGTCGTCGCGGTGGCGATTCGGATGCCGTGAAAGCAGGATTAGATCGAATCGAAACGGCGCGTGTATTTTTCCGTGAGGCAAAGGCGTATTTGAATGAGAAATCACATACGGCGGTCAACTTGAAATTTGAAGCAACAAAAGGCCTTTTTGACCGTTCAAAATCGCTTTATGTGCATTGTGATTTGGTGAAGGAAATGCTTACAGCGATTGATTTTGCCAAAGAATTTAACTTCAAATTAGTCATTGCTGGGGGTGCTGATAGTTGGATGATTGCTGATATTTTAGCTGCTAATCAGGTAGCGGTTATCTTACATGAGCCACATGCCTTACCTGCTGCCGAAGATGATGCGGTGGACCAACCTTATAAAACAGGTGCTCAATTGCAAAAAGCAGGTGTACTATTTACAATCTGCCAAGACACGGGTGATGGTTATACCCAGATTCGTAATTTGCCTTTCATGGCAGGTACGATGGCGGCCTATGGCTTAACTCGCGAAGAAGCATTGTCTGCAATTACCCTAAACCCAGCCAAAATCCTAGGCATCGCTGATCGCACGGGAAGTTTGGAAAATGGAAAAGATGCGAACATCGTTATTTGCCAAGGGGATTTGTTAGACATGAAATCCAGCGTTGTAACGCATGCGTTCATTCAAGGACGTGTCGTGGATTTGAACAACAAGCATACCCAATTATACAATCGTTACAAGTACAAGTATAACTTGTAAGTTTTGTGTTTATTCTTGGGAGGGTCGGCAAAGCTATTTGCCGACCTTTTCATTTATTTAGCCTATTTTTGTTTTGTGAAACAGCGAATTCTTTTATTTGATACGATTCTAGATGGTCATCATCCAGATTACCTTTTCAATCTAATTGGCTATTACAGCGCGTTTCCGGAAATTGATTTATTTGTTGCAACGGGGGCTATATTTCAAGAACAATTTGAATCTAGGAAACAACAAGAGCAGCTCGTTTGGGGTGAAAACATTACATTTTTGCCCATTCCCATGGAGAAAATCCAGCGCATCCATGCGCTGTCGATTTACAAACGCTCTTTTGTCGAGTGGAATTTGATGTTAGCATTGGCCAAGCAGGTTCATGCAAGTCATTCACTCCTCATGTATTTTGATTATTTTCAGTTAGGAGCATGGCTGGGTAAAAGAGCGTCTATTCCTGTTTCAGGGATCTATTTTAGACCTAATTTTTTAGCGAATCAACAAGGTTTTTATCCCCGATTGAAAAAATGGATTCTAAAAAAATCGTTGCAATCTGGCCAAATAAAAAACTTGTTTTGCCTTGGTACGGAATCACTATCTGTCATTCAGGCATTATCGAAAAAGGTTAATGTTGCGGATCTATGCGATCCCGTTAGATTATTCAATATTAATCAAAAAGACCTTTCGGACTTACAAGAGAAATTACAGTTACCTGCGAATAAAAAAGTATACTTAAATTTTGGACACCTGGATAACCGAAAAGGGATTGAATCCTTTTTAAAAGGATGTGAAAATCTGCCAAATTCGGTTTTAGAATCGATGTGCTTGCTGCTCGTTGGTCCTATACGGCCGGCATACCAACAAGTCATCGAAGCTGCAATTGCTCGAGTACCGGGTTTACAGGTTATTTGTCGATTTGGGTATCTGCCTGCTCCGGAGGTACAGATGTGTTTTGAAGCGTCTGATGTGGTTTTATTGCTATATCAAGGACACTTAGGTTCTAGTTCTGTTCTTGTACGCGCAGCCATGGCGAAGAAGTTGATGTTAGGTTCCGACAAGGGTCAAATTGGCGCCCTAATACAAAAAAACCATTTTGGCTTGGCTGTTGATTCCTCATCACCATCAGCAATTAAGGCTGCAATTGAGGAATTGCAAGGCAATAAAGTATCCTTGGATATTTCTTCTTGCGACGCATTTGCATCTTCAAATTCAATTCAAAAATTTGGTGATACTATAAGGCTAGGTATTGAATCTTCGTACTAAGATCCTTCAATAAATTCTTGGTTCGTTCGGGACGGGCATCTGTGATAAACACCTGACCAAAATGATCTTCTGCCATCATTTCAATCAATCGTTGAATCCGTCGGTCGTCCAATTTATCAAAAATATCATCTAACAGTAGGAGCGGCTTCCGCGGTTTGACTGCGGTTAATGCATCAAATTGTGCCAACTTTAACGCCACAACAAAGCTTTTGGTTTGGCCCTGAGAACCGTATTTTTTCAAGGGATAGTCATTAATCTCAAAATCAAAATCATCCCGGTGTATACCGATCGTTGTTCGTTGGGCCGCAAAATCTTGCCGCTCCGCCTGTTTCAAGGCCTCGTCTAATTGACCCGCCAAAAACGTTGACTCCAAACGAATCATGACCTGCTCTCGATCATCCGATAGGGCAGCATAATGCGCCTGAAAACGAGGTAAAAAGTCCTTCAAAAACTCAATCCGGGCATTATTGATGGATTCGCCTAATATAACTAGCGGCTCATGGTAGCTGGCAAGCATCAAAGCGTCATGTGTTCCCGTTTCGGCAAACATTTTCAAGAGGCTATTACGCTGCTGGACAATGCGATTGTAGCGCATCAAGTTCTCTAAAAAACCGCGGTCTAATTGCGCCATCACGCCATCGAAGAAACGTCTACGTGTATCGCTGCTGTCGCGCACTAAGTCCGTATCGTGGGGATCCATCAATACGATGGGGAAGTTCCCAATGTGGTCTGCGAGGCGAGTATAGGGTTTTTGGTCTCGTAATAAGGCTTTTTTCTGGCCCTTTTGCACAGCACAGGTGATTTGGGTTTCCGTTTCGGGAACATGCTCATCTTTTTGGAAGATGAAACTGCCCTGAACCATGAAAAAGGTATCGCCATGTCGGATACAAAGCGGATCCGCGACACCTCGGGCACTTTTGGTCAGGGAAAGAAAATGGATCGCATCCAGGAGGTTCGTTTTACCGATTCCGTTCTCGCCCACGATGCAATTGATGTTGGGAATAAATTCAAATTGCGCCTCCTCGTAGGATTTAAACTGTTTGACCTGTAAAGATTTTAGGTACATAGAGACGAGTGAATGGGCACAATGCTGTAAAAATAAAGAATAATACGCGATTTTTTGGCTGCTTGCGTGTTTTGTTTTAATTTCGCCTTGATTTTGACTGGGGCATTTTCCCTAGGCAACAAAAAATTTCCGATCGACAGATGGCAAAGAAAGAAACACAAGCACCTAAGTATTCCAAAGAGACCTACATGTATTGGTATGAGTCTATGCAATTGCAACGCAAATTCGAAGAGAAATGCGGTCAATTATATGGGATGCAAAAAATCAAAGGTTTTTGTCACTTATACATTGGCCAGGAGGCATGTTCTTCTGGTTCTAAATCTGCCTTACGTGAAGGCGATAAATACATTACAGCTTACCGTGACCACGGTATCCCGTTAGCTTTAGGTACTTCACCGAACGCAATCATGGCGGAATTATACGGTAAAATTACGGGTGCTTCCAAAGGAAAAGGGGGTTCGATGCACATCTTCGATAAAGAAGTTGGTTTCGTAGGCGGACACGGTATCGTAGGGGCGCAAATCCCTTTAGGTGCTGGTTTAGCTTTTGCTGAAAAATATAAAAAAACGGGTAATGTTTCGATCACGTATTTCGGTGATGGTGCGTCACGTCAAGGAGCTTTGCACGAAGCGTTCAACATGGCAATGACATGGAAATTACCTGCGATCTTCGTCGTAGAAAACAATGGTTACGCGATGGGTACTTCAGTTGCTCGTACATCGAACGTAACAGAATTATACCAATTGGGAGAAGCTTATGACATGCCATCAGAAGCGGTTGACGCGATGGATGTAGAGGCTGTTCACGAAGCGGTTTCTCGTGCTGCGGCGCGTGCTCGTGCGGGTGAAGGTCCTACGTTTTTGGAATTCAGAACATACCGTTACCGTGGACACTCCATGTCTGATCCACAAAAATACCGTTCAAAAGAAGAGGTTGAAGCTTACAAAGAGCGTGATCCGATCGAGCAAGTAAAACAACGTATTTTCGAACATGGTATCGCTACGCAAGCGGATTTAGATGCAATCGATGCAAAAATCAAAGTTCAGGTTCAAGAATCTGTTGATTTTGCTGAGGTTTCTCCTTTCCCTACAGCGGATGAAGCATACAAAGATGTATATGTACAGCAAGATTATCCGTTCATCGCGGAGTAATTTTACAGACAATTATATGAGAGGCGCGGGATGTATTCCGCGCCTTTTTTATTATACCAGTAATTTGTCGATAGCCAAAATCTCGTCTCGGAACTTCGCCGCTAATGGGAAATCCAAATCCCGTGCCGCACGTTCCATTTCTTTTTGAACCGCCTCTTTTTGTTTCTTGAGCTCGGGTTTGCTCATATAGGCCAATAGTGGATCTGCCGCCTGTAAGGATTCTTTTGGTGTAATGCCATACGATTTCATCGGTTTCGCCATACGATCCGCAATGGACGTCTGCTCCATGATTTCATCATGACTGCGCCAAATGGTTTTCGGTGTGATGCCATGTTCCGTGTTATAGGCCATTTGTTTTTCTCGCCGACGATTCGTTTCGCTAATCGCTCGTTCCATCGAGCCGGTCATCTTGTCCCCATACATAATCACACGGCCATTTTCGTTACGCGCTGCCCGACCAATCGTCTGAATCAAGGAACGAATATCTCGTAGGAAACCTTCTTTGTCGGCATCCATAATGGCTACCAAAGAAACCTCCGGCAAATCCAATCCTTCGCGTAATAAGTTGACTCCTACCAAGACATCAATAACCCCCAAGCGTAATTCCCGTAAGATCTCGACCCTTTCTAAGGTTTTAATCTCGGAGTGAATGTAGCGGCATTTGACACCCACGCGATCGAGGTATTTGGACATTTCCTCGGCCATACGTTTGGTCAAGGTCGTGATTAATACACGCTCTTTTTTCTTGATGCGGTCGTAGACTTCGTCAAGTAAATCGTCGATTTGGTTTTTCGTCGGACGAACCTCGATTAATGGATCCAAAAGTCCTGTAGGTCGAATGATTTGCTCGACCACCACACCTTCGGATTGTTTTAATTCATAATCAGAAGGTGTCGCTGACACATAAATTGTTTGACCTACGATATCTTCAAATTCCTGAAATGTTAACGGCCGGTTGTCCATCGCGGATGGCAAACGGAATCCGTATTCGACTAAAGATTCTTTCCGCGAACGGTCCCCGCCGTACATGGCACGAATCTGCGGCATGGTTACGTGGCTTTCGTCCACGACCATGAGGAAATCATCTGGGAAAAAGTCGAGCAAGCAGAATGGACGTTGCCCCGGTTTCCGCTGGTCAAAATAACGTGAGTAGTTTTCGATGCCGGAGCAATAACCCAGCTCGCGCATCATTTCTAAATCGAATTCCGTCCGTTGTTTGATGCGTTCCGCCTCTTGCAGTCGGCCATCTTTCCCGAAATACGAGATTTGATTCACTAAATCCGCTTGAATATCTGAGATGGCATTGTTCAAGGTTTCGCGACCTGTCACAAATAAATTCGCGGGGAAGATCGCGACCATCGTTTCTTTGGAAATTTTCTTGCCCGTCCAAGGGTCGATGCGATGAATCTCTTCGATTTCATCCCCAAAGAAAATGATGCGATACCCAAAATCAGCATAGGCTAAAAAGATATCCACGGTATCGCCTTTGACGCGGAAAGTTCCACGTAAGAATTCCCCTTCGGTTCTGGAATAAAGAATCTCGACGAGTCGGAAAAGGAATTGATTCCTTGAAATCGTTTCACCCACACCGATTCGCATGATCGAATTCTTGTATTCGTCGGGATTCCCCATACCGTAAATGCAAGAAACGGATGCGATGACGATGATATCTCGCCGACCGGACATCAGGGCCGCTGTGGTTGCGAGCCTTAATTTCTCAATTTCCTGGTTGATGGAGAGATCTTTTTCAATGTAAGTACCCGTGGAGGCAATGAAGGCCTCGGGTTGATAATAATCGTAATAGGATATGAAATATTCAACGGCGTTTTCGGGGAAAAAAGATTTGAATTCGCCGTATAGTTGAGCTGCAAGTGTTTTGTTATGGGATAAAATCAGGGTAGGGCGGTTGACCTCTTTGATGACATTCGCGATCGTAAAGGTTTTTCCGGAACCGGTTACCCCCAAAAGTGTTTGTGATCTTTCTTCTTTATGAAGCCCTTCCACCAATTCCTTGATGGCATTGGGTTGATCTCCTGTAGGTTGGTAGGATGAAGCGATTTTAAATTCCATGTTCAAAAGTACATAATATTCGCTTGCGGAGAATAGGAAATGTGGCGGGAATCGGGTTATTTTTGAGGGTAAAAAATCAACAGATGATCAAAACGATAGCTTTATTAGGCGTAGGCTTTTTAGGATGTGCGTCCAAGGAGGTTTCTTCTCCATTTCTGCCTACGGAGCCTACTACGCCCATAGCGCCTAAGGTGTATACATTTACAAAGGATCCGATTTGGTCGGATGAATTTGAAACGCCGGGTTTGCCAAATGAGAAATTTTGGTCTTACGATGTTGGCGGTTCGGGTTGGGGTAATAATGAGCTACAATATTATACCAAAGCTGATTTGGATAATGCACACATTGAAAATGGAATTTTAACCATTGAGGCAATCAAGGGAAAAACGGGTTCGATGGACTATTCATCTGCTCGTATCGTCACCAAAGGCAAGCAAGATTTCTTGTATGGGAAAGTGGAAGTCCGTGCCAAGATACCTGCGGGTCGTGGAAACTGGCCGGCAATCTGGATGTTGGCTAGCCAATCGGATTATGGCGCTAATTATTGGCCTGACAATGGCGAGATTGATATTTTGGAACATGTGGGATATGATCCTGGGGTCATGCATTTTTCGGTTCATACCAAATCATTTAACCATGTAATCGGGACGCAAAAAACGGCAACGACGCGTATGGATGATTTTGATACCGTTTTCCATGTCTATACGATGGAGTGGACACCGCAAAACATCAAGTCTTACATTGATGGTAAATTGTATTTTACGTTTGAAAATACGGGTCGAGGATGGGAGGAATGGCCCTTTGACAAGAAGCAACATATCTTGTTGAATTTGGCAATTGGTGGAAACTGGGGAGGCCAAAAAGGAGTAGACGATACGATCTTCCCGAATAAATTTTTGATTGATTACGTCCGCGTGTACGGATTAAACCCATAGAAATGAGATACCCAGCAGCGGCGGAGGCCTTTGATCGATTATTGTGCATCATGGATGATTTGCGGGAGAAATGCCCGTGGGATAAGAAACAAACGATGGAAACCTTGCGTCATTTGACGATCGAGGAGACTTATGAGCTGGCCGATGCCATCCTCTCCAAAGACATGGCTGAAATTCGCAAAGAGATTGGCGATGTCATGTTGCATTTGGTGTTTTACAGTAAGATTGGTTCAGAGACGGGTGATTTTGATGTGAAATCGGTTTTGCATGGCATTTGTGAAAAGTTGATTTCGCGGCATCCGCATATTTATGGAGATGTGGTGGCTGAGACGGAGGAGCAGGTGAAGGCCAACTGGGAAGCCTTGAAACTCAAAGAGGGAAATAAGT
This sequence comes from Cytophagaceae bacterium, assembly GCA_024642485.1. GTDB lineage: Bacteria > Bacteroidota > Bacteroidia > Cytophagales > Spirosomataceae > Aquirufa. Next base: position 33,909 of record JAHEAY010000006.1, read on the forward strand.
CGGTCTTATCAGGCGTGCCTAATTCCTTGCCGGCTTTGGTGAAGGCGATGCGGATTCAGGAGAAGGCGCGGGGAGCGGGCTTTGATTGGGAGGAAAAGGAGCAGGTTTGGGAGAAGGTGGAAGAGGAGCTAGGAGAGTTTAAGGAAACGTTCGTGGGTAAAGAATTAACCGTGGCTCAAAAAGAGGAGGCGGAAGGAGAGTTGGGAGATTTGATTTTCAGCTTGGTGAATTTTGCGCGCTTTATTGATATTAATCCGGATCAGGCAGTTGAGCGGACAAATCGGAAATTTATTTATCGTTTTCAGCATTTAGAGCGTCGTGCGGCCGAAATGGGCAAGAATTTGCAGGATATGACGCTGGCAGAGATGGATATACTGTGGAACGAAGCAAAGGTGACGCTGCCAGGGTCATGACCCTGGCGGCGTCTACCGCCCAATGTATATAAAAGTTGATTATTGTACAGAAAACTGATAAACAGTCTTTGATGTATATTTTTCTCCCGGACGCAGCACGGTAGACGGGAAGTTTGCTTGATTGGGTGAATCAGGGAAATGTTCCGTTTCTAGGCAAAAGCCTGTTCGTTTATTATAAATCGCGCCATATTTCCCCGTTAGGTGGCCATCCAAGAAATTTCCCGTATAGAATTGTACCCCAGGTTCTGTGGTGTAGACATCCATGACACGTCCGGAAATAGGTTCCGTTACGTGTGCAATTTGTTCAAATGCACCCGGAGCTTTTTTCGTCGCAAAGCAATGGTCATAGCCACCACCTGCTTTAATCTGCTCGTCATTTGCGTTAATCTCCAAACCCATTTTCTTTGCCTTGGTAAAATCAAATGGAGTTCCGGTAACGGATTTGATCTCGCCTGTTGGAATGAGCACTGAGTTCACGGGAATGAAGTAGGGGGTATTTAATTGGATGCTGTGATCAAGGATATCACGTTTGTTATTTCCTGAGAGATTGAAATAGGAGTGATTGCAAAGGTTTAACACGGTCGATTGGTCGGTTGTAGCTTCGTAAGCAAGCGATAAGGCATTTTCTTCGTTCAGGCTGTAAGTGATTTGAACCTGCAAATTACCCGGGAAGCCTTCTTCGCCATCTTGAGATAGGTAGGCAAAAGTGACGCTATTAGCTGTTTTGGCAATGGTTTTCCAAACCCGTTTATCGAAACCTTTCAGTCCTCCGTGAAGGTGCTGGCCATTATTTTGAGCGGCAAGGGTATAATTTTTCCCATCTAGGCTAAATTTTCCGGCGGCGATGCGGTTGCCATAGCGACCCACTACGGCACCGAAATAAGGGGAATCTTTGATGTAGTCCTCTGCTTTGTCGAAACCTAACACCACATCTTCCATGACTTCGTTTTTATCCGGGACGATGATTTTGGTGATGATCGCACCATAATTCATGATTTGGACCTCCATCCCCTGTGTGTTTTTCAAGGTGTAGAGTGTGACGGCTTCATTCGTCGGAGTTTTGCCAAAAGGCTTTTCGGTAACTAACATGTTGGTATTGTGTGATTTAGATTGTGCCATTCCCATGAAAGCGGTGCAAGCAAAAACGGCTGACGCGAGCCAGTGAACGGTATTTTTCATGGTTAATAGGTTATTGAACATCCAATTTAAAGAATTTGCTTGAAAATAAAATTATTCTCCCTATCTTTGCACCCCAATTTAAAAATTGTTTTACACTTAATTTCAGCACGTTAGCCCAGCGTGTTGATGTATCTAGGGCGATCAAATATGTCAAAAGTTAAAAAAGATTTCGACTGGGATTTAGTTGAAGGAAAAGGATTCGGTGGTAACTATACTGCTGATCAAAAAGCACAAATGGAGGCAGCTATTGAGGCTACTCTAAACTCGGTAACTGAGAAGGAAGTTGTGAAGGGGGTTGTTGTGAGCAAGACAGACCGTGAAGTAATTGTAAACATTGGATTCAAATCTGATGGTTTAGTATCTGCATCTGAATTCCGCGATATGCCGGATTTGAAGGCTGGAGATGAAGTAGAAGTTTACATTGAGAATCAAGAAGATGCAAACGGCCAATTGATTTTATCTCGCAAATTAGCGAAGGTAATGGGCGCTTGGACGAACATTGAGAAAGCTTTGGAAGAAGATACAATCATCAATGGTTTCGTAAAACGTCGTACAAAAGGTGGTTTGATCGTGGATATTTTTGGAATCGAGGCATTCTTGCCAGGATCTCAAATTGATGTGAAGCCAATCCGTGATTTCGATATTTTTGTTGGCAAAAATATGGAAGTTAAGGTGGTTAAGATCAACCATACAAATGACAACGTAGTTGTATCTCACAAAGTATTGATCGAGAAAGATCTTGAGGCACAACGTCAATTGATCTTGAACAACTTAGATAAAGGTCAAGTATTAGAAGGTGTGATCAAAAACATGACTAATTTCGGTGTGTTCATCGACTTAGGTGGTGTGGATGGTTTATTGCACATTACAGATATCTCGTGGGGACGTATCAACCACCCACAAGAGGTGTTGAAATTAGATCAAAAAATCCAAGTAGTTGTATTAGACTTTGATGAGAACAAGAAACGTATCTCATTAGGCATGAAGCAATTGCAAGCACACCCTTGGGAAGCATTAGCTGCTGAGGTTGAGGTTGGATCAAAAGTAAAAGGTAAAATCGTTAACGTTGCGGATTACGGTGCTTTCTTAGAAGTATTGCCAGGCGTTGAAGGTTTGATCCACGTTTCTGAGATGTCATGGTCTCAGCACTTGCGTAACCCACAAGATTTCTTGAAAGTTGGCGATGAAATGGAAGCAGTTGTGTTGACATTAGATCGTTCTGAGCGCAAGATGTCTTTAGGTATCAAGCAATTGACTGAAGATCCTTGGAACAAGACAGATTTATTGTCTAAATATGCTGTTGGAACGAAGCACAAAGGAACGGTTCGTAACTTGACTAACTTTGGTTTATTCCTTGAGTTAGAAGAGGGAATCGATGGTTTGGTTCACGTTTCTGACTTGTCTTGGACAAAGAAAATCAAGCACCCATCTGAATTCGTGAAAGTAGGCGATTCATTGGATGTTATCGTGATTGAGTTAGACGCGGACAACCGTCGTTTGGCATTAGGTCATAAGCAATTAGAAGAGAATCCTTGGGATACATTTGAAAGTGTGTTCACAGTAGGTTCAGTACATAAAGCAACTGTTATTTCGAAAAATGACAAAATGGCTACTTTGGAATTACCTTACGGTATCGAAGGTTTAGCTGCTTTGAAACAATTGACGAAAGCAGATGAGTCAGTAGCTGAAGCGGGTGAGGCATTGGATTTCGTTGTAACGGAATTCCACAAAGAAGATCGTAAGATTATTCTTTCGCACACACGTACATTCTCAGGTGCGCCAGTTGAAGAAGTAAAAGTAGAGAAGAAAAAAGCAACAAAATCTACAGAGAAGACGGCTACAGTTACAGCTGAGAAGTCGACAATGGGAGATATCGGAGCTTTATCTGCTTTGAAAGAGCAAATGGAAGGTGCTGAGCGTGAGCAAGCGATCAAAAAATTAGAGAAGAAATCTAAGAAAGCAGAATAATATTTGTTTTAAGTTTTGATCAAAAGGGGATTCGGAAACGAATCCCCTTTTTTTGTGCTATCCTGACTGAGGCACACAGATTTGTAAAATATCAAGAAAAGAATTGCTTATTTCGAGGTATTTTGACAACTTAGGGGCTTGACTTTAAAAGGGGCAAAACCCTTTGCGTCTTACCAAACTAAATCATTTAAATTATGGGAAATAATTCACGGAGAGACTTTCTTAAAAAAGCTGGATTAGCTGCAGGAAGCTTTTACATTGTACCGCGGCATGTATTAGGTAAGGGTTTTACGGCTCCTTCCGACAAATTAAACATCATGGGTATTGGTGCTGGTGGAAAAGGCCAGAGTGATATCATGAATTCATTCAATAAAGGCAAAGAGAACATCGTTGCTCTTGTCGATGTAGATGATCGTCGCGCGGTTCAGTCGCGTAAAGATTTTCCCAAAGCGAATTATTATCGGGATTTCCGTAAAGCTTTGGAAGCTGAAGGAGATAATGTAGATGCGGTGATTGTATCAACTCCCGACCATACACATACAACGATTGCCATGGAAGCCATGCGTCGCAAAAAACACGTGTATGTTCAAAAGCCATTGACGCATGACATTTATGAGGCGCGTATGATGACTGAAAAGGCACGTGAGATGAAAGTGGTGACTCAAATGGGTAACCAAGGATCTTCAGGTGATGGCGTTCGTCAAATGGTTGAATGGTTTGATGGTGGAGTAATTGGTAAAGTATCTGAAGTATTGGTTTGGACGAATCGTCCAGTTTGGCCACAAGGAATTTCGTATCCAGCTGCGGGACATCCCGTACCGGCTGAATTGGATTGGGATTTATGGTTAGGACCTTCAAAATATCGTGAGTTTAACCCTGCTTTCGTTCCCTTCAAATGGAGAGGCTGGTGGGATTATGGTACAGGTGCATTAGGTGACATGGGTTGCCACTTATTAGATCCTCCATTTAAAGTATTGGGTATCCGTGATGCCTTAAACGTAGAATGTTCAGTAGGTTCTGTATTCTTAAATGACTGGGTTCCTGAGTGGATTCCAGAAGGATGCCCTCCATCATCAATGGTAACGTTAAATTACGGACCATCTGCAAAGAATAAATCGAATGTAAAATTAACTTGGTTTGATGGTGGCCTTCGTGCACCACATCCTGCAGGTATTCCAGCAACTGAAATCATCGGAGATCCAGATGGAACGAATGGTGTTATCTTGATTGGAACAAAAGGTATCATGACTTGTGGAACTTATGGTATGTATCCAAAAGTATTCAAGAACGGTAAACGTGTAGATGAAGCGGATCTACCAAAAGCATCTCTTCCACGTGTTGATGGTGGTGCAGGTGGGCATAATACCCAATGGGTAGAAGCTTGTAAAGCGGGTTACGGAAATATGGAAGTAAGTTCTCCTTTCGATTATGCAGGTCCATTTACGGAATCTGTGTTGATGGGTAACTTGGCTATCCGTTCGTACATGTTGCGTGAAGGTGAAGGCCGGAATGCGAAGTACATTGGACGCCAACAACTCGAGTGGGATGCGGCGAATATGCGCATTACCAATTTCGAAGCAGCGAATCAATTCGTGAAGCGCGAATACCGTGCGGGTTGGACCATGTAATAAGTTATTACTTGATTAATTGAAAAGACGGGGGTTCTCTCCCGTCTTTTTTTTATTTTTGTGAAAAGATTTATTATGCTCCCTTCGTTTCATTCCTCCCTTCAGGCCTCCGATGTTTTCACGCAAGTGAACGCTTTTATCCAACAGGAGGGATATGAAATTGCTTCACATGATTTTGACCGACCGTGGGGAGGGTTTTTTGTTTTGCAAGAAGATCAAGCTGCTAAGTTTGCTAGTCAGTTTTTCCCATCAGTTGATTTCGATTCCATTCAAATTACCCAAAAGCTGAGTCCGAAGTTTTTAGTGGTTGCCCCTAATAAGCGTTTATCTTGGCAGTATCATTTCCGCCGTGCCGAATTATGGTCTGTGACCTCCGGCCCTGTAGGCGTTGCGATTTCCGAAACCGATGAACAAACCTTACCTGGCACCTATCAGGTCGATGATATCATCACATTGCCGATAGGTACCCGCCATCGCTTAGTGGGTTTAGACCAATGGGGTGTTGTGGCAGAAATCTGGCAACACACGGATGTTGCGAATCTGTCTGACGAATCTGATATCGTCAGATTACAAGACGACTTTGGCCGTTCGTCGTAATTTTCCGCCACTCATCTAAAAATAGTACAAGAAAACTTTGTAGTCTTCGAAAGTTTCCATAGTTTTGCTTCCCGATTAATTAAGGGGTCAGGCAAATGAAATCGCGTATTCTAGAAAAAGGAACTGAATTATTCTTCCGCTACGGTGTAAAGACTGTAACGATGGATGCTATTGCAGCCGAATTAGGGATTTCGAAAAAAACGATTTATCAACATTTCCCTGATAAAGAATCCATGGTTTTTGAAGTCGTTCAGGTCTTCATTGAAAAAGATCTAGTGAAGTGGAAGGAACTTGATCGATTGTATTCCAATGTGATCGAGAAGATGTTTAAGTCGTTCGAAATGACGAAGGATTTATTGTTAACCATGAATCCGCGTTTACTTTTCGAAATACAAAAATACTTCCCGAAGGCCTTCCAACTATTTAAAGCGCATGGAGAAAATTGTATCCATGAAAATCTCATCGCAGATTTTAAGAAGGGTGCCCAATTTGGCTATTTTCGAAATGATATCGATTTTGAATTACTTGCGCGCCTGCGCATGGCAGAAGTTGATCTCGCTTTCAACCCTGATTTTTACCCAAGCAACAAACTCTCCTTATACGAAACGCAAATGGCTCTGATGGATATTTTCCTCCGAGGCATTTTAACGGAAAAAGGATTAACACTTTATACATCTTACCAAAACAATTTAAAATCATGATCCGCCTAAGAAAAATTTATGCCGGTCTATTTTTACTTTGCTCCGTGTCAGCAAATGCCCAATCATTCAGCTTAAAAGACGCTGTGGATTATGCCATTGTACATCACGTTCAAGTGAAAAATAGCCAGATCGACTTGCAAAACGCAGGTGCGAAAATCAATGAAATTAAGGCTATGGGCCTTCCGCAGGTGAATGCTTCGCTGGCATTAACGAACAACGTAATCATGCAACGTATGTTTATCCCTGCAAAAATCTTTAATCCAGCTGCTGCCGAAGGAGAGTTAATCGCTGCTAAATTCGGTGTGGAAAATTCAGGTTTTTCAAGTGTAGGCATCAACCAATTGGTTTTTGATGGCAGCTATTTATTAGGCTTAAAAGCATCTCAAGTGTACAAGGACCTTTCCGTAAAAACCTTGACGCAAAGCAAACAACAAGTAGCAGAAAACGTAACCAAAGCCTATTATGGTATTTTGGTGAACGAAAAACGCTTATCAATTTTGCAAGCGAACGTGGGCCGATTGGATACCTTGTTGAAAGAATCCAAAGCGCTTAATGCACAAGGTTTCGTCGAGAAAATCGATGTGCAACGTTTAGAAGTTCAAGCGAACAATTTGCGTACGGAATTGGAAAATGTCTATCGTCTACAAGAATTGAGCTACTCCTTATTGAAGTTCCAAATGGGTTATCCGATGGAAACACCTATTCGTTTAGCTGAAACCTTAGAGCAAATCGAATTGAGCCATCGCTTATTGGAAGATCAAGATTTGCCTTTCAACTACGGCAATCGCATCGAGTATTCGATTCTAAAAACACAAGAAAATTTGGCTGAGCTAGATTTGAAAAGCATCAAGGCTGGTTATTTACCGCGTGTGTTATTGGCAGGTAATTATGGATACAATGCTGGGGCAAATGCGCTTGGTGATTTGTTCAGCAAACAATGGTTCGATAATGCGGCAATCACCTTGTCGATCCAAATCCCAATTTTCGATGGATTTTCGAAGAAATACAAGGCAGTACAATCAGCGAACAATCTTCAAAAAGTACGCCAAAGCTATGATTTGTTGAAATCATCAATCGATTTACAACGTAGTCAATCCATCATTTCTTTGAAGAATGCTTTAGAGTCTTTGAAAGAACAAAAAGCAAATCTTGACCTTGCCAACGAAATTTCCCGCGTAACGCGTGTGAAATACACACAAGGGGTAGGTTCGAATTTGGAAGTTCTGAACGCAGAAACTTCTATCAAGGAATCTCAAGGAAATTACTTTACCGCACTTTACAATGCCTTAATCGCAAAAGTAGAGCTCGCAAAATCTAACGGAACATTATACTCAGAATAATACGAACATGAAAAAAATTACGATCATCCTAAGCGCCATTGTCTTATTCGCGGCATGCAATAAGTCGGCAGATAAGAAAACAGAATTGGCCAACTTAAAAGCAGAGGCCAAAGAAATTAATGCGAAAATCGCTTCCTTGGAAAAGGAATTAGGTGCAGGTAAAGAATCGGCATCATCGAAAGTAATTGCGGTTACAGTTACTCCAATCGCACCCGTTGCCTTCAAACATTTTGTAGAAGCACAAGGAAATGTAGTTGCAGAAAACACGGTATTGGTTAGTCCGCAAACAGGTGGAATGATTGTTTCCTTGCCGGTTGTGGCGGGCCAACAAGTTTCCAAAGGACAATTGATTGCAACCTTGGATAATAGCATCTTGAAGGAATCCATGGAAGAGGTGAAACACCAATTGGAATTAGCGAAGACGTTGTTTGATAAGCAGAAGACGCTTTGGGACCAACAAATTGGTACTGAGGTACAATACTTAAGTGCGAAATCGAACAAGGAATCATTAGAGAAGCGTTTGGTTACTTTACGTGCGCAATTGGGATTGTCACGCGTAGTGGCTCCTATCTCAGGAACGATTGAAATCGTGCGTCAAAAAGCAGGTGAAATGGCATCACCAGGAATGCCAATCGTTCAAATTGTCAACCTTGGCAACTTGAAAATTTCTGCGAAAATTGCGGATGCTTATGTAGGTTCTGTGAAGCAAGGAGATCCGATCAACATCAAATTCCCAGATATCAACAAGGAAATTACGGCACGTATTTCTTTGGTTTCAAAAATGGTGAACCCATTGACACGTACGTTTGATATCGAGGCACGCATTCCTAATGCTGGAGGTGATTTGAAGCCGAATCAATTAGCGGTGATCAACATCAATGATTTGTCTAAGGCAAATGCGTTGGTTTTGGATGAAAACATCATTCAAAAAACAGAAAAAGGTAATTTGGTCTATGTAGCAGTTGAAGAAAATGGCAAAAAAGTAGCTAAGGCACGTGTCGTAACCATCGGTTTGTCATACAATGGACAAGCAGAAATTGCTACAGGTTTACAAGCTGGAGACCTAGTTATCACACAAGGCTACCAAGATTTAGTAGACGGTCAAGTAATTTCATTCTAAGTCAAGTATGGAAAAGAATTTAAAAAACGAGCAACTGCCCGAGGGGAAAGGCTTTATTTATAACATGGTCGGCTGGTTAGGCCAAAACCGTACCACTGTTTATATTTTTACATTTATCATTTTTGTTGCGGGATTGGGTATTTACTCACGCCTTCCGAAAGAGCAGTTTCCGGATATTGTTGTTCCGCAAATGGTTGTTCAAACGGTTTATGCAGGAACGACTCCTGCGGATATTGAGAATACGATCAACAAACCGATCGAAAAGCAATTGAAGTCGGTAACCGGCATTAAAAGTGTGAAATCCAATGCATTGCAGGATTTATCCGTGATTATTGTGGAATTCAATACGGATGTATCTGTTCCCGTTGCCAAACAACGTGTGCAAGATGCCGTGGACAAAGCGAGTAATGACTTACCAAAAGATTTAACACGCGATCCTGCAGTAGCAGAGGTGAATTTCTCGGAGTTCCCTATTATGAATATCAACATCGCTGGGGATTATCCATTAGATAAGTTGAAGAAATACGCGGAAGATTTACAAGACGAGATTGAGGGTATGCCTGAAATCACGCGTGTGGATATTATTGGAGCCTTGAAGCGTGAAATTCAGGTGAATTTGGATCTTTATAAGATGCAGAGTTATGGCTTGACTTTCTATGATATTCAACAGGCTGTGCAAGGTGAAAACGTGAACATTTCTGGGGGCGATTTGGATGTGAATGGTGTTCGTCGTTCTTTGCGTGTTGTGGGTGAGTTTAAGTCGGTGGATCAATTGGCCAACTTGATGGTCGGTTCTTCGACGGGCGCTCGCGTACGATTGAAAGATGTGGCGGATGTTCGTGATGGATTTGAGGAGAAGCAAGATTTTGCTCGCTTGGACAATAAATCGGTTATTACCTTAAACGTAATCAAGCGTAGTGGTGCGAATTTAATTAATGCGGCGGATCGTATTGAAAAGACGATTGAAGAATACCGCGAGAATCGTTTCCCAGCAGGTTTGGTTGTTTCCGTAACAGCTGACCAGTCGGAGCGTACGCGTGGTGATCTTGCCGATTTGATTAATACGGTAATCCTTGGATTCATTTTCGTGGTAGTCGTATTGATGTTCTTCATGGGTGTGCGCGATGCGGCATTTGTGGGGCTTTCTGTTCCTTTATCGGCCTTGTTGACCTTCTTGTTCATGCCAGGCTTAGACTTTACCTTGAATACCATCGTATTGTTTGCGTTCTTGTTGGGCTTAGGAATTGTAGTGGATGATGCGATTGTGGTGATTGAAAATGCTCACCGTTTGTTCAATAATTTCAAGAAATTAACGATCACTGAAGCGGTTAAATTAGCGGCATCTGAAGTATTTGTTCCGGTATTAACGGGAACGCTGACGACGATTTCACCCTTCTTGCCTTTGTTATTCTGGCCGGGTATTGTGGGTGAGTTCATGAAATTCTTGCCGATTACCTTGATCATTACCTTGTTTGCTTCCTTGTTCGTGGCTTATGTGATGAATCCGGTATTCGCGGTTTCGTTCATGAAACGTCATGATGAAGAAGTGAATGATGTGAAGGAACCTAAATTTGACGATATCCGTCGGACGGTATTTATCCTTTTAAGTTTAACCATCTTCGGATACGTGATTGGCTTGGGTTTAGGACATTTTGGCTTTGGTAACTTTGGTCTTTTGGCCTTGGTATTGTACGTGTTTAATCACTTTATTGTGACGCCAAAATGGGTTGTTCCTTTCCAAGAGGAAACTTTGCCTGCATTTAAAAATGCTTACCGCCGTGTAATTTCGTGGGTATTGGAAGGCAAACGTTCGGTTTATGCGACTGTTGCAGCATTTGGTTTATTGGTAGCTACCATTGTATTGATGGGCATCGTGAAGCCAAAGGTTATTTTCTTCCCAGCATCTGATCCGGATTACATTTACATCTATTCGAAAATGCCAATTGGGACAGATTCCAAAGTGACTGATTCTGTGACGAAGGTGGTTGAGGCGCGTGTATTTGCATTTATCAAGAAAGAAAATGCGGGCAAAGCGGTTAATTCAGTTATTTCCAATGTAGGTAAAAATGCAGGAGATCCGATGAATCCAGATCGTGGCGCGACACCACACAAGAGTAAGGTGACGATTGCATTTGGGCCAAAACAAGAGCGTGGCGATGTTTCATCAGCGGCTATGTTGGAGAAATTGCAAAAAGAGTTTTTTGAACACCCAATTCCAAGTGTGGAGATGGCCATTGAGCGGGAGGCTAAAGGGCCGCCAACCGGCAAGCCGATTTCAATCGAAATTGCTGGGGATGATTTCGCCGTGCTACAAGATTTAGAACAAAAAGTTCGGAAGGTTATTCAAAAGTCGGGAATCCAAGGAATTCAAGAGTTGAAATCGGATTTAGTTACGAATAAACCGGAAATCATTATTGATGTAAATCGTGAAAAGGCAAGTCGGGAAGGGATTTCATCAGCACAAGTTGCGATGGCTGTTCGTACGGGATTGTTTGGTGCGGAGATCTCGAAGTTCCGTGATATCAAGGATGAATATCCTATTCAATTGCGTTTGAAAGGGGATTCTCGTAATCAAATTGAGAAATTATTGTCGATGAACATTACGTATCGTGACATGAATATGGGCGGTGCATTGCGTCAAGTTCCTCTGAATGCGATTGCGGATATTCGTTATGCAACCTCGTTTAGTCAGATCAATCGTAAAAATCAGGAGCGTGTGGTGACCTTGGGATCTGATGTGGTTCAGGGTTATAATGCGAATGAGATTGTAGGCGAATTGGAATCTTTGTTTGAAACGATGGAGATGCCACAAGGTTATAAAATTCGTATGGGTGGTGAGCAAGAGCAACAAAAAGAGTCGGGCGAATTCTTGGGAATGGCCTTTATGGCAGCCTTGGTGTTGATCTACTTGATTTTGGCGACGCAATTTAATTCGGCGGTGAAACCATTCATTATATTCGCGACTATTTTGTTATCCTTGATTGGTGTATTCTTAGGCTTTATGGCCTTTGGAATGACATTCTCGGTGATTATGTCGGGCGTGGGGATTATTGCCTTGGCAGGTATCGTGGTGAAAAACGGTATTTTGTTGATCGAGTTCATTGAGGAGCTACGTTTCAAACGTGGTTATGACTTGAAAGAAGCGATCATTGAAGGTGGTGGAATTCGTTTGACGCCGGTATTATTGACAGCTTCGGCTGCGGTATTAGGTTTGATTCCATTGGCAGTAGGCTTGAGCATTGACTTCGTGTCGATGTTTACGGAGTTGAATCCACATATTTTCTTTGGATCGGAATCTGCGGATTTCTGGGGGATTTTGGCTTGGACGATCATTTTCGGATTGACGTTCTCGACAGTCTTGACCCTAGTGATTGTTCCGTGTATGTATTACATCTCGGAGCGCATTAAGCAGAAGTTCTTTCCAAATCGTGCTTAAATAATTTGGTGGTTCAAAATGTAAAAACCCTCGAACAATGTTCGGGGGTTTTTTGTTTCAAGGCCTTAATTCTTGGAGGCATTTACAGCAAAATAGATGATCATTCCCCAACATGGTAGGAACAAGACGAGTAGGATCCAATTAATTTTTTGAACATAGGAAAAGGTACTCGTTTGCAAAATCTGCCTGATAGCCCGCGCGACGATGAAGAAATATAAGAAAATTATTGCCCCAACAATTATTCTAAATAATTGAGCGGATTCGGGTGAAATTAGATTCATGATTAGCTAGCTATATTGCATTTGAAGGTTGAAATCGTAACACATCCTAAGGATTCAAAGAAACAAGAAGTACTAGTGCCAAGTAATGTACATTCATATTTTTTTATTTCATCAACAGAACCACCTCTAGCCGAGAGCTCATCATCAATAGATTGCTCCCTTGTAAATCCCCAACCAATCGTAAATGAATAGATTGATTTACCAATTGGGGATTCATTCTCACTACGTATGCTTGAACCATTTACAAGGTATGGATTAGATACGCGAAATTCATCATAGTAGTTTAATAAAATTATTGCCACCAAACGCTGCCGACTTGTCATGTCTAACTTCTTTTGAAGGTTAAATGAAACATTATTTAATTTCATAATGAATGAGTTTGTTGCATTATCTACGGAAAGACTTGCAGTTACTCCCCAATCCTTGAAATAGGTATTGAGAGTATAACTTAGTGCAGTTATTTTTTTAAAAACTATTTTTGAATTATTTAAGTTGATAAACTCTCCGTTTATGATGTTGTTTTTCCCCAAAACGACCAATGTCATTTCATCAGGCTGGCTTTGTCGACTTTTCGTATATTTATTAACTCCTAATAAATAACTAATCTTAGAGATATCGGTTTTTACAGAGTCAAAAGAGACTTCTTCTGATTTGATTTCTATTCCTACATCAGAGGATTCTAAAGCATTTTTGTTAACACATCCTTGATTGAATATTAATCCAATAATTAATGAAAAAAAGATGATTGTTTTGTGTGTAGTTAGGTATGTTTTCATGATAAATAAATAATAATTTCCCTACTCTTGATTGGTTTTTCGGGGGCCTCCATTACTTGTTTTTTTAGGTTAGGTTATGATTTGAATGGAAAGCTAACATTAAAGAGGTTGATTTGTTATTCTATTTTCGACTAATTAAAAAAAGATTGTATTTCAACGAATGAAAACTTAATTTACCCCCTCAAAATCAACAACATGAAAAAACTTCTCCTTTTACTCGTATTGCCTTTTTTGGGCCAGGCACAAGATAGAACCTATGGAAAATTATGGGCAACACGTTCACAGGTGATTGCCCAAAACGGGATGGCTGCTACGTCACACCCATTATCCACCCAAGCAGCTTTAGACGTATTGAAAGCAGGTGGTAACGCCATCGATGCGGCCATTGCGGCGAATGCGATGGAAGGGGTAGTTGAACCTCATGTGAATGGAATCGGAGGCGATTTATTTGCCATCGTTTGGGATGCTAAATCTAAGAAACTATATGGCTTAAATGGTTCGGGCCGTTCGCCGAAATCCCTGACTTTAGCCGAATTTAAAAAGCGTGGATTAACGCATATTCCTTCTCTGGGCCCCCTGCCCGTTTCTGTTCCCGGTGCTGTGGATGCTTGGTTTGAGTTACATAAAAAATTCGGGTCGATGCCCATGAATAAGGTGCTAAACGCGGCCGTTTCCTATGCGCGCAACGGCTTTCCGGTTCACGGAGAATTTGCCTCTGCCATAGCACGCGTCGAAGCGAATTATGGTAAATTTCCGAACGTAGCCCAACATTATTACCCTGCAGGTAAGGTACCTGTCGAAGGAGATATTTTTAAGAATCCGAACCTTGCGAATACGCTTGAGAAGATTGGTCGGGAAGGTCGTGATGCATTTTACAAAGGCGACATGGCGCGGACGATGGATGCATTCATGAAGAAAAATGGCGGTTTTTTGAGCTATGAGGATTTAGCATCGCATACGTCTACATGGATTGATCCGGTGTCGGTGAATTACCGTGGCTACGACGTGTGGGAATTACCCCCCAATGGTCAAGGCATTGCTGCATTACAGATGTTGAACATCTTAGAAGGCTATGATTTTTCCAAAATCAAGGTTGGTTCCGCGGAGCATGTCCACCTATTTACAGAGGCCAAAAAACTGGTTTTCGAAGATCGTGCGAAATATTATGCGGATCCAGAATTTGCTAAAATTCCTGTGAAGAGTCTTATCTCAGAGGAATATGCTGCTGAGCGTCGGAAATTGATTAATCCGAATCGCGCATCCAAACATTTTGATGCGGGGAACCCAGCGTTGAAAGATGGTGATACCATTTATTTGACGGTGGCAGATAAGGATGGAAATATGGTTTCATTGATTCAAAGTAATTACCGGGGTTTTGGTTCGGGGATGATGCCAGACGGTTTGGGATTCATGTTCCAGGATCGCGGGGAATTATATAGTTTGACGGAAGGGGAGAACAATACGTATGCGCCAGGGAAACGTCCTTTCCATACGATTATTCCGGCTTTTATGACGAAAGACGGTCAGCCAATCATGAGTTTTGGGGTGATGGGTGGAGCGTTCCAACCGATGGGACATGTGCAAATTGTGATGAATGTGGTGGATTTTGGAATGAATGTGCAAGAAGCAGGAGATTTTCCTCGGATTAATCATGAGGGATCTTCAGAACCTACCGGGGAGAAGATGGAGCCTACGGGCGGTATGATTACGTTGGAATATGGCTATCCTTACGAAGTGATTCGTGAATTGCTTCAAAAAGGCCACCAAGTGGGTTATTTGAATGGTATTTATGGAGGCTATCAGTGTATCAAATGGGATCCTGTTCGCAAGGTGTATTTTGGCGCGACGGAATCGCGTAAAGATGGGCAAGCTGCCGGTTACTAATCTCCCCCTTACCTTTGGCAATCCTCCAAGGTTTGCCAAAGGTACAGGAGAAAAACGACAAAAATGACAAGTAAACTGATATTCAAAAAGGTATTCACCGGGCATGCTTGGTTGGAAAATCAAGCCATTTTCATCGAAGATGGGCGGATCAAATCTCTCGAACGAGTGGCTGACGGAGTAGCCGATGGATTCTTAGTTCCAGGCTTCATCGACTTACAAGTATATGGAGGTGGAGGAATTCTTTTTTCGAATCATCAGACGGAAGAGGCGATTCAAGCCACCTTCGATGAGCATGCGAAAACCGGTACAATCGCTTTTCAGATTACACTAAATTGTTCTCCTAATAGCAGCATGTGGGCAGCCATCGATGCTTGTAAACATTATAAAGGAAAAGGACTAGTTGGCCTGCATCTCGAAGGACCCTTTTTTAATCCAGTTAAACGTGGCGCTCACCAAGAGGCGTTTGTTCAAAAACCCACCATAGATTTTGTGAAAGAAATCATTGAACGCACGAATGGCCTTCCCTCCTACATGACGATTGCCCCAGAAATGTTTGAACCAGAGGTGCTGGATTTATTGAAAACCAGCCACATTATGTGTTCCATGGGGCATTCGGACGCGACCTATGAGCAAGCTCAAAAAGCCGGCATTTCACGCATCACGCATTTGTTTAATGCGATGTCGCAATGGCAAAGTCGGGCTTTAGGTTTGGTAGGAGCAAGTTTTCGTTCCGATGCATGGACAAGTATCATCGCGGATGGATTGCATTGTGACTTTGAGTCCTTACGTTTGGCCAAACAACTCAAAGGCGAAAAGCTCTTTTTAATTACTGATGCCGTCACACATGACGAGTCGGGGCCCTATGTTTTTTCCAAAAATGGTGCTCGATTCACGAATGAGGCCGGTGTACTTTCTGGATCCGCGCTGACCATGGATGAGGCAATTCGAAATTGTGTTAATAAAGCAGGGATTTCCACCGAGGAGGCCATTCGCATGGCAACGGTATATCCCGCGGAAGTGGCGAATTTACATGATTTAGGGACTATTGAGGTTGGGAAGCGCGCTTGTTTTGTCCATTTATCTGATAATTTGCAGGTGAAGCAAGTTTGGTATGATGGAGAAGCTTTGATAAATTAGTACATGATTCATTTTCCTTCCAAACAGCCGCAGGTTCAAACGACGATTTTTACTAAAATGTCCCAACTCGCCTTGGAGGAAGGGGCGCTGAATCTTTCGCAAGGTTTTCCGGGTTTCGACTGTTCCGAAGAGCTACAAGAGTTGCTCAAATTTTACTCCAAAGGATTTAATCAATATGCTCCCATGGCGGGTGTTCCTGCCTTGCGAAATAGCATAGCAGAGAAAACGAGGGCTTTTTACGGAATTGACCTGGATGCAAATTCCGAAGTAACCGTCGTTTCCGGAGCGACAGAGGCTCTTTTTGCCGCAGTGCATTGCTGTGTTTCACCGGGTGATGAGGTGATTATGTTCGATCCTTCTTATGATGCTTATGATCCCATCGTGCGTTTGGCGGGTGGTATTCCCATACACATTCAGTTAAAGGCTAGCGAAGGTTTTCGAATCGATTGGGCTGAATTGGCCCGCAAAATTACGCCCAAAACGCGTGCGATCATGGTGAATACACCGCATAATCCGACGGGTTCTGTATGGTCGATGGAAGATTTGGATGCTTTTGCAGACATCGTGAATGGGACGAATATTCTGATTATTTCCGATGAGGTGTATGAACACATTGTATTTGATGGTGCCCAACATGCCTCGGTTTTATTGCATCCTGAGTTGCGCAAACGTAGTTTTGTCTGTGGCTCTTTCGGAAAAACGTATCACATTACGGGTTGGAAAATAGGCTATTGCCTAGCGCCCGAATATTTGACAAGTGAGTTTCGCAAGCTCCATCAATGGGTCACTTTTTCAAGTGCGACACCGCTCCAATATGCCTTGGCTGATTACCTGAAAACACCTGACCATTATCTAGGTTTATCCGATTTCTATCAAAAAAAGCGCGACTTATTCGCCTCTTTTTTCGTCGGTTCTCGCTGGAAGGTTTTGCCTTCGCAGGGTAGCTTTTTTCAATGTTTGGATTATTCGGCAATTAGTGATGAGGCAGATGTAGATTTGGCGGTCCGACTGACCCAAGAACTCAGAGTAGCCTCGATTCCTGTTTCTGTCTTTTATGAAACGCCTTCAGCGGATCGAATTTTGCGTTTTTGTTTCGCGAAAAACGATGACATGCTTCAAGAAGCAGCCCAAAGAATCGCGAATTTATAGGTATTTCAATGCAATAGCTTCCCCAATCTGCGTCAGATATTGCGCCGCATTTTCCATCGCATCTGTTGTGCTGGTTGCAACATCCGTGATACTATAAACCTCGCGTGGGTCCAAAAACAAGGGTATTTTTTCCGGGTCCTCAAATAGCCCACAGACTAATATAGATTGCTTTAATTGCTTGTCGGCACGTTCCACGATGTTGGATACTAATTTCCCCGACCAGCTTTGTTGGTCTATTTTTCCTTCTCCCGTGATGATAAAATCTGCCTTGCGAATAGCGCGGTTGATGTGAATCTTGTTCAATAACCATTCCGCACCCGGCTCTAAGGTCGCGCCTAAAAAATAAACAGCTCCAGCTCCTAATCCCCCAGCAGCTCCCGCACCGGGCATGTCGGCAGGAAGCCAATTACTTACATTAATTAGACCCTTGTCTAATTGTTTAATCATCGTGGCATTTGCCCCTTTTTGTTTGGCATAAACCTGTGCGGCTCCTTGAGTTCCATGTAAGGGATTGGAAACATCGCTCAAAACTATGAACTGAATATGGGGATAAGGGTTTGTGCCCTTGATTTCCGTGATTTTTTCGAGGGATGAACCAATCGGTTCAAGCGCCGCACCCGAGGCGTCTAAAAAAGTAAAACCTAATGCCGCAGCCATTCCAATTCCCGCATCATTCGTTGCGGAACCGCCGATCGTCAACACGATGCTCGTCGCACCGGCTTCCGCCGCATGACGAATTAATTCTCCCGTCCCGAACGTACTTGTTTTTAAGGGATTCTGCTCTTTTTTCAGCAATAAGCCTAAGCCGGAGGCACGCGCCATTTCTATGTAGGCTGTTTTTTGGTCGGCCAACCATAAATAAGATGCCTCGATAGGCCGAAAGAGTGGATCATTGACCTGAACGGAAACCCATTGTCCCCCGTGCATTTGTTGGACTACCTCCAAGGTTCCCTCCCCGCCATCGGCCAAAGGAATACATTGAATAATGGATTTTTTCCGTTTATTAAGGATACCTTTGGCAAGCGCTTCGGCTGCTTCATGGGCACTTAAAGATCCTTTGAATTTGTCGGGGCAGATTAATATGTTCACTTGTGCAAGTTAGGGACATTTCTTTAATTTGTATTGCTAACCCCCAGCCATGAAGTACCTACTTTTTATCCTCATTACTTTTTTGATTTCTGCTTGCACGCACCAACCTGATTTGACAGGTTTTGACGCGGAGGCGTTTAAAATGGATAGAGGCGGCTGCAATGGCCAACGTGCTAAGCAAGTGGCCTGGTTAAAAGCGCATAAGATGGAATTGCGTGGGACAACCTCAAATAACATGGAGGATATTCTCGGCAAACCCGATATTCAGCAATTAGCCGATCGCAACCAAGAATATTACATCTATTTTCTGGAGCCGGGTCCACATTGTAATCAAAAGGCATCCCAAGCCAAATCGATCGCCTTTCGTTTTAGCGCCATGGGCATCGCGACTGAAATCACGTTTCAGGCTGGCGTGACCATATAATGAAGCCCTCAATTTTCTTGATTGACCTGTTAGCAAAAAGCAGTAGGATTTTAAACCAGAGGATTTCGGGTATCAATCTGAACAAAACTTATAAATAGATTTCAAATTAAAATTCAATCCTATGCTTTTAAAATCTATATTCAATTTTAAAAAGTAAATTAATTGGTCGAATTTTATAATCAATCTCTGAATTATATTGATCAGAAATATATACATATTTAAAACTATCGTTATTTAATAAATTATTGCCAATTAATGAAAGAGTCAATTTATTATCCTTTAATATATAATTACCCGAAAAATCTATAAAGTATAATTCACTATTAACATTATTATAAAAATATTTTTCTGTTTGTATTTGGAGTTTCAACTTTGAATCAATGTTGAAGTTAAAATCTAAAAAACTTATATTATAAGAATTTTTATGGACAATTGTATTTGTCATTTCAGAAAAAACCCATTTGGTCCCCATGTGGTAATTAAAAACGCCTTTAAATCCTGATCGTAATTCTATGTCAAAATTTGTATTTAAACTATTTATTTCTAATAAACTTGAATTATTTATTTGATAATTATATTTAGAATTTGAAAGACCAAGATTAAGTTTAAAATTAGAATTAATAAAATCTAAGTAATAATCAAAATTTGAAGAGATATTAATTAAATCTTTATTGTTTAAAAGACCTTTTTGTATTACTGAATAATTTTGATTAATCGAATAGTTATTGCCAACATATTCATGATTTTTAATATAAAAAAATAAAGTATTTATTAATATATCGTCTCCAAAATTTCCATATTTATAATTTAAAAATAGATTTGAAGTAGTATTTAAATTAAATCGCCAAATACCCTTTAAAAGAGACCTAATATCTGTTTGTAAATACCCTTGGAATAAATTATTTTGTGAAATATTTTGCTTTTTTATTGAATAGGATGCTGTAAATATATTTTTTTTATTTATAAGCCAATCAATACCAATGTTGGGAACAACAAAGAAAGGTTTTTCAGAAAGATTTTCATTTGCAACCTTTAAGAGATTGAATTGTTGATGAAAATCTGATTGTAAGTATATTTTTAGATTATTTAAATTAAAATTATATTTACTTGAGAAGTATAAATCATTCAAATTATAAATTCGATCATTTTGAAATCCATTCGGGACACTAAGGCTTACTTGATTTTCAAACAATTCCAATTGCGTTTTTAAAATATTACTTTGAATTTGATTGCCAAATTTTACTTCCAACAAATTTCCATTTATGCTTTTGTTCAATAAATACCCCTCTAGGCCTATAAGTTGAAATTCCCCTTCACTAAATTGCAAAGTATTATTGGCATTTTTAGGCAACAAATCAAAGTTTAGAACTTGATTTGTTGTAAAATATTGAGGAGTATTTTTCTTAAAATATCTTCCAGAAAATACCAAAACATTATTTTGATTTATTTTCTCAGTATATTCAAATTTTTGATCGTTTGATTTTTTTTCAAAAAACAAATTTTGATTTAACATTTTTTGATTAAATAATAATTCTATTTTATCATATTCGTTGCCTAAATTGAATTTCCCTGAATATTTTAATGATTTTACTGAACTTATATCGAACGCAAAATCAATTTTAGCTAACCCCCCAATTTTGTTTTTAATACCTTTAAAATCTTCTGAGTTAATAAAGTTCAAATTTCCAATATTAAATTGATCTATATTATTTTTTAAAAAAACATTATTATCGGAATCTAAAAAACCTAAAATTTTGAATTTTAGGTTTTCCGAAATGTTTAAAATGCTATTTATGGAGAATAATTTTGATTTATTAAAATTGAATCTTTGAATTTTCAGATTTGGTGTTTCAAAAACACCTTTAATTAATTCGCCATCATCAAAATTATCATCCAAATTTGATATATTATTATTGTCTTCAGATTGAAATATTTTATTTAAATCTTCAATTGCCTTATCCCCTATGTTATTTCCATTAGACAATTGATAAAATTTAAATTTTTTCGAAAATTTCATTAAATTATCTCTGAACTCATACAACATTTCATTCTTAAATTTACCCCCACTTAATTCCATATCCCCAAACCATTTATTCTTTGCCTTATCATTTAGTGTTAAATTAATCGCTACTTTATTTGAGTTTTCTATTCCTTTTAAAAGTTTATTATTTGAAAAATGTTGATAAATTTCAATATTTTGAATTGGACTCACAGGCATGTTTTTTGTTAAAATTTTATATCCTTTTTCAAAAAAGTCATCTCCTTCAATCATTACTTTTTCTACCTCTTTCCCTCCAACTCGAATTGTGCCGTTATTGTCAACAACTAATCCAGGAATCTTCCTTAACAAATCCTCAATTACTTTTTCATCCCCTTGTTTATAAAAATCAGCATTAAAAACGATGGTATCGCTTTTAATTTTCATAGAACTTGAGCTTTTTATTATAACTTCCTTTAATTCTGTAAAAGAAGGCTTTAAAATTAATTCTATGGCCGTTTTCTTTTCCAATAATTCAATTTCAATCTTTTTGTACTCAAATCCAATGGAAGATACTGACAAATAATAATGGCCGATTTTGATATTTTTAAGCTCAAATTCTCCTGATTGATTGGAATAACTATAAGAAATAAATTTATTTGAGGAATCTTTTAAAATTACACTTGCAGAAATAATTGGTTTTTTCTCAAAATCAAATATTTTTCCAGAAATATTACACTGAGAAAAAATATCAAAAAATGAAAAAATTAGCAGTAAAGTTTGAACATATTTTTTAGCCACGAATTATATAAATTTCAACAAATTATAAATTATTGATCTTCTATTTCTATTGATTTTGGGGAACTTGATTCTATTTCGACTTTAAATCGCCTATCGAGTTTTGATGACATTTTTTGAGTTAATTTTTCCAATTCTTTATTAACCATTTGGTTATACTCCATTCTTCTAATTTGTGGATAATTTACTTTTGGAAATTGTAGCTTTTCAAAATGCTTATTGATTAATATTTTTTTTGCTATTAATATTATTTCTTTTTTAGAGTCTGAAACTTCCAATATTAATCCAGGCAATCCATGAAGTTTTAAAGGCCCAAAATATCCAGGAATGTCTGGGGTAAACCAAACTAAATATTCACGACCTTTAAATTTTTTCAAAGCTTTTAAAGTTTTATAGCCTTCAATCATTTTGCTTTCTTCAGTTATCTCCCAATCAGAATTTTTTAATGAATCAACAATTTGATAATATTTTTTTGGTTCAAATCCTTTAACAATTTCTAAATTTAATTTTTGAAACTTATCTGAAAAAATAAAATTTTCCATTTTGCTACCAATAGAAAAATTATAATTCCCATTCTTCTCTTTTAAATGGTCATTCGATTCTGTGTTAAAATATTTAAAATATGAAACTGAATCATTTTGAATCAAAATTGCACTATAATTTTTTATATTATTTAATATCAATCTGAAATCATATTCAACGACCAAATTGTTACTCTGAGAATATATTTGAGTATTAATTAAAAAAGAGGTTGCAAAAAATAACAATATTTTAATCTTCATTACAAAATATTTTTAGGAAACAAAAGTTACTAACTTTTAATGTCAATAACCTTTGTTTTAATTGTTAAAAGCGTTTACGTATTTCAGTTTGAATCTGTTTCATAAGCTCTTCAGCTATCTGGCCTCCTTTAGCTCTTACCTCACCACAAGGACCAGAAACAGTGATACGAATTTCAAAACTAATCGGGCCAAGATCAACAGTTCCTGTAATTGATATCTCACATTCTAACTCATAAGGAAATGCGCTTAAACTTTCAGTTACAAAATTTTCAATAATACTATAAATCTTCCCGTCTGGTAAATCATTTATTTTTCCTAAGTTCAACTTTAAACTAACTTTATCATTAGGTTCAAACTTATTAAATGGGTTAAATGAATTATAATTTGCATGAATGCTTGCTCCAAAAAGCATTAAAAACGCCACTATTAATATTTTTTTCATATTTAATTTTAAATTATTACATGGTTCTCCCTACTCTTTTAGGCTTTTCGGGATCCTCCTAAGATTTGCGCTTATCTCGAAGTAAAATTATCAGTTAAGTGATTGGAACGCTATCCTACCTAGGTAGTATTTTAGTAGTATTTTAGTAGTATTTTGGGTATTTGTCGTTTTTATCAATGAAATGAAAAGGGTCAATGAAAATACAAATTGTATAAAGGCTATCCCGTCCTAAAATAAGTCGAATATTTGTCAACCTGTTTTTAGGACGACTCAATGAACGAATAAAAATGAATCTAATATAAATGGAATGAGCCCAGTAGAATACCGAGCTCATTATATAAATTCTATTGTTTAATTTTTTCCCCCAAAACAGGTGCTCTCAAATGAGTGTCTAATTTTTTGGGCAGTCAATTTTTCATCAAGGGCTTCATGTTATCTTCTTCGTTTTCCTCTCGGAATTACTTTCGAACTTCTTGCACCGCGTGGCATATCACGTTTACGTGAGCGGTTATTCGCATAAGCTCCTGCTCCACGCATCCCCACCATTTCTAAATCGATAGTTCTTTTAGCCAAATTTGTATCACGCACTTTGACTTTTACGGCATCGCCAAAAGTAAATA
>JAHEAY010000233.1 GCA_024642485.1 Cytophagaceae bacterium
CGAAAGAACTCCGCCATAGGATTCACCTCAAGCAATTGCAATTTCTGCCAAAGGCGAATCGCCTTCGTCATCAAACCGCTTTCGATTAAGAATCCATCGTGTCCATACAAGGAATCAATTACTTGAAAGGATGCACCCGGAATATGTTTGGCTAAAAATTCTTGTTCAACAATCGGAAATAAGGCATCCGATTTAATTCCAATCACTAACGTATTGGACTTAATTTGCTTTAAGGCAGGAATAATTCCACCACGATTCCGACCTACATCCTGGGAATCCATCATTTTGGAAAGGATATAATAAGAATAAGCATTAAATCGCTGAGCTAATTTTTCTCCTTGATAACGCTGATAAGAAACGGCGCGCAAGGTTTTTTCCAAAGAATGATCCTGGCGAGCCTGGGTAATTTGGTAGGTTTCGTAATTCCGATAAGAAATTAAGGCCGTGGCACGGGCTGCTTTCATTCCATCGATTCCCGCTTTCGGATGAGACTCACCCCAGGTTTTATCGAGTTCAATCGCCATTCGTTGGGACTCATTAAAAGCCACTCCCCACGGCGAATGCACAGCATTGGTTGCCACCAAGATCAAATTCTGAATTAATTCTGGATTGACAATCCCCCATTCAACGGCTTGTTGGCCCCCCATCGATCCCCCAATGCAGGTCTTAATGCGATGAATTCCTAACTCTTGACGAAGCAATTCAAAAGCATTGACTACATCACGGATTGTTACATCAGGAAACGTATGAAAATAAGGTTCTCCAGTTTGGGGATTCGTAGACAAAGGCCCCGTAGAACCATAATGCGAACCCAAAATATTGGCACAAATAATAAAATTATTCTCTGGATTAAACAATTTACCAGGCCCTACAAGCCCTTGCCACCAGTCGGCGACATCCTGACTCCCCGTAAACGCATGGCAAATCCAAATCACATTATCGCCTGCCGCATTCATTTGACCCCAGGTTTGGTATGCCAAATCAATTTCAGGAAGCGACACGCCGCTTTCTAATACAAAAGTATGGGGATAGTGATATTGTCTAAATTCTGCTTGCATCATCAAAGCTTTATATTTCCCTAAACAGGCAAACGCCTGGGGTAGGAATTAGCACCGGGGTCAAATTTTGACGGGTTGCCAGAAGATCAATGAGCCTAGTCTCTCCCTTCTTCTTTATAATTCAATGCTTCACAGCGACTGAATGAGGGCACAAAGTAAATCAGGAAATCAGGATTTTCCAAAATTCTCTTGATATTTGCCACATGAAACAGCTCATTCTATTTTATGCAGGCTTCGCGGCAATACTATATGCCATTCACTTGAGTCCCTGGTCACAGCTCCTACACCCGAATGTTTCTTTCATTTTTGTATTTTTAGCATTTCAGTCCTACTTAACTTTTAGTATTGCACAAATCGGCTTGAAAGATGGAAAAGAAAAATTCATCCAATTTCAGATGATTAATCTAACTATACGCTTCATTTTAAGCCTTTCATTCATCGGTTTCTTCGCCTATTCAGGGACCCCAGAAATATTCTTATTCGTAATCAACTTTTTTGTACTCTATTTATGTAGCGCAAATTTTGAAATAATTGGCTTGCTTCGTAACTTGCGACGTTTTTAGAAAAGCCTGAAGAATTTTTTCTTTTTTTTCTGCCCAAAACACCGCTAATCAACGAATTAGCAAATCATTTGAAAACAAAATAGTAAAAGCAAGAATTACGATGCCGATTAAGACTTTTTTCAAGAAAATGTATTTTTCAAATATAATCCTCGGATTATTGTTCAGTTTTTCAAGCTTTTCGCTGCTGGCTAATGAAGAGGCTGTTGCTCACGATACAACGCAAGCGCATGCAGATACAGCGGCACACGCGGCAGCTCCTGCAGCACACGAAGCAGAATCAACCAAATTTGATCCAGGTAAATTAATCTTGCACCATATCGCGGATGAGCATGATTGGCATTTCTTCACGATTGGCCATTTCCACGCGACTTTGCCATTGCCTTGCATCGTTTATACCGCGTCTCAAGGGGTACAAGTATTTTCATCTTCCAACTTCAAAAACGAACATCACGAGGAAATCCCTTACAATGGATTCGTTTTAGAGCACGGCAAAATCCATGCAGAGAACGGCGAAAAAGTATATGATTTCTCTATCACGAAGAACGTTGCTTCATTAATGCTATCAGCGGTTTTATTGTTGACGATTTTTATTGGTATCGGGAAACGTTACAAAGAAAACCCACACCGCGCACCGAAAGGCAT
>JAHEAY010000237.1 GCA_024642485.1 Cytophagaceae bacterium
GCGTTATCAATGAATCGATGACGACGATAGGAGGTTAATTTATGAGCGCATTAGCGAATATTATTGATGGCTTTTCGAAGCTGCGGGTCATGGTGATCGGGGATCTCATGGTGGATGCCTACACCTGGGGCAAAGTGACGCGTATTTCGCCTGAGGCACCTGTGCCCGTGGTGAATGTGGTGAAGCGTGAATCTCGATTGGGTGGTGCGGGCAATGTGGTGTTGAATGTTGCAAGTTTAGGTGCCAAACCTTTGGTTTTTTCCGTGATCGGGGATGATGCGACGGGTTCTGAGTTGCTTACTATTTTGTCTCAGTCTGGTTTGTCGGTGGAGGGTATTATTCAGGAATCCGGTCGGCCTACAACTGTCAAAGAACGTGTGATTGCGGGGTCCCAACAGTTAATTCGAGTAGACTCGGAGACAGAACAAGCTATTTCATCAGCCTCTTCTGTTGCGTTGGTTTCGGCGATTCGGGCGTCTATTAAGGACGTTGACGTGATTATTTTCGAAGATTATGACAAGGGTGTTTTGAGTGAACGCTTGATTCAGGAAGTGATGGGATTGGCTCGTGAGGCGGGAATTCCTACGGTCGTTGATCCGAAGAAAAAGAACTTCTTTGCATATCGCGGAGCTAGCTTATTCAAGCCGAATTTACATGAATTGCGAGATGGTTTGGGCTTGGATTCTTCCGATTTGAGTGCTTTAGCCTTGCCGGCAACGGTGAAAAAATTTAAAGAATCGCAGGGATTTGAGGGGCTTTTTGTGACGCTTTCCGAGCGTGGTGTATATATGGATTTCCGGTCGGAGCAGGTAGCCATTCCAGCGCATATTCGTCAAATTGCGGATGTCTCGGGAGCGGGCGATACGGTGATTTCGATTGCTGCATGTGCTTTGGCAGCGGGAGCTAGTCCGGCACAAATCGCTGAACTCGCGAACCTAGGCGGAGGTTTGGTGTGTGAGTTTTTAGGCGTGGTACCGATTGAGGTGAATCTATTGAAGCGGGAGGCTGCTAAAATAGACGTTGGTCATTAGACCTTAGACGTTGGAATTGTAGAGACGCGATACCTCGCGTCTTTTTTTCTTTGTAGAGACGCAATACTTTGCGTCTTTTATTTTAAGACACGAAGTATCGCGTCTCTACATAGTGTAGTTGTGCAATATCACGTCTCTATATTTTTTTCTTTGCCAAAGAAAACTACCCCACCCACGCCGTGAATTCGATTTCCACTTTGTATTGTGGTGCGATTAGGGCTGAGATTTCGTAGATACCAGTCGTTGGTTTTACATCGCCAAAAAAATGTGCATGGGCACGTGCGATTTCCAAATTTTGAGAAATATCGGTTGTGAAAATGCGTGTACGAACAACATCTTTGATGGATGATCCTGCTTCTTCTAAGACTACGGCGATACGCTCGATGATGTTATAGGTTTGTGCATAGAAATCATCTGCGCTTACTTTTTCCGCATCGATGAGGGCCACCGTACCTGAAATTTCTAATAAGTTTCCTGTTTTTACGGCACGGCAATAGCCGAATGTGTCTTCAAATGGAGATCCTGAGGAGATGTTGAGTCTTTGTGACATGGTGGTGGGGTTTTGTTTGCCGCAATTCATTGCGTCATTTTTTTTTTGTAGAGACGCAATACTTTGCGTCTTAATTTAAAATAGACGCGAGGTATCGCGTCTCTACATTTTGTAGTTGCGCGAAATATCGCGTGGTTGTTAATTTAGACGCGAGGTATCGCGTCTCTACTTCATATTTACAATTTTCTCCCACATCTCTGGCTTCGCGTGGCGAACCACTTCGCCGATAACGATGATGGCAGGGTTACGAAGGTCTTCTTTTTTTGCCAAATTTTCAAGCTCCGCTGCCGTGGAAATACCAATGCGCTGATTCGCCATCGTACCGTTTTGGATGATTGCAGCTGATATTTCCCCTTTGCCGTATTGTTGGCATAAAGATGCGATCTCGGCCAATTGGCTCATGCCCATCAGGATGACTAAGGTCGCTGTGGATTGAAGGCCGAGTTTTAAATCTTCTGACAAGCTGCCGTCGGATTTGGTACCGGTCATCACCCAAAAACTTTCATTTACGCCACGAACGGTCAACGGAATATCTGCTGCGCCAGCTGCCGCATAAGATGAACTGATGCCGGGAATATAGCCTGTGATAAGTCCGTAGGATTTCGCGAATTCGATTTCTTCCTGGCCTCTGCCAAAGACAAAGGGGTCACCGCCTTTCAAGCGCACGACATGTCCCAACGCATACGCTTTTTCCACGATCAATTCGTTGATGGCTGCTTGTGAATGGCTCTCGCCAGGCTTTTTACCCACATAGATTTGTTCGCAAGTAGGCGAGCAATGCTCTAATAAAATGGGGTCTACCAAAGCATCGTATAATACGGCTTGTGCCGAGGCAATCGCTTTAATCGCCTTCAAGGTGATCAATTCCGGATCACCAGGGCCCGCACCCACCACCGTGAGGCGGGGTTGTGGTTCTAATTTTCTGAAATGTGCTAAATTTTTCATGCGATGGCTTGGCGGAAAGAAGTGGCAGCTGTTAAAAAGTTTTTGGCTTGCGCAGCAAATTGACGCGCAAACGCTTCTGATGGTTCGTTTTGGTTGATCTGCAAGACCAATTCAGGGAAAGTCGCAGCCTCAATCGCAAATTCACCTGTCGCTACAAAATGTTCTTCAAACTTGTTGATCACCGCGTTTTGATTGGCTACGGTCACCGACTTGTCCAATAACAAGGCTTT
The DNA here is from genome assembly GCA_024642485.1 of Cytophagaceae bacterium. GTDB lineage: Bacteria > Bacteroidota > Bacteroidia > Cytophagales > Spirosomataceae > Aquirufa. The sequence continues at coordinate 2,757 of JAHEAY010000237.1, forward strand.
GGCAGCTGAAATAAAGACCGAATAGGCATGGTAGATGGCATCTGCCCAGCGCTTGTCTTCCAAAGCCGCCGCTGTCCATTCGTATTTTTCTTCCGATTCAAACAAAAGTGTCGCGACCAAATCAATCATCACACCCGCACATTCACCTACGCCAATTTCCGTTGCGAACGTATCCGTCGCACCCCAATCGATGAAGTCTGAATCTACTAATGTTGTCAAATCTGCAATCGGTTTCAACAGATTATAGAAATATTTCTCGCCTTGACGATCGTAATATTCGTGGAAGTATTCGCCGTCTTGGGCATTTTCTTCAAAATTGTTCAATAAGACGCGCAATACTTGCGGACCTCTTTTGGAAGGAACTTTGATCACTTTATCTGCGATTCGTCCGTCGCCATTTCCTAAAGTTGCCCCGCCAATTAATACCTGCAAAGCTGGTAAAACGCGTTTATCTGCAGCCTTCAAAGAAGACCCGTGGAATCCGATGGACGCCATGCTGTGTTGGCCACAAGCATTCATACAACCGGAAATCTTGATTTTCATCGCTGAATCATGAATCAAAGCCGGGAATTCTTCATTGATTACTTGCTCCAATTTCGACGTAATATTCGTCGAATCAGAAATCGCCAAATTACAAGTATCCGTTCCCGGGCATGCCGTAATGTTCGCGATAGAATTCGCACCAGGAGCCGCAAGGCCATGTGCGTTCAATACTTGGAAGACATAAGGCAAGTTGGCCGTAGGCACAAACTTCAACATCAATCCTTGGTTGATTGTAATCCGGATATCATCCCCGATGTAGCCTTTCAGCGCCTCGATTAATGAGCGCGAAGTATCGCTGGAAATATTTCCATTCAGGATGCGCACATATACTGCGTGGAACCCTGCTTGTTTTTGTTCAAAGGTATTCGTTTCGATCCAGGTTTGGTATTCTGCCGTTTCTGGCGCCGCGATGTCCGCTTGTAACGTTGGTTCAGCTACCTCCCATGCCGATGCATCTGCAATCGCGAAGCTGTGATTTTTCAAGGCTTTGGTTTCAGCATTCACCAAATTCATGAATTCCTCAAAACCGATTTTTTGGATTAAGAACTTCATGCGGGCCTTGTGACGTGAATTGCGTTCGCCGTGGCGATCGAAAACGCGAAGCACCGACTCGATGAATGGGATGACCTGGTCTTCCGCTAGGAATTCGTAGGCAGTATGTGCCAACATCGGTTGGGCCCCCAAACCACCCCCTACCACGACTTTAAATCCGTGCGTTCCGTTTTGGATTTTGGGAATAAAGCCTACGTCATGTAGATATGCGAGTGATGTATCTTCTTCGGTGTTGGAGAAAGACATTTTGATTTTACGCCCCATTTCTTGGCAGATGGGATTGCGTAGGAAATAACGGAAAGCCGCGTCTGCGTGCGGACTTACGTCAAAAAGTTCTTTTGGGTCAATGCCGGAAGTAGGGGAGGCGGTGATGTTACGCACCGTATTTCCACAAGCTTCGCGCAAGGTGATATCGTCTTGTTCCAATTTCGCCCAAAGTTCCGGCGTGCGGTCCAAAGAAACGAAGTGGATTTGAATGTCTTGACGGGTTGTTAAGTGCAAGTTTCCAGTTGAATATTCGTCGGAAATATCCGCGATACGCTTCCATTGATGGAATTGAATCTTGCCATAAGGCAATTTGATTCGGATCATCTGAACGCCTTGTTGGCGCTGTCCATACACACCACGTGCCAAACGAAGGCTACGGAATTTCTCCTCGTGAATCTCGCCAGCCTTGAATTGGGCAATTTTTTTGGCCAAATCAAGGATGTCTTTTTCAACGATCGGGTTTTCTATCTCAGAGCGGAAACTTTGCATAAATTTTTTCTTAATAAAATTATAAAGTCTATATGTTATATAGAGTAGTAGGCAAAAGTAAGGCAAAAGACTTTTATTGCCAAAGAATTTTTATATTCGTTTCTAAATTTTTTAACATGAAATCAATTTTAACGGGAATTATTTGTTTGGGCTTCTTTGGGCTGTTTGCGCAAAAGCCTACGATGGACATTCAGGGGGTGGAAGTTGTGAAGACGACGCATGTGTTGAACCTGGCTGGAAAGCCTTTGAATTACACGGCTTATACGGGTTATATGCACATGAAGGCGGATACAGGGAAGGTTTTGGCCAAAATATTTTTTACCTATTACCAAAAAGATGGTGAGGATGCGGGCAAACGTCCCTTGACTTTTACGTTTAATGGCGGACCCGGTTCGGCATCTTTGTGGTTGCACATGGGTGGCGTGGGCCCGAAGCGTGTCTTATTAAAGGATGACGGAACGGCAACTGCGCCGCCGTATACTTATGTGGACAATGAATATGGCTGGTTGGACAAAACGGATTTGGTCTTCATCGATCCCGTTTCCACCGGTTATTCGCGTGCTGTCGGGCAGGATGCGAGTAAATACCATGGCTATGTGGAGGATATTGAGTCGATTGGTGCTTTTGTGCGCAATTTTTTGAGTCGGTATGAGCGCTGGGCATCGCCCAAATTCTTAGCGGGCGAGAGTTATGGAACGACGCGTGCGGCGGGATTGGCGAAGCATTTGCAGGATCGCCATCGGATTTACATCAATGGGGTGATTTTGATTTCGGCGGTCTTGAATTTTGGGACCAATGATTATGCGATCGGGAATGATTTACCTCGAGCATTGTATGTTCCATCTTACACGGCGGCGGCGTGGTATCATAAGAAATTAAGTCCAGCCTTGCAGGCTAGACCTTTGGCGGATATTTTAAAGGAGTCGGAAGCCTGGTCGATTGGTGAATATGCATCAGCTTTGATTAAGGGCGGATGGATGTCGGCCGCTGAGAAAGATGCCATTGCAGGTAAATTGGCTTATTATACGGGTCTTTCCAAAGAGTTGTGTTTGCAGGCCAACTTACGAGTAGACGAGAATCGTTTTTATAAATCGTTACGTCGGGCGGATGGATTGTCTGTTGGTCGGCTAGATGCACGCTTTACCGGTCGGGACCTAGACGATGCAGGCGAGTACGTGGATTTTGATCCGTCCTTTGCCAACATTGATGGGCCGTTTACGTCGACGATTAATGCGTATATGCAGAAGGAATTGAAATTTAAAGAGGAGAAGGGCTATAATGTGTTTGGGGATGTGTATCCGTGGTCGTACAAAAATGTGCAGAATAAGTATTTGAATGTGGCGGAGAGTTTGCGAGATGCGATGGCGAAGAATCCGGCCTTGAAGGTGTATTTGGGCTGTGGGTATTATGACTTTGCGACGCCATATTTTACGGCTTTGTATGACATTGAGCACATGTTTTTACGTCCGGAGCAACGCAGTAGGGTAGATATCAAGATGTATGAGTCGGGCCACATGTACTACATCCACAAACCGTCCTTGATTCAATTCAAAAAGGATATGGATGGCTTTTTCGATTCGTCGAAATAATTTGCTAGTTTTGCAGTCCATTCAGAGGGGTGTCCGAGTGGTTTAAGGAGCACGCTTGGAAAGCGTGTGTAGGTCTCAAGCTTACCGAGGGTTCGAATCCCTTCCCCTCTACAACATAAAGTCCTTATCTGCTGATTATTAAGTAGTTAAGGATTTTTGTTTTAATGTCTAGCCCACATTTAGCCCACATTTGTTCTAAATTTCTAATTATTGCATTTGCGAAAACGGTGAATTTATTTCTACGCATGAGAGAAGAGGTGTACTCACTTACCCATTATTTATGTCCTTCTAGCGTCTAATCTAATTAGCTTACAGTAATATATATATATAGCATTAAATTACGTTTGCGGCTAGAATTGCAATTTATATTTTTGATAATAAGTAATTAATAAAGGCCGAACATGCTATCAGCATAAATCTTGCTTCTGCTAAGTCAACTTTACTATCACCTTCTAATATAGCATGCCTAATTCCTGCTTCATCTGAAGTATAACCATAAAGTTTACTAAAAGCGCTGTTTAAGCTACCAGGTATAATATGTGTCCTCTCTATTTCATTTAATGCTTGACCAAGAGTTGCAGATTCTTTATTTGTAATTATTTTACATAATGATTCTAAAGCAGAAATGGATTCTTTAATTGAATTTCGATAGTCCGGTTTCCTTTTGTCAGATAGTAAATTTAATGCCGTAGAAAGATGCGTCTTTACTGGTTTAAACTTGTCCGTTTGATTTAAGGCTTTTTCAATCTCAATAATTTCTTCCTGTGAATTAACTTCAACGATTACTCCTCCCACAAAACGATAAGCTGAAAATTCTCTTTGTAAAAAAGAATTACATATTTCATGTAATTCTTTTTCTTCGTCTTCAAAACAGAATTCAAGTAAGTTTAATTTTTCATACCATTCGGCATTAAAATACCATGCTCTTAAAAATTTTAACGCATATTCGGCTTCAACCTGCCCATATCTGAATGGCATTTCATCAATTGGCTTTTTCAAAAAGTAAACCCAAAGTTTTCTATAAAAAAGCGTTAAATCAGAATAAGTATGTCCGTAGGTTAAGTTAATAGATTTTTGATCTATTAATTCAAATATTAAAGTCCATAAAGCATTAGCCATTTCGATGGGTACTTCTTTTAATAATTCTATTTTTACTTCTGTTTTACCGATTCGATCTGAAAATCTTAATTTCATAATTACAAGTGTTTATATGTTAAGTGGCAATTAACTGACACAAAATTTGGCTTTAAATTATGGGAAAGGCTATTATCCCTACTGAAAATTGAATTAATGTTAAATAATCTCAAAACAATATGTCAATAATTGACATAAAATACTAAAAATTTCAAAATTTCAAAATTTCTTGTGTATCCCCCCATAACGTCTATTCCAGACTGCAACCCCTCCCAGGTCTCGGGCAGGCGGGTGTCTGCCCCTGGGTCAATTCTGGCCTTTCATTTTTCACATTCTTAATTATTAACGTTATGGTAATTGTATCAGATTACATGGTAAAGGTCAACTCCACGAGTGGCCAAACATTTGTTCTTCTTGAGCTCTCAGGAGGATTAGAGCTTGTTCAATCTCAGGCTACTGGGAAGTTCTACGCTACTAGTAGGAAGTGTCGGATTCCATCCACTTTCTCTGCCGATGTAGCGAAATTGATGGTAGGCCAGCAGATTGAGGGGGACATTGTACGGGTTGAATCAGAACCTTACGAGTACACCAACAAAACTACGGGTGAGGTGATCACATTAGCTCACTCCTATGCTTACAGACCAAAAGGGAGCATGGAGCTACTGGGTGAAAGTCGCTTAGAAGTGGTTGAAGAGAAAATTAACCAAAAAAGTTATAAGCTAGCTGTCTAATCAAGTTAGTTAGTTTTTCGTACCAAGGGGTGTAGCAGGTTGCTATGCCCCTTTTTTCATTTATACATAAACAACCAATGTTATGGAATTTAAAATCGCCCAGCGCAAACGGGCTAAAATCAAGATGGCTATACAGGGTCATAGTGGTAGTGGCAAGACATATTCTGCTTTGCTTGTTGCTCACGGATTATCTCAATCTTGGGAAAAGGTGGCTGTCATAGATACAGAGAATGAATCATCTCATTTATACGCTCATTTAGGCGGATACAAGGTGTTAGGTATCACAGCACCGTTTGAACCAGAGAAGTACATAGAAGCTATTGATTTCTGTGTGGCATCAGGAATAGAGGTGGTTATAATCGATTCAATCACGCATGAGTGGGAATGCCTGCTTGATTACCACGGTTCACTATCAGGTAACTCCTTTACCAACTGGAACAAGGTTACACCTCGGCACAATGCCTTTGTACAGAAGATCCTTCAAGCACCTGTTCATATCATTGCTACGGTTAGAACCAAACAGGACTACGTGCTAACAGAGAAAAACGGTAAAACCATACCTGAAAAGGTAGGACTTAAATCTGTTCAACGAGATGGACTAGATTACGAGTTCACGCTCGTGTTTGATCTAGACAACAAGAACCTTGCTCATGCAAGCAAAGATCGTACAGGATTGTTCTTTGGTAAGCCAGAACATCGGTTGACCGCTACGACAGGAAACATCATTTCTAAATGGTGTATGGAGGAGTTAGAACCTCAAATTGAGTATGTAAAAGATCGTGTTAACAACGCATCATCTATCATGGAACTACTGGGATTGTACAATCAATTTACCCAGTTTAATGACCTGCTATTGCCTTATTACGAGAAGAGAAAGAAAGAGCTAAGACTAGCTAAAAATCGTGCCTTAGAGGGCAACTTAAACCCCATTCCAAATGAACAACCAACTAACAGTTAATCCATCTAAAGAGATGGAAGAATACGCTTCTTATATCGAAATAGAGGAGCAAGAGATTGTATCTAGTAGCTCAGCATTTATCGGTGCGAATACTATAGAAGTTAATCTACAGGAGATACAAAGACAGCACATCATTCCCGTGTTTAGCAAGGATAATGAACCAATGATTAGTCACGGTGATTTCATTCAAACCACATACGATGTGATTAACCATTGCTTCAAAGGAGAGGATATTCTTTCTCCTAATATACGTGTCTCGCATCCAATCAAAGGAAGAACTCCTGAAGCACGCTACAAACCAGCTAATCAGCTTGAAGATCACGAAAGAACTATCTATTACGAAAGGGCAATGTTTGTTTTCGAGATTCCTAGTATTCAACGAACCATTGATGGACAGACGCTAAGTCTAACAATAGGTGGAGTTAAGTGCTACGGAGATGATAAGTTAAACAACAAGAAAGGGTCTTCGGAGCATTTCAAGATCTTCATTGGGTTCTCGGTCAAAGTGTGCTCCAATCTTTGTGTTTGGTCTGATGGTGCTCAGGTAAAACTAGTGGTCAGAAGTCAAGGAGAACTTATGGATGCCATTATGAATATGATAAGCGTATACAACCCAGAACAACACCTAAGAGCAATGCAACGTCTAACAGAGTACAATTTAACAGAAGCACAGTTTGCTCAAGTGCTAGGACGTGCACGCTTGTACAATTACCTGCCAAATGAGGTTAAGAAAGGAATACCACCACTTTTGTTCACGGATACACAGCTAGGTTCTGTTGCCAAGGACTACTTCCAAGATAACAGCTTCTGCCGAAATGAGAACGGGGATATTAACCTTTGGAGGATGTACAATCTGTTTACGGGTGCGAACAAGTCAAGTTATGTGGATAGCTTCCTGGAACGAAGCATTAATGCATTTGAGTTCACGCACCAGCTTCAAACAGGTCTTACGGGTGGGAGCACAAACTGGTACTTGAATTAGGGCATGAAGAAACAGAAAGTAGAGTTCTTACACCCCAATGTGCTGTTGGTCATATCTCCCAAAGGGATCATCCTTGAATTATACACGCCCATAAGAGCAGAAGTTGTTCGAGCAGTGGGAAATCTTCCCAAAGGAACACAAGTGTACATCGATGCGATTGTACAAGACCCAAAGCACAAGATTCTTTATTGTGTTGCAAGCAAATGGTATCCCTACCACCATTTTAAGGTAGGTTAATAAATTCAATATGGCCTCTTAGAGAAATCTAAGAGGCTTTTTTTATTATGGAACAATCAGAATTCGTAGCTGAAATTCAGCTTAAGTATTTACCATCAGCAAAATCAAGGCTTAATGTCGGCAAAATTCAATCTTCTGTAGATGCCTATAACTTCTTAAAAACAATTTATAACCAAGATACAATTGCGCTAACGGAAACATTTGTCCTAGTGTTCACAAACCATGCAAATGAAATCATTGGATATAACATTCATTCATCAGGCACAATTGCTAGCACACAAGTTGAAATTAGACTTATCATGGCAATTGCTATTAACTGTGCTTGTAGTGGCGTAATTATTAGTCATAATCATCCATCGGGGTCTATGAGTCCTTCAAAATCCGACAGAATAATTACTGACAAAATCAATCAAGCACTGGAAGTATTTAACATCAAGTTACTGGATCATATTATCGTTTCACCCAATCAAGGAGATTATTTCAGCTTCACCGATAACGGGGTTCTTTGTTAAGCTCACTTTTATTTTAATAACATTTTTGGTCATCTATGACATTGTGTCATTTATGACCATTTTGAAACTTTAGACCATGAAATTTGAAAAGCAAGAATTTGCTCAAACTCTTGGAAAAAGAGTTCGAGAAGTACGAAAATTTCGAGGATTTACGCTTGAGAAATTAGCACTTGATGCCGAAATGGAGACAAAACAATTATCAAGAATTGAGTTCGGTCAAATCAATACCACCGTATTTCAAATTTATAGATTATCGTGTTCTTTAGAAGTCAACTTAGGGGAATTATTTGGAGCAATACCATTGAAAAAACAGATATAGCGTCAAGAATGTACCGGAGCATTTATTAGTTAAATGTAATTACCAAAAAATCGGAAGCGCCAATGAAAGACATTTTCATGTTTTAAGAATAAATGGAGTCCAGCCACCATTCAAACGGCGCGAACACCGAAAAGCGATATGAGTAGGAAAAACATTACCCCATATTTATTATGAAAAAAATTACTAATTCGACTATTTGCTTACTGTTAGCATCTGTCATTTTATTTTCGTCTTGCAGTACAATTTTACAAGGATCAAGACAACAAGTCACTATCCAATCCCTTACTAAGGATTCCAAAATTTTTGTTGATGGAGATGAACAAGGCAAGGATAATGTTCAAATACGACTGAAAAGAAACCGGAATCATGCTATTGCAATCAAAAAAGATGGGTATGAAACAAAAATTTTAAATGTTGAAAAGCACACTCAGGCAGGATATGTAGTAGCTGACGTGCTTTTAGCATTAACTGGATACGGACTAGCTTGGATAATAGTAGATGCTGCTACAGGGTCTTGGAATAAGTTCGATAAAGATGCGGTAGTTGTTGAACTCGAAAAAGTAAAACAATAACACGGACATAATTTAACTTAAAAATAGGGGTTAGCGCATTCTAATCCCTATTTTTTTCGCCTATAGAAAAAACAGCCTTTGCTAATTTTGGCAAAATCCTACTGTTTTTAAAGTGGTTAAAGAAAATTTCAAAGAGTTACTAATCAATTTAATGAGGTAATCGTCGCATATACTGAAATAGGCTAATAAATTGTAATCCAATCTATACTTAAAGATTTGGTTTTTTTCAGCAAACCCCTACTGTTAATTATTGCAATTAATAGGTATTTGCAAATATTATTTCACAACCAAAAAATTGAATCAACGGTTTAAAGAAAATAATTCTTATTTATTATTAATATTAAAGAAAAAAACAAATAAAACTAATATTATGGCATTAAAACCAGGACCTAAAAGAATCGCGACTTCAACTGGCAAACCAGATCAGCGTCAACGGGACAATAAAAATACACCAGGGAACACCCCAGCTCTAAAACCATCAAAAAGTACTGATAATGGAAAAAGTTAAACAGAAGTCATAATAACTAACAATTTTTTTTGGGGGGGGTGAATAACCAACATTTCAAAGAATACATTGGACGGCGATGTTAATGTTAATTGCAATTCTATTTGTGATTTACTTTTTTCAGGACTATTTCATTAAACTGGTTATATGAAGATCGAAATAGCCCTCAATTCATAGTAACAAGTGTTGAAGGTTTGTGAAGAGAATGGGATAATTGGAGGGAGTAAATAATGTACTTACCCCTTAATAGGCTTTACTAAATTTTAAATAGAGTTTAGAACCAATTTAAATAGGGGATTGTACTGTTTCGTGTGTTTTAGATATTTCAAAATAAATAAAATGAAATAAATATTCGCCAATACATACCAAACTAGGTGGCTAAGCGAAAGATCTTTTCGGGTATAAGTGAGTTATGGGCAAGACTTGGGGAAAGTGCTAATTTTGAACTGCTTAAATAAACAGACAGATAATGTATAGAGGATTTAATTTACAATTAGAAATAAACAAAGACGATTTATTCAAGCGACTAAAACAGGTTGGGCAAGAGTTCTATAACGACAACTACAAACAAGTTCGGCTCTCACTCAATACATTTATTACAAACAATAATTCTCTTGACGGTTCTGCAATTCAAAACTCTTGGTTTCCACAAATTGAATCAGACATATTTATTTCTCATTCACACTGCGACCTTGACACAGCGCTTGTATTAAGTGGTTGGCTTTGGGAAAATTTAGAACTCAAATCATTTGTTGATTCATGCATTTGGGGGTACTCTTCCGACCTGCAAAAAGAAATTGATAACGAGCATTGCTTCATTAAATCACGGGGAGTTTACAGTTATGAGCTACGCAATCATTCAACAAGTCATGTTCACATGATGCTTTCAACTGCATTATCAATGATGATTGACAAAACAGAATGTTTATTTTTCTTGAACACTCCAAATGCACTTAAAGCATATGGCTCAACCGACAAAACCGAATCGCCTTGGATATATTCTGAAATCGCAACTTCACAAATAATTGAAAAGAAAGTACCACTCCGACTTTTGACAGAAACATTTTCAAATTTTGATGGAAGAGATGAAATCAAAAAGAGACTTGCAATTACGCATGACTTAGATTTAAGCCATCTTACAAAACTTGAATTTGAAGATTTAACTTTGTGGCAGAAAAATAAAATTCATAGAGAACATTCACTTGACACATTGTATCGTTTAAACCCGGCAAAGAAAAAAGCAAACAACTTTTGAAATGAAAATGGAAAACAAACAAAAACATCTTGAATTCATTCAAAATGTAATCACAAGAATGAACTCCAACTCTTTCCTAATAAAAGGGTGGACAATTACTTTAGTTTCTGCTCTGTTTGCACTTGCTGCAAAAGATGCGAATGTGAATTATGTTTTGATTTCGTACATCGTTATTCCTGTGTTTTGGGTTCTTGATGGTTTTTATATATCAAGAGAAAGACAATACCGTGACCTTTACGCTGTAGTGGCTGTAAAAGCAGAATCAGTAATCGATTTTAACATGGATGCTTCTTGCTTCAATAGAGGAGACAGAACTTGGTTGGCGGGTATATTTTCTCAAACACTTATTCCTTTCTACGGAATTTCTGTTGCAACAACTTTAACCGTAATGTTTTTAATTAAGTAACATGGGCAAGAAAATATTTACATCATACAAGTATGCCGACCCAAATGTGCGAGAAATACAAGGGATTAACCCCACGACAGCAAGAGACTATGTTAATATTTTGCAAACTAAAATTGATGCAAGTGACCATATCAATAAAGGCGAAGATGATGGGGAAGATATGGGAACATTGGCAGATTCAACAATTGCATCAAAGCTAGGTGACAAAATATTTGACAGTTCAGTAACCATAGTTTTTATATCCAAAGGTATGAAAGACTCTATTCCTGAAAATGACCAATGGATTCCATGGGAAATTTCATATTCTTTGCATGAGCAATCTAGACTAGGAATAAATAGTAAAACAAACGCAATACTTGGTGTTATTTTACCAGACCAATTAGGCTCATACGACTGGTATTATAGACACAACCCCGACTGCAATAGCACAACACATATGACAAATAAGCTATTTACAATACTTCGAGAAAATATGTTCAATATTAAAACTCCGCAGACACGGACTTGCAATGGAACGACAATTTATGAAGGCGAAAGTTCATATATCAAGACAGCAAAATGGGACGACTTCATTGGAAGTATTAATTGGTACATTGAAAAAGCTCTTGAAATCTGGCGAGTACGTGACCTATATACTATTAGAAAAAACGTATAACAACAAGCCCAGCCAATAACAGCACCTACCCCAAATGCGGGGTTTCGTGTTTCAAAGACTGTTTTGTGGGTATTCAAACATTGGTTTTTAAAATCAAATTTTGTGGTAGAAGTCCCGAACTTCGGGTTGCAACATAATATTAATACCAATTATAAGAAGACGCCGTAACATACAAACGTAGACGAATGAAATATAAAAATATCAGAGAAGAAGAACTTAAAAATAAAGTCGGTATGGACTGGTTTAAATCATTCGACACGACGGAGATTTTAGGTAATGTTGATTTCACAGTTTTCCCAAAACAAGACAATATTTTCGGTCGGACACCATTACTTTGGGCTGAAGCTAAAACTGGCAACTTTGACATTCCGACAATGTTTGTTCAACTCATTTTGACAATTGGGAAAGCACGAACTTTTGACAAGATTTTACCACCAGCGTTTTTGGGAGCTTTTGACTTTAAAAAAATTGCCTTTGTTCCTTTCATCAGTGTTCAAGATATATTTTATCTAAACGACTTCAACTGGAACGTAACACCAAGCAACCACGGTACAAAAGAGTTTAAGCTAATCAAGGAAAGGGTTGAAACCAATCTCAAACAGAACAGCTACGTTTACGACTACGAAAAGGACGAGAAAGAGTTAAAACATTTTATCGTTAATAACATTGCCAAATCAACAGAAACAAGCAAAATTAAAATTGACAAAAACAATTTCATTCCGATTTACTTGCGTTGGCTTGAAATTGTAAAACAAATAATTGACGTTGGTTGGGAAGACTTGAAAAAAGCCAACATTTTAGACAGCGACTTTTATTTAGCCGACTTGTTTGTTGATGACTGTGACACAAGCAAAATTGAAGATGACACTTCAATCAGAGATAACCTATTTGTGATTTTTCAAAATCAAGGCTATAAAATTGCGAAAGAAAACATCAGGCAAATGTTTGATGCAACTATCAATATTCGCAACAAAGAAACCTATCAGCAATTTTGGAAACGCTACAAACGACCGCCAATAAAAGAGTTTCAAAACTACATTATTGAACGTAGAGATTTACTTGTTCCGCAAGACATAAGAGAACGCAAAGGAGCATTTTTTACGCCACGACAATGGGTTGAACTTTCCCAAAAATACTTGACTGACTATTTTGGTGAAAATTGGCAGGAAGAATATTTTATTTGGGACTGTGCCGCTGGCACAGGAAATCTTCTTGCAGGTTTGACCAACAAATACAATATTTGGGCGAGCACCTTAGACCAAGCAGACGTAAAGGTTATGCACGATCGTATCAATCACGGAGCAAACCTTTTGGAAAATCACGTTTTTCAGTTCGACTTTTTGAATGACGAATTTTCCAAACTTCCACTAGGTTTGCAAGAGATCATCAATGACGAGCAAAAAAGAAAGAAACTAATTATTTACATTAATCCACCTTATGCTGAAGTTTCAAGTAAAGCCGTGAAAGGTAAAGTTGGAGTAAACCAAACAAAGACACATACTAAATATAGTTCAACATTAGGAACAGCAGGTAGAGAATTATTTGCCCAATTTCTAATTCGTATTTATTCAGAACTTAATGGTGTAACCCTTGCAGAATTCTCAACTTTGAAAATTCTGCAAGGGGCTGCTTTCCTCAGCTTGAAAGAACATTTTCAAGCTTCGCTTGAAAAAATATTTTTAGCCCCAGCCGACACTTTTGATAATGTAAAAGGACAGTTCCCTATTGGCTTCAAAATTTGGAATACAAACAAAAAAGAAGTTTTTGAAAATGTAGTCGCAGACATTTACGACAAAAACGCTAACTTCATTGGCACAAAAGGAATTTACTCACTAAATAAAAATCAATACATCAATAAGTTTATTTCCATGTACAAAGCCACGAAAGAGAACAACATTGGCTTTATGGACGGAATAAACGGAAATGACTTTCAACACAACAACATTGTTTATGTTCTGAACACAAAAGAACAATTGCCAAATCCTCGTGGAATTTGCATTAACAAGGACAATTTAATTCCTGTTTCAATCTATTTTTCAGTTCGTAAAGCAATTGAAGCAAACTGGCTAAACGACCGTGACCAATTTTTAAACCCTAACAACAATTGGAAAGCAGACCAGGAATTTAAAAACGACTGTTTGACTTATACACTTTTCAGCAATAACATTCAGACAAAGTTTGGTGTAAATCATTGGATACCATTCCCAGAGAACGAAGTAAGCGCCAAAGAAAAGTTTGAAAGTAATTTTATGACTGACTTTATAAAAGGCAAAATCAAGCCAGAACAAAAAAACGAAGGTCAGTTGTTTACAGAAGAAACTATCCAAAATGACAACAAACCATTAGAATTTTCGGAAGAAGCAAAGGAAGTTTTCAATGCTGGTCGTGAACTTTGGAAATACTACCATCAACAAAAGGACATTAACATAAATGCAGCCTTATACGACATTAAATTACACTTTCAAGGGCGTAATGACAAAGGACGAATGAACGCAAATAGCACGGACGATAAATACACAAAATTAATTGGCGACTTGCGACAAAAACTAAATTTACTGGCAGACAAAATCGCACCGAAAGTTTACGAATACGATTTTTTAAAAATATGACGAGAAAAGAACAACTGGTGCTACCAGTGGTTTGGCAAAAGTGGAGGTTCATTGCTTAATTGAGGCTTTGTGCTTCATATCATGTTTGGTAGAAAACAGTTTAATAATGAAAATCATAAAATCGATAAAATATTCTTGATAAGAAATGGAGGGACAATAGCCCCTCCATTCTTAACTTATTCTACTCCGGAACCTCTCGAACCTGTAAGCCACTTGGCCACTCAGCCAGTTCGCCACCATGATAATGTCGTAATTTCATGGTTTTACGAAGATGACTTCCAAGTTGTTTTACGAATACAGCCACACGTGTTTGTGATTTTATATCCTGAACAATACGCTCATACCAAGCTATCTCCGATGGTCTGTAACGATGTGGCCCAAACTCATTACCTGATTCCCCACCAATTACTACCCAATGAAAATCATCGATGATACGTTTCCCGTTTTTGACAACAAGCATATCTAGTTCTTCTAACAACGGTTCTGCAGAAATGAATCTAACTACAGCTGGTATTTTGGCCAAAGTCTCAGCTCGATGAAAATACATTTGCTCTTCAATCGAAACACCTAACCATACATTAGGATATCCCTCATCTCCCCAATCGTTCGGTAAGCATTCTTTGATTCGTTCAGGTCTCTTCGTTAATATCTGCCATGTTAAATGCGGGGTATCACGAATTACTTCCCATGCATAAGCTCTCCAATCGTCAGCTTCTTCTATGAAAAAATCAGAATACGAGTTAATAAACACCTTTTGGGGTTCATGAATTGAAAGTGGTTTGTAAAATGATTGATCGCTTAATCGACGAATTACTGATCCATCTTGATTATACTTATCCTTATCCCTGAACATGTAACAGAACTTACATCCTGAGCTAATTTTGGTACAGCCGTGCCAAAAGTTGTGGGACTTATCAGTCCATTCAATGCTTGTACTTCTCATAAAATATATTGTTTTGTTTTTGGCTACATTCTCTACATTATCTACATGATAAGTAGAATCATGTAGACGATGTAGCCAATGTAGACTTTTTGAAAACTTATTTAAATTCAACCATGTTTCCGTATTGGCCTCTGAATACATTAAAACCTAATTTTCGGAGCCTATCAGCAAACTTTGTGTTTGACACGCTTCTGTTTCCATACGCCGTACAAAAATCTTTGTAATCACCATAAAGCTCTTTTAATGGTCTTTTGTAGGTAAATCCTGGCGTGTATTCTAGTTCAAACATGAACATAGCAACAGAATCCGATTGCTTTCTGTATTCCTCGATTGCCTTTTCAGCCTTTTCTGAATAGGTGAACCCTCTTTGAAAAATCAATCTCTGCATTCCTTGAATTACCCAATTAAAAATTGCGGGTAACTCGGTTGCGATAATCCTTTTTGCCATCTCTGGATCACGTTCTGCTTCTGGTATTGTTTGATCAAACCCTAGAATAAGGAATCTTCTAAAGAATGCGGTGTTTTGTTCCACATCTCGTGGAAGCTCATTCGCATTGAAAATTAGCCTTGCATAATTTTCCATGATTAACGGATTCCCATAAGGTAATCGCGCTTCAACAGGTTCGCCTGATGTCAATAACTTGAAAACGGCTGAGTCCATCTTCGAACTGATGTCTGAGGCATAGTTCAAAAGCTTATTTTGGATTTGGGCTCTTTGATACCCCGATTCATTCGTAAGGGATTGAAGGCTATAATTGGATACATTCTCCCTGCCTAATAAAGCCTGTAGAATTTCAAAGAATGTGGACTTACCATTTGCTCCGTTCCCGTAAAGAATAAGAGACTTCTCCAATTTCAGCGTACTATTACGAATGAAAACATAGCCTGTAAACTCTGCTAATATCTTTCGATCCGCTTCGTCTGTAAGTACACGATTTAGAAATACATCAAATAAACTTGTCGTAGCATTTGGATCAAAATTGAAATCTAGCTGATAAAACAAATAGTCCTCTGGATCGAAGTCTCTAAATAGGTATTGACCTGTTTCGTTTATTACCAAAGTGCCATTCTTGAAATTGATTAGGATATCATCATTTTGTTTCGTTTTCTTAGGAACAAAACTTGATACTAGAAATTGTTTCATCAAGTCATCGACAAACTGGTGATACTTGCCTTTTAACTTATCGTAGCCTAATTGGGCTACAGCCTGTCTTAAAAAATGTCGTATTTCGTTTTTGTCTAACGATTTCCAATGCGTACCGTTATAAATATTGACCTGCTCGCTGATGACGGTCAAGCCCCATTTATTTTGTTTAGCAATTTCCAAAATGGAATCAATTGCTATAACTACGATGTTTTGTTTAGAAATACGTTCTCCCGGTAGTAGGTTTGCTTTTTCGTAAAAATCAATAGGTTTGATTTCAGCTAAAAGTTTATTCAAGACATCTTCGTGCTCTAATGGTAATAATGGCATTTCTGTTAAAGGAAGTTTTTGATCCTGAATGGTTGGAAGGGCCTTGCCCTCCTCCATTCTATTTAAAATCTTGTCCATTATTTTTTCAATAAGGTTAAAGATTCCAACAGTTCGCTACGCTTGTAATAACGCCGCGCGCCAATTCCATAAGCCTTGACTTTCTTCTTGTTAGTCCAAGCCCATAATGTAGAGCCATCTATTTTAAGAAATTTGCAAGCTTCTTCTCGGGTAAGAAGTTCTTCCGATTGGTGTTTTGTCTGAAATTCATGATGAAGTTCAGTGATGCCGTTTTTAACGGACGTGCCTATCAGTTGATTTAGTTCCTCAACGGTTAGGGCTTCGAGTAATATCGAATTAGAAACCATAATTTTATGTTGTTTAAATTATAGCTCAAAATTCGGGAGTGGATTTGGTGGTCAAAAGGAGAGAAAAAAGTGTTTTTAGTGGTTTTCTAAATATTTTAGGTGGATTTGGTGGTATTTATATGATTTAGGTTTTTCGGTAAAAGATTTATAGAGATTTGAATCCTGAAAATCCTTCTTATCAATAACCTCTTTATCAAAAATATTAATGTTTCTTTGCGCAAATGAGAGAAGATCAAAGCTTAATTTAGCTGTAGAAAGACTAACGAAAATTTCTTTTAATGCCCAACCAATCCATTTCTTATTTATAGTCTTAAAATTTATTTTTTTTTCAAGTGTGGGGAAACTGCCTGAATTAAAGTAATGAATCAATGAGTTGGATAATAAAATATAATCATCACTAGATAAGTAAGATTCAAAAGGACCTAAATGGTCATTAATAATTTTTTGATTTCCATCTACTTTTGACTTAATGTCGAATTCTTGCGTTTCCATACAAATTGGCGAATCAATTTCATCATCTTTTGAAGGTTCGCTTTGATATTTTAAATACTGTGTTGATAAAAACTCTAATATCCTACCAACACTAGTTAAATGATTCCTTAGTTTAGTATAGTCAATTCTTGTACAACGATCTTCTAAACTGGTATCGCGGTTTTCCAGGAATTCTTCAAAGGTCTGAAACCCCTTGATCATAGGTTTGAATTTTTCTTCTATCCTAATATCATCATAGGTTTCATAAGCGATCTTCTTCAGGTCATCAAAAACAGTGTTTAGTAAAAAGACATTATTGGCATCAAGTTCCTTGTATTTCTTTAATTCATCTGCAATTAAAAGTAGTGCATTTTTATAGGCAGTGAAATGTTCTTTTTGTTGGTCTAGAAACGAAATAGGAGTATTGTCTTCAAATGACGATAAATGTTCGGACATTGTTTTGTCAAACTCCTCCTTGTACTCCTTTAATGAATATTTTAACAT
Organism: Cytophagaceae bacterium; assembly: GCA_024642485.1. Taxonomy (GTDB): domain Bacteria; phylum Bacteroidota; class Bacteroidia; order Cytophagales; family Spirosomataceae; genus Aquirufa. Next base: position 20,829 of record JAHEAY010000237.1, read on the forward strand.
GGATAATTCAGGTTAAATTATGTAAATAGTTTACCGGGAAATTAAAAAAAATCGGTCATTTCAATCGCAAGATCTTTGTTGCTCTTGCCGATGTACGTTAAAAACATTGATTCTGTTGCGTGTCCTGTCATTTGCATCAGGAAGGTAGTAGGTATTTTACCATAATTGTTCGTCGCAAAGGATCTTCTCCCAATATGCGACGACACTAGTAAATGCTTTTCGTAAAATTTCTCTTCTTGTAGCTTGGTTTCTGGATTGAATAACTTGCCTAGTGTTAACTCGTTTATTCCTGCTGCTTTACATACATTCTTAATGTGGTCATTATATCGTTGGTCAGATATCTTTTTTGGGAAGTTGCCGTCGAATTTTTCTAATATCTCAATAATTTTTGAGTGAAGCGGTATAGTCATTATTTTACCAGTTTTGACCTGGGTAAATTCTAAGAGAGGCTTAAGTTCGCCTTTTCTATTTTTTTCATATCTGATCATCGATTTGTCAAAGCGCATAAAATCGGAAACTCTCTGAGCACAATAACAACTAATTAATAGCCAGTACTTGGCATTTACTAAACCATCCGTTAAATTTTTATCTTCAAGGCATTCAATTTTGGCTATTTCTTCATTGTTCAAATAAATATGTTTAGCTCTATTGTATTTGATTTTCACGCTGTCAAGCTGGAAATGGGTTTCCAAGCCATTTGATTTTGCATGATTACAAAATGCTTTAATATAAATTAGGTTTTTAGCCGTGGTGTTTTTAGCGTAACCCATTTCTTCGCAATAATTCTCAAAACCAACTTTAAAATCTTGATTAATATCTTTTATAAAAATTACGGATTTGGTGTGTTTTTCATATCGGATAAGCAATTCTTTTATCCCTTTGCATTTTTTAATGGTTGTCTCTTTAACATCTTTCTTCTTGAATTCTATGTACGTATCAATATAGTCGACCAGATTTAATGGGTATTTTGATTTGGGCTCGGTTGGGTTTATGAACTCATTAAGCCATTTGGAATCAATCGTCTTAACTCCTTTTGATTTATTATATTCAGTTAGCAAGGAAATTTTCAGACCGCTTAGATCCGTGTCTAAGTTAGCATAATCAATATTCTTAAGTAGTTTTTTGACTGGCCTTTGTTCCTTTTCATCCCAGTTCGCTGGGTTAATGTGGTAGTTTGTTTTAGCTTTAATATCTAGTTTTCTGCCGTCGCGCAAACGGATATAGATAACTGCTGGATTTTTAGTTCCTTGTAGAATAAGATTAATTGAAGCCATTGTGTATTGTATAATCGATTCAAAAGTACATAAACTAGTCCACATCTAGCCCACATTTACGCAAATTGATTCAATTTCATGCAAATGAATTCAATGCCATTTATGCTATATTTGTTCAAATAAATCGATTATTTTCAAAAACAAGCTGTTTGAATAACATGGGGGTTCTGTTCTTTTTGGATACACGTAGATCCTTCCCCTCTACGAGAGAAAAAGGAGTCCAGAGATGGACTCCTTTTTTGTTTTAGGTTTTTTGTCTACATATCGGGATGATTTTTGGAGAAAATTTGGAGATTTTATTCTAACTAAGTTTGAATTCATCACTGTGCCTTCTAATAGAGTTGTCAAGTTTAAATTATTAGTATTTGTGTTTTTTAAACTTAAAGGTTTATATTTGGAACCAAAATATTAACTCAAAGGTTAAAATGAAAAATCTATCCTATCACCAGCTCGACGATCAAATCCACGCCTTTGTCAATGGCCAACGGCAGGATCGTATCCCTACGGGCTGGATTCATGCCACGAGAACCTCGATTGGGATGACATTGCAGCAATTGGCTTCCCGACTGGGTTTGTCGGTACCCGCCGTTAAAAAATTTGAACAACGTGAACAGGCTGAAGCGATTAGTTTGGCGAGTTTACGGAAAGTCGCTGCGGCGATGGACATGGATTTGGTTTATTATTTGAAGCCTAAGTCAGGTACTTTAGAGGCCATGATGGATGCCCGAATTGAGCAAAAGGCGCTTGAATTAATGCAGGTTTCTAATCAGGCCATGCTGCTTGAAAACCAAGTACTTGATAATCAAAACCGTGCCCGTGAATTGAAACGCTTAATTTCCGAAATTAGGCAACAGAAATTAAGTAGTTTATGGGAATAGGCTTAGATGCATCAGAATTTGGACAAACTCCTATTGATCTAGACCAATTAACGGGTCTGAAGATTCCGATGTTGCATACGCATGCCCAGATTAATGCATACGAACAAGCGAATATCAATGAGGCTTTGCGCTGGCTAATGCGTAAGCGGACATTACCTGCTTTGTTGACGACTGAATTTATTTGCCTCTTGCATCGCCGCATGTTCGGACATGTTTGGAAATGGGCAGGGGCATTTCGTAAGGTTGAAACCAATATTGGTGTGCCTTGGTATACGATTCCTACGGAGTTAAACGTTTTGCTTGCGGACGTTCAATATTGGATTCTCCATCAAACTTTTTCTCCCGTGGAAATTGCCATTCGTTTTAAATTTCGCCTAGTGTCCATTCATTGTTTCCCTAATGGAAATGGTCGGCACGCAAGACTCATGGCCGATTTATTGATGCAATACCGCTTTGGGTTGCAGCGCTTTTCTTGGGGCGCCCATTCAAAAGGCGATGTGCGCAAGCTTTATTTATCAGCCATTCAGCAAGCCGCTGAAGGCAATTTTGTACCCTTGATTGATTTTGCCCAACATTAATATGACCAAAACCGTACTATTCCTCTTCCTTCTATTCATCGGTCTCCTAGGTGCTCTCGTATTCTATTTCCGACCTAGTGTAAAACGCCATGTCAAACCCGGCGACCCCTGGGAACTTGCCAAAAGTTATGAGGTGCGTGGCTTAGATCTTTCTCATTGGAATGGTCGGGTCATATACGATGGTCTGGATTCCTTGGATTTTGTCTTTTTAAAAGTCAGCGAAGGAGATGACCGAGTGGATGATACCTTCAAGCAACATTACGAGGCCTTTCGTGAACGGGATATTCCCGTTGGGGCCTACCACTTTTTTCGTTTCGATGTGGATGGAAAGGAGCAAGCCCAACACTTTTTGAAACAGTTGGACGGTAGGCGTTTGCAATTGCCCTTAGTCATCGACGTCGAGCAGCACGGCAACATTTCCGTAGCCCAAGAAAAGGTAAAAAATCGCCTGCGTGCGTTCATGAAGGAACTGAAAAAACATACCAAACACCAACCAATCATCTACACAAACGGGGATGGCTATCGGGATTTTATCGAAGAGGATTTTGGGAATCATACGTTGTGGTTGAGCTCAACGAATGCCTGGCGACCTACGATGATGGATTGTACATTTTGGCAATTCAATATCGACGCGGATTTGATGGCCATTACGCATCGCGCTGATCTGAATGTCTTTCGGGGGAGTCGGGAAGAGTGGGATGAATACTTGGCGGAGCATAAGCCTTATGTGATATCAATGAATTGATAATCTGTTGATTAAGTTTGTAGTATATCCTCAAAGTATATACCTTTGGGAAAAAATAAAAAGATGAAAACCTTATCGCTCAAATTAGATGATCATATTTTTGATGAGACGGAGGCAATAACTGCACAGTTGCATTTGGCGCGTAACCGTTACATCAATGAAGCCGTTAACATGTATAATTTGGTGCAAAAACGCAGATTGTTGAAAAAAGCGTTAGCTAAAGAATCCGTTTTAACTTCCGCCGATTCCATGGACATTTTGCGGGAATTTGACATGTTGATTGATGGAGATTAAGCAATTTGATATTTGGTTAGCCAACCTGAACCCTAGTAAAGGAACGGAGGCTGGCAAAACCAGGCCAGTCGTTATTGTTCAAACAGACTTGCTAAATACGATGCATTTGTCCACGTTGATTTGTCCTGTTACGACAAATGTCCAACCGAAATTAGAATATTTGAGGGTACATTTGACCAAGGGTCAATTAGATGAATTAAGTGATGTGCTCGTTGATCAAGTTCGTGCTATCGATAATACTCGACTTATTAAAAGATTGGGGCGTTTGACACAAAATCAGCAGATTAAACTTAAGGCTAATTTGAGAATTATGCTTGATTTGTAATAAATATCAAGTAACTGGTAATCTGCTAGTTGTCGTTGTTATCTACTTGGATTTTCTGTAGTTTCCTAATATCAAATTATTTTCCAAATGAAAACCACTAGTTTAGCCGAGCTTAAAGATCGCTATATTGGACTTCCGGGGTCAAGTGACCGAGATGTTTTTGATCAAGATCTGCGTGTCGGCATAATAGGTGCACAAATCAAGCAAATACGATTAGAGCGAAATTTAACGCAAGCACAATTAGGTGAGCTTGTTGGCTTGAAAAAAGCGCGAATAGCTAAACTAGAAAACAGCCCCAAACAAGCACGTATTGAAACGATTCTTAAGGTATGTGTTGCGCTAGATGCAAAATTATTTTTTAGCGTTGAACTATAAATTTAGACAAAAGAATTAATACGTATTAAATGTTTATATTTGTACGTATAATATTTAGCGATGGATACGAAACTTACACTCAAGCTGGATCAAGGTGTCATTGAACAGGCAAAGACTTTTGCTAAAGAGAAGAACACGAGTTTATCAAAATTGATTGAAAACTACCTTAGTTTACTTGTTGAACGTGATCATAATTTCGAGGTTACTCCGTTCGTGAAAAGTATATCAGGAGTTGTTGATTTGTCCGATAATTTCGACTATAAATCCGAATATCAAAAGCACGTAACATCTAAATACAAATCATAGATGAATCAGGTATTTGTTGATACGGATGTGTGTCTGGATTTATTGTCTGGACGGAAACCATTTAATACCTCGGCGGAAATCTTGTTTTCGATGGCAGATATTAAGAAGTTAGAAATTTGTGTTTCTTCCTTATCCTTTTCAAATATTGATTACGTTTTACGCTCCCAGTATTCGAGTATACACTCACGTCAAATTATAGCACGATTCAAAACCTTGGTCAATGTCTTGTCGGTCGATAGCCATACAATCGATTTAGCTATTGCATCCGAATTCAATGATTTTGAAGATGCCATTCAGCATGCATGTGCGCTTGAAAACAATATTCCCGTTATCGTCACAAGAAATCAGAAGGACTTTAAAAAATCAGTGGTTTTAGTCGTGAGTCCCGAAACTTTTTTAACTTCATTATTCTAAACCTATCCCATGAAAAACCTCCTATTTCTCTTACTCCTCGCGAGCTTTACCTCAAATGCCCAATGGATCGACTTATTCAATGGCAAAGACCTCGATAACTGGAAAATCAGCGAAAATCCGAGTTCCTTCCGCATCGAAAATGGGGAACTGATTGTCAACGGAAACCGCGGCCACCTCTTTTACAATGGATATACTCCCAAGAATTTTGAAGTGCATGCCCGCGTAAAAACCTATCCCGGCGCTAATTCAGGGCTCTATGTTTGTACCAAATTCCTAGAAAACGATTGGCCTAAACAAGGCTATGAGATTCAGGTGAATAATTCGCATTCCGACTGGCGTCGTACCGCTTCAGTTTACGGAATTGTCGATACCAAAGATACCTATGTCAAAGATGAGGAATGGTTTGACCTGAATGTCATCGTACAAGGAAATCACATTACCACAAAAATCAATGGCAAAACTGTGATCGATTATACGGAACCCGCTGATCGTACCAACGGCACCGACCCGCGTAAAATTCAAATGGGAACGATTGCTATTCAGGCCCACGATCCGAAAAGCAAAGTGGCCTACCAAACCATTCAAATCCGAAGTCTATAATTTTTAACATTTGTATAAAAATTGCTTGGCATCTTTGCCGACCTTTGGGACATGATGACGCAAGCTGATTTCAAACCGTTACTTAAACACGGGAAAGTATTTGTCCTCGATGTACGCAATAAAAACGAATTTGAAGACGGCCACATTCCATGGGCGAAACATATTCCGCTCAAAGAACTCGCAGCACGATTGCATGAACTCCCGACGGACAAACCCGTCATCACAGTCTGTGGAAAGGGGGGCGGTCGGTCAGCAGAGGCGGCAGCGATGATTCCGGGTGCCGACTGGCTTGAGGGTGGAACCGAAGCCTATTTTGGACAATAAAAAAAGAGGAGCTTAGCTCCTCTTTCCTTTTTATAAGTCTACTGCCTCACCGTATGCCGCTTCCGTAGCGCCCTTGAAGGCTTCCGAAATGGTTGGGTGTGGGTGAATCGATTTCATAATCTCATAAGCCGTGCTTTCTAATTTACGAACCACAACGGCTTCCGCGATAAGCTCCGTTACGTTGTAACCGATCATGTGCGCGCCTAATAATTCACCGTATTTGGCATCGTAGATTACTTTTACAAAACCATCACGCGCTCCAGCAGCTGTTGCTTTACCTGAAGCCACGAATGGGAATTTACCTACTTTGATATCATATCCTGCCTCACGTGCCTTCTTCTCTGTCATTCCCACAGAAGAAATTTCTGGTGAGCAATACGTACATCCTGGAATGTTCGAATAATCCAAGGCTTCCGTTTTGTGGCCTGCGATTTTCTCCACACAAATAATACCTTCCGCTGATGCCACGTGTGCCAAAGCTGGACCTGGCGTCACATCACCAATCGCAAAATATCCTGGAATATTTGTTTCATACCATGCGTTCACCGGAATACGTCCTTTGTCCACAATGATACCTACTTCTTCCAAACCAATGTTTTCCAAATTGCAAATCACACCCGCCGCAGAAAGGACGATGTCACATTGGATATCTTGATTGCCTGTAGGTGTTTTCACACTAACCTTGCAACCTTTTCCTTTGGTATCTACCGACTCCACACTCGATGAAGTCAAGATGTCAATACCCATTTTCTTGTATTGCTTCGCCAATTCTTTCGAAACATCTTCATCCTCTACGGGAACGATGTTTGGCATAAATTCAACAATGGTTACTTTCGTTCCCATGGCCGCGTATACGTACGCAAATTCCACGCCGATCGCGCCTGAACCGATGATAACCATCGAATCTGGACGTTTAGCTAAGCTCATCGCCTTGCGGTATTCGATTACTTTTTCGCCATCGATTGGGATATTCGGTAACGCACGAGCACGAGCACCCGTCGCAATCATGATATTTTTTCCTTCGTAGATCGTCGCTTTTCCATCGGCATCCGTAACCTCCACCTTTTTACCCGGTTGGATTTTTCCGTAACCCATGATCACATCGATCTTGTTTTTCTTCATCAAAAACTGAACGCCTTTGCTCATGCTATCAGCAACCCCACGTGAACGTGCGATTACAGCTGAGAAATCAGCTTCTGCTCCTTTCACGGTAATTCCGTAGTCCGATGCATGCTTGATGTATTCAAATACATTCGCAGATTTTAACAAGGCTTTGGTTGGGATACATCCCCAGTTTAGGCAGATACCTCCCAAAGATTCTTTCTCCACGACTGCACATTTTAAACCTAATTGAGAAGCTCGGATAGCTGCTACATAACCCCCTGGGCCTGAGCCTACCACGATCAAATCGTATTGTTGCGCCATTTTATTGCTTGATTTAAATGAATGAGGCCGCAATTTAGCACAAAATCGGGTATATTTGTACTTTATTTAGCAGAAATCCACATGACAAGAGACAGGTTCAATGACCTGAAAGCCAGAATAGAGGCTTTAAGGAGGTATCTTTGACTACGATCATAAGAAATATTTAATCTCCGAACTGGAGACCGTCACACTCGATCCCGAGTTTTGGAACAATCCCGAAAAGGCAGAAAGTACGATGCGCGAAATGCGTGGACTTAAATTTTGGACGGATGGTTTCGACCAGTTATCTAATGCACAAGACGATTTAGAGACGATTTGGGAGTTTTACGAGATGGGTGAAGCCACGGAACCCGAAGTGGATGCCGAAGGTGCCAAACTCGAATCTCTGCTCGAATCCCTCGAATTTCGTAAAATGATGTCGGAAGAAGGCGACAACATGAGCGCCGTTCTCGAAATCAACGCCGGTGCGGGTGGTACAGAATCCCAAGATTGGGCATCTATGTTGCTTCGCATGTATCACATGTGGGCAGAAAAAAATGGCTTCAAAGTTCGTTTGGTAGATGAAAACGCAGGAGACGTGGCCGGAATCAAATCTGTTACCATCGAGGTGGACGGCGAATTTGCCTATGGTAATTTGAAGTCGGAGAACGGTGTCCATCGTTTAGTCCGTATTTCTCCATTTGACTCGAATGCCCGCAGACATACGTCTTTTGCCTCCGTCTATGTATGCCCGTTGGCCGATGATTCCATCGAAATTGACATCAATCCTGCCGATATCGATTGGGATACTTTCCGTTCCGGTGGGGCTGGTGGACAGAATGTCAACAAGGTTGAAACGGCGGTGAGATTAACGCACAAGCCTTCGGGGATTATTATCGCTTGCCAGCAGGAGCGTTCGCAATTGCAAAACAAGGAAGTGGCATTACGTCTCTTGAAATCTAAATTATACCAAATCGAAATCGACAAGCGCAATGCTGCGCGTGCGGAAGTAGAAGCGGGTAAAAAGAAAATTGAATGGGGGTCGCAGATTCGTTCTTATGTACTAGACGATCGTCGCGTAAAAGATCACCGGACAAATTACCAAACCTCAAATACGGATGCGGTGTTGGATGGCGAAATCAATGAGTTTATTAAGGCATACTTGATGGAAAACTAGCCTTAACCTTTGGCAATCCTCCAAGGTTTGCCAAAGGTAGTGGTGAAAAAACGAAATAGTTATTTCTTAACTGATTCTTCTTCGAGCTTTCTCAAATAATCAACTAGTTGGTCTTTTGCCAACGACAACGCAATCCCAACCGCATACGATGTGATAGCGTTACCTAAGAAAGAGGATTCTTTTTTCTCGGATTTTTTCTCGGATTTGTCACTACCTGAAAACAAGGAATATAATAAATAGGCTCCAGCCACGACAGCTCCTGCCACAAGGATTTGAGTGCCCTTTTCCTTGGCAACTTGTTTTATGTCGGCGATTGACTCCCCGATTTTTTCTTCGTAATTAGCTGCCTCAGCTTCTAATTTCGCTTTCTTATTCGTTATCTGACTCATCTGCTGTAATTTCTTCTTCCTCTAAAGCTTCGTTTTCCTGTGGCTTGCGAAAGCTTGCCACCATAATTGCGCCCACAATAAAACACGCTCCAGAAACAATTAAATGTCCCCAGAATTGGCTACCTAAATAGGCATTGATCATATTCGCGATGCCATGTAGCAGGAATAATACTCCTATTCCTAATGCAAACGCCAAGATGATGAATTTGAATATGCGTTCCAATAAGGCTTCCAAACGCTCTTGAATGTCGAGTTTGACTAATTCAAATTGCGTTTTAAGGTAGTTTTTTAATAAATCTACCAAACCATTATTGTCGAAAAATCCCATCTAGCGTTGTTTTAATTTGGCCTCAATCGAATGCTGTGTATGTGGAACCAGACGCAAACGCTCTTTGGAAATTAATTTTCCTGAATCAATACAAACGCCGTATGTGCCATTTTTAATGCGCATCAACGCATTCTCTAAGCTTTTGGCAAATTTTTGTTGGCGTACTGCCAATTGATTCATGCTTTCCTTCTCTTGCGTATCCGCTCCATCTTCCATGACCTTCGAGTTACCTGATGTATCATCAGTTCCTGGGTCATTTTTTTTGCTTAATGCTTCACGTAAATACTTTAACTCTGCATTGGTTTCAGCTAATTTACTTTGAATGATTGCTTCGAACTCTTTTAATTCTTCAGCTGAATAACGATTCTTCTCTTCCGTCGCCATATATTAAAAACACTTTTAATTTTAATCGAACACGAAAATTATAATTATTTGAATTTCAGCACCTTACTGTTCTTGTCGCGTTCTATCTTACAAAGATAATTTTATTGAACAATTTTGTGTGCTGATTCGAATAAAATCTCTGACAAATTTTTAATCACTTGATTGTGAGTTTATTGCGCCAGGAAATCCAACCGTACATTGCCATGAAAACGAACACAAGATACAAGGCTGCGGTTCCCCATAAACCGTTAACTAAATACATGCCGACGTAGGCAAGGTCGACACAAATCCATAAAATCCAATTTTCGATTTTTCGTTGGGCTGCCCAGTAGGTCCCCAACATACTTAAACCTGTCAATGTTGCATCCCAATAGGGCGACTTCACCTGTGTAGAAAAGCGATCGTGCAAATATCCCGCTATAATTCCATAGCATCCCGCTAATGCTAATCCGATGATGGTCTGGCCCCAACTGTTTTTTGAGGGCTTCCATGCCTCGTCCACATGCTTCCATTGATATAAGCCATACAGGGCCATCAAAATAAATATCCCCTGTAATTCCATGTCGGAATATAATCCCGCCGCATAAAATACATACATATAAATGCCCGATGCCAACATGTTCCAAAGCCAAGCCGAAGCTTTTCGTTGGCTTGAAAAATAGACGCCTAATATCGATGTTATAATTCCTGCTGCTTCGATCATTTTTCCTGATTTTTAGCGTAATAGGCACAGAAATGTGTAATTGAACACTCCTTGCATTTGGGTGTTCGTGCCAAACAAATGTAGCGACCATGTAAAATCAACCAATGGTGCGCGCGTGGAATGATGTCATTAGGCAGATGGCGAATTAAGGCTTTTTCGACTAACAAAGGCGTCCGAGCAGTTTGCGGAACCAAGCCTAATCTTCGGGAAACACGAAACACATGTGTGTCTACCGCCATAGCAGGTTGATTGTAAATGACGGATGCGATGACATTCGCCGTTTTCCGACCCACGCCGGGTAAGGTCTGTAAATCTTCTAGGGTTTCAGGTACTTCGCCGGCGAATTGATCAACGAGTTTTTGGCCTAATCCTAATAGATGCTTTGCCTTGTTATTGGGATAAGATACAGAACGGATATAACTGAATATCTCTTCAACACTTGATTCCGATAAAGATTTCGCATCAGGAAAACGCTTAAATAGGGCAGGGGTAACTTGATTGATACGCTTGTCGGTGCATTGCGCAGATAACACGACGGCCACCAACAATTCATAGGGATTGCTGTAATGCAATTCCGTTTCAGCCTCAGGAAATGAGGATTCGAAATGGGAAATAAAAGCTTGAAATCGTTCCTTCTTAAGCATCGCGTTGAATTTGATGCAAAATAAGAAACAATTTCAAGATTAAGATTGAATCGACTCTTTGTGTTTGGAATAATCCAAGATTCGATTAATCACACGCTCAGACGGGGAAATGTAAGCCTGGTCTAAGGCGTTTTGGACCTGTTGGAATGCCGCTAACTCCGAGCGTATTCCTTCATTTGTTAATTCGTTGATGCCTGCTTGGGGCTCGTACAAGTTTTTAATAAGGTCATTTGGGGTAAAACTTTGCGTCATAGGCAATCTCTTGTTTGTTTAGCATTTTCCTTAGGTTGATGAGCGCATAACGCATTCTTCCTAAGGCAGTATTGATGCTAACGCCGGTTTGGTCTGCAATTTCCTGAAAACTCAAGTCTTCATAATGCCGCATCACCAATACCTCACGTTGCTCATCAGGTAATTTTTTAATCATTTCCCGAATGTTCTCCACTTGATCCGCCTTCATTTGCTGTTCCTCTACCGAGTCCTCTGCAAAATCAAAGCTGTTGAAAACCTTCGAGCCATCTTCCAATACAATCGTTGGATAACGTTTATCCTTCCGAAAATGATCAATCGCCATGTTGTGCGAAATACGCAGAATCCAGGGTAAAAATTTCCCTTCTTCGTTGTAACGGCCCGACTTGATCACGTCGATAGCCTTAATATATGCTTCTTGCATTAAGTCTTCCGCAATGTAGCGGTCCTTAACGATCAAGTAAATAGTCGTATAAACTTTGGATTTACTACGTTTGACTAATGTCTCAAACGCTTTATCGTCCCCTTGGATGTACGCTGATAATAAAGCCGCATCGCTAACCTGAATTTTAATCATAAAACTTCAAAATTGTTAACGTAGAGGTTTATCTCATATTGTGTCTCCTATCGATTTACTGGGCGAATTGATTAATTTTTGTCTTGATGACGTTTCAAATGTAGCCAAAACTTTTTTAAATCAAAATCGTTTTAAATAATTGAGCGACAAAATTTTGGTAAATATTTCATCTTTTTTGGTATTTATCAAAGGGGACTTTGTCAAATTGCTTAGCTTTGTTTCATCTTTAAACGAATTATTCCTTATGAAAAAATTATTCTCCTTAGCATTTGTTATCTGCGTTTCTGCCGTTCAATTGCTTGCACAATCCAATCCTGCCGATTATGCAGGAACGTTCAAATTGTCTGAAAATCCTTATGTAAAGTCTATCACGATCTCTGTTAAAGACAGCAAAGTGATCATGGCTGCAGAAGGTTTTCCCGATGCAGAATTAGCCCCAGGTAAAAATGCAGATGAATTTGCCTTAGAAAGCATGGGTGGTACTGTGGTTTTTACACGTGAGGCTGGTGCCGTGAAAGGCGTGAAAATCGAAGCACAAGGCCAAGTATTAACGGGTCAAAAAGAAGGTGCTACCTTAGGTGATTATGTTGCGTCGTTTAAAATGGCCGACAATGAATACGTGAAGAAAATTGTCATTGCGATGAAGGATGGCCAATTAGCACTTAGCTCAGATGCAAACCCTGCAGAAGGTGCTGTCTTGAAAGCAAGCAATGCTAAAGATACGTTCTCTGCTACGATTCAAGGCTATGATGCCGACGTCATTTTTTCACGTGCAGAAGGGAAAGTGAAATCGATCAAATTGTCGGTTGCAGGTGGTCAAGTAGTATTGACAGGCGATCGCGAATAATATTAATTAGCTAGGCCGCTTCGAAACGGCCTAGCTTTTATTTCAATGCGCGTTTGTACAGCTGGATTGTATTCTCCAATCCATAATACAAGGCATCACAGATCAAGGCATGTCCAATCGATACCTCATCCAAAGGAGCAACATTTGCCTTAAAAAATGCCAAATTTTCCAAACTCAAATCATGTCCCGCGTTAATGCCTAAGCCGAGTTGGCTAGCACGAAAGGCTGCTTTTCGGTAAGCCGACACGGCCTGCGTCGGATTTTCAAAAAACTGTTCTGCATAAGGTTCGGTATATAATTCAATACGATCCGCTCCCGTTGTTGCGGCTGCTTCCACCATCTCAAGCACAGGATCTACGAAGATGGAGGTACGAATGCCGACTTCTTTGAATTGTGCGATGAGTGCTTGCAATAAACCTTGGTGCTGAATGGTGTCCCAACCATGGTTCGAGGTAATTTGACCCAGCGCATCCGGAACCAGGGTTACCTGTTCCGGGCGTACTTCCATCACCAATTCGATGAATGATGGTTCCATCGGGTTTCCCTCAATGTTGAATTCTGTCGTCACAACTTCCTTCAGCGCACGCACATCTGCATAGCGAATATGTCGCTCATCGGGACGTGGATGAACCGTAATTCCTTCCGCCCCGAAACGCTCGCAATCCAAAGCAACCTGAATGACATCGGGATTATTCGCCCCGCGTGAATTACGTAAGGTGGCAATCTTGTTGATATTTACACTAAGTCTTGTCATGTCAAAAAAAAAGGCCGGTATCACCGGCCTTCTCATTAAATTAAGTGATGTGCCGCGAGGTATTCCGCGATTTGAACTGCATTGGTTGCGGCCCCTTTACGTAAATTGTCCGCTACAATCCACAAGTTCAAGGTATTTTTTTGCGTCTCATCCCGACGAATACGTCCCACGAATACTTCATCTTTTCCATGTGCCGTGATTGGCATCGGATAAACAAAGTTCTTTGGATCGTCTTGTACGATGATACCTTCTTCTTTTTCCAAAATGGCACGAACCTCTGCTAAATCGAAATCATTTTCGAATTCAATATTCACAGATTCCGAGTGCCCACCGATGGTTGGAATACGAACCGTTGTCGCAGTCACCTGAATCGAATCATCCATCATAATCTTTTTCGTTTCCAAGATCATCTTCATCTCTTCTTTCGTATAGCCATTATCCAAGAATACATCGATATGAGGCAATACGTTCAAGTCAATTTTATGTGGATATACTTTGTTGTAATCTGTTTTCCCTGCTCGCTCGTCGAACAATTGATCAACCGCTGCTTTCCCAGTTCCAGTCACCGACTGATACGTAGAAACAACCACACGCTTGATTTTGTATTTTTTGTGCAATGGATTCATGACAACCACCATTTGGATGGTAGAGCAATTTGGATTTGCAATGATTTTATCCTCTGGCGTCAATGTACTTGCATTGATCTCAGGAACAACTAATTTTTTAGTAGGGTCCATGCGCCATGCTGAAGAGTTATCGACAACTGTAATTCCAGCTGCTGCAAACTTAGGTGCCATTTCTAAGGATGAACTTCCGCCCGCAGAGAAAATCGCCACGTTTGGTTTCATTGAGATTGCTGTTTCGTAACCTACCACTTCGAATTCCTTTCCCTTGAAAGCAATCTTTTTACCGATTGAGCGCTCAGACGCTACCGGGATAATTTCCGTGACAGGAAAATTTCTTTCCGCTAATACTTTCAAGATTTCGCCGCCAACCAATCCTGTGGCGCCTACAACAGCAACTTTCATGTTTATATCAATTAAAAATTATACTTCCAATTTAATGCCAACGATGCTCCTTGTGCACCATGTGCTTTTATTTCAAAGCTTATTTTGGGTTCTTCCCCCACCAAGCTATTGTACTTTGCTAAAGCACGTTTTAAGTGTCGCATACTGACCGTTCCTACATAAACATTCACTAATGCAGCTGCGCCTATTGTCGACAAATAAAATCCATCCGTCACTTGACCGGGTTTCAGTAATGAATAGGCTGAAACACCTAGGCCAACACTGGAAATCCAGTTCATGAGTTTCCGTTGCTGCTTGAATTTGTTGAATTCAAAGCTTATTTCAGGATCTTTGGCCTCTAATAAGGGTATTTGAAGTGCCAAAGGATTGTCTATTATTTGCCTTTTGTAAACGAACTTATTCGTAAATCCTTGTTGGATTTGTTCAATCGGAAACAACGGCTCATGAGCGGCTTGCTGGCCCATCACAGAAGCGGATGCACAACACAATACCATCAAGAGTAATTGCCTGATTTTCACAAAGCAAAAGGGTTTATTAGCATGCAAAATTAGGGCTTATATTCTGAATCAAAAGGATTTTTTTGATAAAATCCATCAAAAAGGTGGATGCCTGTAGGCGTAATGCAAAGGTCCAAGGGTATATCATGCGCCTCTACATCATCAATGCGTTGCACGGCTTCATCCAAACATACTCCAATTTTCAGCGCGTCTGGCCGACAATCCATTAAAAAACGATCGTAAAATCCTTTGCCATAACCTACTCGGTTGCCATGCGCGTCAAAAGCTAGCAAAGGAATAATGATGAGGTCAATGGCTTCTGATGGTGTTTTTTTATTTGTAAGCGGATTGGGTTCCTGAATTCTCCATGTCGATGTAATCAAAGGGTCGCCTTTTTTTGTTTCATAGGCGGTCATCGAATGGTCATTTTCGACTCTTGGGAAACAGAGTTGGTGACCCAGAGACCATAATGTATGATGAATGGACTCCATCTCAACTTCTTTGCGTGCTACAATAGGTTGAAAACTCATGATCACCCGGGGCTGTTGAAAGCTTGTGATGAAATCCATGAATTCTTGTTGGAGCTCCTCATTCAACAAGGCAAAAATTCGCTCTGACACATTTTTGCGTCGAGTAAGAGCAAGCTGTCGGAGGTGAGATTTGTTCATGGCTTTGGCCTTAATTTTTCGGTATTTTTTCTTATTTTTGCTTCAATTTTGCCGATTATTTCATAAAAAACAACAAGACTGTGGCCTTTAAGGAATACAAAAATTTAGATTATGCTGCTGTAGCGGACGAGGTACTAAATTTCTGGAGAGAGAATCAAATTTTCGAACAATCGATTTCATCTCGCGAGGGGAATCCGACTTTTACTTTTTTTGAAGGTCCACCTTCTGCGAATGGTACGCCGGGTATTCACCACGTGATGGCACGTACGATTAAGGATATTTTCTGTCGCTACCAGACCTTAAAGGGTAAACAAGTGAAGCGAAAAGGTGGTTGGGATACCCATGGCCTTCCCGTTGAATTGCAAGTTGAGAAAGAATTAGGCATCACCAAAGAAGACATCGGCAAATCGATTTCGGTCGAAGAATACAATCAAAAATGCCGCGAAACGGTCATGAAATTCACGGATCAGTGGAATGATTTGACTGAAAAAATGGGTTACTGGGTGGATTTAGCGAATCCTTACGTGACTTACCAAACTCCTTACATTGAGAGTGTTTGGAATCTATTAAAGCGCCTGTACGACAAAGGACTTTTATACAAAGGATATACGATTCAACCTTATTCTCCTGCGGCAGGTACAGGTTTGTCATCGCACGAATTAAACCAGCCGGGTTGTTACCGCGATGTGAAAGACACCTCGTTGACAGCTCAATTCGAGGCAAAAAATACAGCGAAATCTGCCTTTTTGTTTGAAAAATCAGGCGGAGCTCCTGTGTATTTATTGGCCTGGACGACGACTCCTTGGACATTACCGTCCAATTCCGCGTTAACCGCTGGGAAGAATATTGCTTATGTCTTGGTGAAGACCTTTAATCCTTATACCTATTT
Source organism: Cytophagaceae bacterium (assembly GCA_024642485.1). Taxonomy (GTDB): domain Bacteria; phylum Bacteroidota; class Bacteroidia; order Cytophagales; family Spirosomataceae; genus Aquirufa. Next base: position 37,480 of record JAHEAY010000237.1, read on the forward strand.
ACCAGTTCATGTGGTATTAGCGAAGGATTTGGTAAAGAATTATTTCCAGGCTGCGGCAGAAAATGGCGATTTTGATGCCTATGTTGCAGCGGAGAAAAAGCCTAGTGCTATTCCGTATGTGATTGTTGATACGTTCAAAGGCTCCGATATCGAAGGTGTAGAATATGCCCAATTGATGCCTTATGTGCAGCCTGCAAGTCCAGCTTTCCGTGTGATCTTGGGAGACTTCGTGACGACGGAAGATGGTACAGGAATCGTGCACACGGCGCCTACTTTCGGTGCGGATGACTTTCGGGTAGCCCAACAAAATAACATTCCTGCCATTTTTGTTCAAGATGCCAATGGAAAGGATGTGCCTTTGGTGAACCGACAAGGTTGTTTCGTTCAAGAGGTGACTGATTATGCATTAGAGCCCGTAAAAGAGGCATATCTAAGTGAAGAGGAAAAAGAAGCGGCCAAAATCAAACAAGGCCGCGATAAATATTTATCTGTTGATGAGCGCATTGCGATTCAATTAAAAACGGAAAACAAGGCATTTAACGTTCAGAAATTTGATCACCCGTATCCACATTGCTGGCGTACGGACAAACCGGTATTGTACTATCCATTGGATTCTTGGTTTATCAAGACCACGGCGGTGAAGGATAAATTGATCGAGTTGAATAATACGATCAACTGGAAACCGGAGTCGACGGGTACAGGTCGTTTCGGAAACTGGTTGGAGAACCTGGTTGACTGGAACTTGTCTCGTTCTCGTTATTGGGGAACGCCTTTGCCTATATGGCGTGCCGAAGATGGTTCGGAAGAATTGTGTTTTGGTTCAGTGGAGGACTTAGTGCAAGCATTAGAAAAGGCTATCCAATCAGGAAAATTATCCGCTGAACAGCAAAAAGGCAATGAAGCATTTATTGCTGCTGCAAAAGCTGGAGAGGCAGATTTACATCGTCCCTATGTGGATAATATCTTTGTGTTAAGCCCTTCAGGTGTTGTCATGGCACGTGAGGCAGATTTGATCGACGTGTGGTTCGATTCGGGTGCGATGCCTTTCGCACAATGGCATTATCCATTCGAGAATCAAGAAATTTTCAAACAGTCTTATCCGGCAGATTTCATCTCAGAAGGGGTGGACCAAACGCGTGGATGGTTCTTTACGCTCCATGCGATTTCGGCGATGGTGGAAGAATCGGTGGCATTTAAAAATGTGGTTTCGACTGGTTTAGTCTTGGATAAAAATGGCAATAAAATGTCCAAACGTTTGGGCAATGCGATTGATCCATTTGATACGCTTTCTAAATATGGAGCGGATCCTACGCGCTGGTACATGATTACCAATGCACAACCTTGGGATAACTTGAAATTTGATTTAGCGGGAATTACCGAAGTGCGTAATAAGTTCTTTGGTACGCTAACAAATACCTATAATTTCTTTGCCATGTATGCGAATTTGGACGGATTTACGCCGGATTCGAAGGGTGTTAATATGGCCGATTTAACGGAATTAGACCGTTGGGTCCTGTCGAAATTAAGCAGTCTAATCGCTGAGGTTGACGAGGCTTATGCGACCTATGAGCCAACTAAAGCCGGCCGTGCGGTGCAGGATTTTGTATGTGATCATTTGTCCAACTGGTATGTTCGTTTGTCACGCCGACGCTTCTGGAATCCAGAGGATACGAACCAAGGGATTTCAGCGGATAAAGCTGCTGCATATCAGACTTTGCATACTTGTTTGACGACGGTTGCGCAATTGATGTCGCCCATTGCTCCGTTCTACGGAGATTGGTTGTACAAGAATTTAACGGGAGCTACTTCGGTACATTTAACGGATTTTGTAAAAGTAAATCCTTCTTGGCAAAATGCTGATTTAGAAGCATCCATGGACATGGCACAACGCATTTGTTCTTTGGTGCACTCGATCCGTAAGGTGCATAAATTGAAAGTACGCCAACCGCTAGCGCAGGTCTTAGTTCCTGTTCTACAAGAATCTGCCCGTGAGCAAATTCGTAAGGTGGAAGATTTGATTAAGTCGGAGGTGAATGTGAAGTTGGTGAATTATCTCGACGATGCATCCGGCGTATTAAGTAAGAAAGTCAAACCTAATTTCAAGGCCTTGGGTCCAAAATTCGGGAAAGACATGAAGGCGGTTGCGGAAGTTATTACAGGAATGAGTTCGGGTGATTTGGCGCAGATTGAAACTTCTGGTTCTACGAACTTGCAAGGTTTTGAGATTGCTTTAGCTGACATCGAAATCGTAACAGAAGATATGCCTGGCTACTTAACCGCTTCGGAAGGTGGTTTGACAATCGCCTTGGATAATACCTTGACGCCTGAATTGGTTCAAGAAGGGATGGCCCGGGAATTTGTGAATCGTATCCAAAATTTGCGGAAGGATTCAGGTTTTGATGTCGTAGATAAAATCGCGATTCATGTAGAAGAAGGTCCGGCAGCGTGGATGGAAAGCATTCAGGTTTTTGGAGCGTATATCCAACAAGAAGTTCAAGCTTTAAGTATTACGATTTCGCCGGCATTAGCGGGTGAAAAATCTGAGCTTGTGATGGATGATGCCACATTAATTGCCCAAATTCAGAAAATCAACTAGTAGCTAATGGTATTCAATTCCTTGCAGTTTTTGGTGTTTTTTGGAATTGTTACGTCCGCCTATTTTTTATTGGCGCACCGTTTCCGTTGGATTTTATTGCTCGCAGCATCTTGCTATTTTTACATGGCATTTGTTCCGATCTATTTGGTCATTTTATTGGTGACAATTATCATCGATTATTGGGCAGGGATTTATTTGGAAAAGTTTGAAGGGCGCGCTAAAAAACTATTTTTAGCATGTAGCTTGATTGCGAATGTAGGCGTGTTGGCAATTTTCAAATACTATGGGTTTATTGCGAATAACGTTTATCATTTAGCCAATTTGTTTGGCAGGGAGGTTCACTTACCGAGCCTATCCATTTTATTGCCGATTGGTTTGTCGTTCCATACATTTCAAGCGATGAGCTATACGATTGAGGTTTATCGAGGAAACCAAAAAGCTGAGCGAAATTTTGGCATTTATAGCCTATACGTCATGTTCTATCCGCAATTAGTCGCTGGACCTATTGAACGACCTCAGAATTTATTACACCAATTTTACGAGCGTCATGTTTGGGATAGTGACCGAGTGAGAGCGGGTATAATGCAGATGATGGAAGGCTTGATTAAAAAAGTGGTCATTGCCGACCGATTAGCGATTCTTGTAGATTCTGTTTACGCTTCAGTTGGGACACACTCCCGCGGTCAACTATTAATGGCTTCATTTTTTTATTCTTTTCAGATCTACTGCGATTTTTCGGGGTACTCTGATATAGCGATAGGAGCTGCTCGCGTAATGGGATTTAAGTTGATGGATAATTTTAATGCACCCTATACCGCTAAGTCTATCCCTGATTTTTGGCGTCGATGGCACATTTCGCTATCAACTTGGTTCAAAGACTATGTTTACTTTAGTTTAGGAGGGAATCGTGTTTCTGTGCCCAAATGGTATTTTAATATCATGCTTGTTTTTATCGTTTCAGGTTTGTGGCATGGTGCAAGTTGGAATTTTGTCATTTGGGGTTTCTTGCATGGTATTTTTCAATTAATTGGATTCACGCTTAATCGGATTTTCCCTCAATTAGCAGCAAAGTATGCAACCGGATTAATTCGTGGGATTTTCTATCGGGTATTAACATTTAGTTTGGTTAGTCTAGCTTGGGTATTTTTTCGCTTAGTTCATTTCTCGGAAATTAAAGCGTATTTCAAGCAACTTATTTTTGACTTACCTTCAAACAGTTTGTTGGGTATGAATTCAAATGAGGTTTTGTTCAGTATATTATTAGTTTTTGGGTTATATTATTGGGATTTTAAAGGCTTGGCTCTACGGAATATTCGCTCTCAATATTTTGTATTTCTACTCCCTTTTTTAGTCGCGATTATTTACTTTTTCGGTGTATTTAGTTTGAAACAGTTTATTTATTTTCAGTTTTGATGAAAAAATTACTCGCTGTTTTGGTGTTTGTTTTATGTGCCGGATTGCTAATGGTTAGCAGCTCCCAAAGCGGAATGTCGTGGTTAACACATGCTCGGTATCAACCGAATAGTTTGTTGGGCTCCGACAAGTATCTTTATGGCGATTTGTATGGAATATCTTATTTGTCAAATTTCAAGTACATAAAAGATGTGTCAGCTGTTCGTCCTGATGAGTTAATTTCAAAGCAAAAAGATATTTCATTGTATGTGATTGGGGACAGTTATTTCTACAGCTCTTTCGAAATTATTCCAGCTTATTTTGAGCGTGTAAATTCTATTCAGTTTTTTAAATGGGACCATTCACCGGAGGTAAAATTTAAATTTAGCCAAGGAAGTACAAAACGAGTTTTGTTGGTTGAGTCCGTCGAGCGGAATGTGTTAAACTTAATGAATAAAGAGCGAGTTGCTGCCATTTTTGAAAAGCCTGAGGTCATTCAAGATAAGTCGGTATTTGCTCAAATTAATAGATCGATCAAGCAAATCCTTTATCATCCTACCTTAGAGGAAAATTTATCGTTTGCCCTTTTTGATTTGGCTTTGTTCTCTAAATTCAAAGAGTTGAAAGCTGAATTGAATTTAAGTTTATTTGGTCGGGAGCCGGCCGGTGTGAAATTGGCAAAGTCGAAGGACTTCCTTTATTTAGATCAAACGGTTGATTCTGTTGCTGATGGAAGTTCTTTTCAGTTGGTTTCTGAGATGCGTTTAACCAAATTGGTTCAAGACATGCGTCAAATAGAGGATTATGCTAAAAAAATGGGGTTTGATGAAGTGATCTTTTCATTTATTCCTAATCCTGTTTCTGTTTTAGCTACCGAAGATAAATCATACAATCAGTTTATTCCTCGTCTGGAAAATAAAGTGGGTAGTATCCATTTTGTTAATCCAACGGATGAATTAAAGCAACAAGCGAAACAGAACTTCTTTAAATCTGATTCGCACTGGAATCAACGCGGAGCTAAAATTTGGCTAGATTTATTGAACAAACAACTTCTATCCCTACCTAAATAAAAAGAATAATGTCTGGTCAAACAGCAAAATATCTTTGTCGAGTGATCGTCGGTTTTGCTATGACAGCACTGGTTGGATTAAGTCCAGCTTTAGCCCAAGGCAAAAAGTTAATTCAATCGAAAGCAGGCCAAGAAGCGCTTTTTCAGGAGGGAATGCGTCATTATATCAAAGAAGATTATTCCGAAGCCATTTTGGTTTGGGAGAGTTTGGCAACGGTTATTTCAAATGAACCTGCGCTCTCATTTTACCTCGCCAAAGCTTACCTCGCAGAAAAGAATCCGAAGAGTGCTTTAGTACATGCCCGAAAAGCGCATGAATTGTCGCCTTATTCACTTGATTATGGCTTGTTTTTTGCTGAACAATTGCTTGCCGATAAGCAAATTTCGGAAGCGATTGCCTGCTTGACAAAATTAGGCCAATATGATGAGTCGCAGCCGGAAGTAAATTTGTTACTAGCACAGGCATATGTTTGGTCTGAACAAGGCGATCTTGCCCTGCAAGCCTTGGATCGCGCGGATCATTATGTGGGGGAATATCCTGCAATCATTCGAACGAAGGAATTTATTTACTTGAAACAAAATCAATTGATGAGGGCCTTGCTGGCGGGCAAGCGACTCATCGACATGGATGATGAAGAGCAAATCTTAACTTGGGATCAAATGGATGTTGCTTGGGATTTGAGCCAAGCGGATTCAGTCCGGGCAAATTTACTTGCTTTGCAAATGCAATATCCATCTCAAGGTCAATTGGCTTTGTTGCTTACGAATGGATATCTACATCAAAAGAATTTTGACTCATCGCTCGTTCAACTACGCAGAGCAGCTGAGGATCATGAGGTATTGCCTTCAATGGTTGCGCAAGTCACCATGAAGGTGTTTGAATTAATTGACGACCCGATCAAATGGGAGCAAGCCAACGCTTTGGCTACACATTGGTTGGCAATCTATCCTGAAGAACCTCGTTTTTTAGCCATTCAGGGCGACTTATATGTGAGTGCTTCTAAATTGGAAGAGGGCCAAAAATTTTATTTACGCGCCGCGCGCATGGGGGAACCTAAATATGAAGTTTGGGCCAGGATTATTCAATTGGATTTTGAATTAAATGCGGTTGATAGCGCGGCTATACATGCCGAGGAGGCATTGAAGGCATTTCCGATGAATGGTTTTTTGAACTTCCAGTTGGGCTTCGCACGCTATTTACAAGGGAATAACCCTGATGCTTTGCGGTATTTGGAAATCGCCCGCGGCATTATCAAGCCTACCGATAATTGGAATGTGCAATTGTTTTCTATGTTGGGAGATGTGTATCATGCCGTAGGAAGATCGAAAGATTCGGACGTTGCTTTTGATAAGGTGCTGGCCTTGAATCCGACCGACGAGCATGTCTTGAACAATTACAGTTATTACCTGTCATTGCGGAAGGAGCGATTAGATAAAGCGGCATCGATGTCAAAACAATTAGTTGAAAAGTTTCCAAGTGAGGGTACTTACCTGGATACCTATGCTTGGGTGTTGTATCAACAGGGGAAATATGAGGAGGCTTTACATTATTTAAGTTTGGCGCTTGCAGATGAAAAATCTCAAAGTTCTGCAGTTTGGGAGCATCATGGGGATGTCTTGTTTCGCTTGGGGAGAATAAAAGAGGCGGTGGAGAGCTGGAAGAAGGCGATTGCTTTGCCAAATGCTAACCAAATACTTGATAAAAAAATCAAGATGAAGAAAATTGTCGAAAATTGAGATAATTTTGCATATCTAATTAATTATGACGCGTTTCGTTTTACTCTTTGTGGTTTTTGTGTTCGTGCAGGCTTGTAAATCGAGCTCTGTCGTTCAAGTTGCACAGGAAAAACAAGTAGATACCATTCGGGTAGTTTCTGTGCCAGATAGCGTTCAGCAATTGATTCCTGAGCCGATTGTTGCCACGGAGCAAGATTCCAAAGAATCGGTCGAGGATTTGGCTTTTACCTATTTGAAGGCGAAATCTCGGGTCGCATGGAAATCTGGAAATAACACAGACAATTATTCCGTTGATATTCGCGTTAAGAAGGACAGCATCATTTGGGTGAATATCTCACAAGCCGGTTTGACGGGTGCGACGGGTTTGTTTAGTAAAGATCGGGTGCAGTTTTACCAAAAGATTAGTGGCGAGTATTATAATTTGACCTATGATAGTTTGAGTACGGTGATGGGTTTTCGGATTGATTACCGGATGCTACAGTCCTTGATCGTGGGGAATCAACCATTTAAGAAGAATAATTCACGGGTTATTCGGGAAAATGAGAACATCATTATCAAACAAGATTCGGGCAGAATCAAGATAGATAACATGGTGGGGCCGAATCGGAAATTGAAGAAATTATTGGTTCGTGATGAACCGTCGAGTAATAAATTAACTTTGGATTTTGAGGAGTTTACGAATTTGAATCAAGTGATTTTTCCATTTTCAAGCCAAATAACCTTGGATGTGAAGAATAAGGAGGACAAGCGAGTGACAACGGTCATTCAAATTAAATATTCGAAAGTGGAGTTGCTGGAAACGCCACTTGAATTTCCATTTAGACTTCCGGCTAAATTTTTGAAAAAGTAATGCGCTATATCAGTTTAATTATTTGTTTGTTAGGTGTTTTTGTGGCTTGGGGACAAGTGGATAAGAAGACACAGTTAGAGCAACAAAAAAAGGACAACTTGGCAAAAATCAAGGAGTTAAATTCGATTATTTCTCGTACATCGAAAAAGAAAAATGTATCGATTGGAAAGTTGAATGTCTTGAAAGAGCAGATAGTTGTTCAGAAAAAACAGATCAATGTATTAAATGAGAATCAAACTTTGCTAGCTGCTGAGGCATCCAAATTAACGCACGAAAGTGATGTTTTGGCTGCGAAGTTGGAGCGCTTGAAGAAAAACTATGCACTCATGTTGTATGAGGCGCAAAAGGTTTCGACTGTTTCAAATAAAATCAGTTTCTTGTTATTATCCCAGGACTTGGGTGAGTTTACGCGTCGCTTTGATTACCTGCGCCATTTTACGGCGAACCGGAAACAACAAGCCCATAAAATTTTTGAAACGCGACAGGATTTGATGACGAAGAAGCAGCAAGTGGTTTTCAAAAAGAATGAAGAGAAAAAGGTCTTAGTTGAAAAGGAGAAGGAGAAAGCTACCCTCGAGGTGTTAAAGACAAAAGAGACGAAGGTGGTGACGGTTTTGACCCAACAGGAAAAGAAGCTTCGTACGGAATTAGAGCGTAAGAAATTAGCGATTCGGAAATTGGATAATTTGATCGCTGGTATTGTTCAGCGGGAGATTCAGAAATCGATGGAACGTGAGCGTAAATTACGCATGGCGGCTCAAGCGCGTAAATTAGAAGTGAATAAGCCCGCATTGCCGAAACCGAAATTAGAGGAAGGGATGGTGAAGAAATACGAAAAGCCAACAGGCGGTGAGTCGAAAGAAGAGGCGAAATTGGAGGCTCGTGTTGAGAAAAAAGAAGTAGCAAAACCGAAAAAGGAGGAGGCTGCTCCTGTTGCGAAAGTGGAGGAACCTGCTTTGAATTCGAATACCTATTACATGAATGCGGATGAGGCAAGGTTAGCAAGTTCATTTGCCGCTTTGCGTGGTCGGATGCCTTTCCCGGTACCATCCGGATTTATTTCAGATCATTTTGGTGTACATAAACATCCCGTTTTGAAAGGGGTTATGGTGAATAACAATGGGATAGATATTCAGACATCGGCTGGATCTCCCGTTCATTCAGTTTATGATGGCGTTGTTGCTACGGTTCAAAATATTCCAGGGATTAACATGGTGGTTGCCATTCAGCATGGGGAGTATTTTACCGTGTACAGTAAATTGGCCAATGTTTCTGTCAGTGCTGGACAAAAGGTGAAAACGGGCCAACGAATTGGGTCAGTTGCTTCTGATGAAGATGGAACGTCTGAAATCAATTTCCAAGTTTGGAAAAACACGCAACATCAAAATCCAGAAAGCTGGTTGCGACGTTAGATTTTGTAAAGTACGCGCAAACTTATATTCCGACCTTGGTCATCCGCAAAATAACGGAAGCGGTTTAAGTAATCGCGGTATGCTGTATTGAATGCATTGCTGATGCGTAATCCGATGTCGATTTTCTTTAAACTGATTCCCCAATTTGCCTGGACCAATTGGTAGCCTTTGGGAGGAACAGCATAATCTGATCCGGGTTCTACGCGCGTTTGTTCGCTTACTTGTACGAGTCCCACACTTACATATTGTTTTTCCTGCATCCAGCGATAACTAAGCGTGTATTCAAATCGATTTGCTGGGATATTAACCAGATAAGTAAAATTGTGGCTTACATCAAAAGCATGTACAATGCTTGATTTCTGTTGGAATGACAATTTAGGGCTGATTTGGTAATTCACTTGTGCGTCAACTCCTTGAAAAATGGCGTTTATCTGTTCATAGGCGAAACCTGGAAATGCACCGCGCACGGTGGTGAAATAGACGGCTTCTCCATTGTTAACTAAGGGTCTCAGGTAAATGAAGTTTTGAATGTAATTGTTGTATAGGCCAAGCTCAATTTGAAGATTTTTAGGCGCAAAAATAGTATTTAAGCTCAGGTTGTAGGCGGTTTCACCCTTTAATCCTGGGTCGCCAATTTCAAAAGCCGCCGCTCCGTGGTGAACACCATATGAAAAGAGTTCATTGACACCAGGCGCTCGGAATGCTCGCGCAAGGATGAGGTGGTTTTCTAGTTTCTCGGTCCAATGATATTTTAGGCCTAGACTTCCTGAGAGTCCCAAGTAGTGGTTGGCATTGCGATAAATGATATTCGAATAATTCGATTTAGGTCGGTGCACATCGATCGTTTTTTCATCGACGCGGAGGCCTAATTCCAGTTCGTATTTTTCTTTTACCAATCGTTCGATAGCGAATAGACCAAACGTATTTTGAAAGTAATTAGGCAATAGGCTTGTCGTTAGAGTCGGGTTGGCTACATCTTTTCCGGAAGTGATATTTCCTTGGAGCTGAAAGTTTACCCCAAATTGACCCTTCCATAATTGGTTAGCATTCGATTCATCGAGCAATATTTCACCATTGAAAGTCCGCAATAGGAATTGTAGGTTATTGATATTTTTCCCTGCTCGTAATACATCCAATTCTAGTCTTTCATCGTTTTGTAATGCCAATGTCGATCGAATAGCTCGACCGTTTGTCAGTTGGTATTGGGTCTTGAATTTTCCCAAACTATGCGTGACATCTTGGTTGGGGCGGTCAATCTCCCGACTAAATTGTAAGGGAGTAAATGCCTGAAATGGTCGAGTGCGTGCAATGGAGTTCTCCAAATCATTCACATTGCCGATGTGTGAACCTAGATAGATGCCGATTACAGAATGGAAATGGCTGAAAAAAAGATCGCTCGACCACCTGTTCTTCTTGTAACCTAAAGCTGCGGAAAAATTCTGCTCCTGTACGCCTGTATTTGCGAGGTAGTAATTAGCTGTTTGAATATTACCTCCATCTTTCAAGGTACCCTGAATGCGCCATCCCCAGCCCTTGTTATTTGTGATTCCCCCTTGTAAAGTGCCCGAAATAACACCTTGTCTGCCATTCGTAAAGTATATGGATTGAATTTCCCCTTTGATTCCTGCAGTATCTGGCAGGGCGTCAGGTTCCATCATGACAATTCCTCCGATCGCATCTCCACCATAGCGCAAGCCCCCTGGACCTTTGATTACTTGGATGTTTTTGGATACGAATGGATCAATCTCCGGAGCATGTTCACTTCCCCATTGTTGGCCTTCTTGTCTTACTCCTTGATTTAAGATAATGACGCGGGAAGAGTGCATGCCGTGGATAACCGGTTTTGAGATGGTGCTGCCAGTTTGCAAACTTTGAACACCGCTGATGCCACGCATCATTTCGCCCAAGCTGAGCCCATCTCGTTCAGCGCGTTCTTCTTTGCTGAGATTTCCTCGTAATTGAGCACTAGTTTCTGTTTTTTTTCCGCTGACAACAACTTCTTGCAGGTGTTCATCATGGCTTTCTAATCGGAAATTCTCTTGGTGACGTACTTCATCTTGAATAGAAATGGGTATTTCTACGGGATCGAAACTGCTCATTTGGCAGATGAGGATATAATTGCCTGGGCAGAGGGCTGTGATTCGGAAAAAGCCTTTGCTGTCTGATTGAGCAAATTTATTGGTGCCTTTGATGTAAACAGTAGCACCCGGGATTGTCTCTTTATTCTCTTTTGATGTAACGCTTCCTTCTAATGTGCATGAACAATTACTTTGTGCCCACATAGGGAGCGACAAAGTCATAAGTGCAAAAAAGAAGAATATTTTACGAAGCATCAATTGTGTTCAAAAGGTTAAATATAGCTCCAAATAAAGATAAATCTATTGGCGGGTTGACTAATGCAACGAAATGGCCGACGAACGGCAAAGGCATGTCGATGAAATTTTGTTTAATTTATTTTGATAAATGTTAAACAATTATTTGTTTTGTTTAATCTTTTGGTAAATTTGTTAAACACAAAAAGCAAAAAAACATGACAGCTTTAGAGTTTTCATATCAAGTAGGTACTTTTTCTAAATTTTTGAAGCCCTTTGCATTGCGCTTAACGCGTGATGGGGATGACGCCAACGATTTAGTTCAGGACACCCTTGTAAAAGCCTTTACAAATCGTGAGAAATATTCAGACGGGACGAATTTGAAAGCCTGGTTGTTTACGATCATGAAGAACACATTCATTACGCAATACCAGCGCATGGTTCGCCGGAATACGTTCATCGACACAACAGATAATTTACACTACATTAACTCATCAGATTCCATCCAATTAAATGGTGCGGAACGCTCTTTTATGAACGAAGATATTTCCTTAGCCTTACGTCATACGGAAGAAATGTACCGAGTTCCTTTTTTGATGTATTTCGAAGGGTTTAAATACCATGAGATTGCGGAAGAGTTGAATTTGCCAATCGGTACGGTAAAAAATCGGATCCACATTGCTCGAAAGACTTTAAAAAGTCATTTAAGCATGTATGCCTAAGTGAATTCATATTGTAATAATTAGTTTTTTGGTTAACAGAAGATGGAGCAAAAAGTCAGATTTTATCTGACTTTTTCTTTTGCCAAAAGCTTATCAGTTTTTAGTATATTTGTTTAGCATGAAGAATAAAAAAGTCATTGTAATAGGTGCGGGATTCTCGGGCTTGTCTACGGCAACGGAGCTTGCCAACAAAGGTTACGAGGTAACAATCGTAGAGAAGAATGAACAGGCAGGAGGTCGTGCGCGGGTGTTTCAGGAAAAGGGTTTTACCTTCGACATGGGACCAAGTTGGTATTGGATGCCTGATATTTTCGACAATTATTTTGCTCGTTTTGGTAAGAAAACTGCCGATTATTACACGCTAAAGCGCTTAGATCCCTCATATAGTGTGATACTTTCTGATAAAGAGGTTGTCGATATGCCAGCGGATTATGGTGCATTGCGCGAATTATTCGAATCGATAGAGCCGGGTGCGGCAAACGCTTTGGATCGGTTTTTGGATCAAGCGGCCTATAAGTATAAGGTGGGTATTCAGGAATTTGTCTGGAAGCCTTCCGTGAAAATAACGGAATTTTTAAGTTTGCGCATTCTCGTGGATGCCCTGCGGATGGATGTGTTTTCTTCCTTTTATTCGCATGTGCGCAAATTTTTCAAGTCGGAGACCTTGCTGAAATTGATGGAATTTCCCATTTTATTTTTGGGGGCCATTTCGCAAAATACGCCGGCGATGTATAGCTTAATGAATTATGCGGAAATCAAATTGGGTACTTGGTATCCCATGGGAGGGATGCATAAAATTGTCCAAGGAATGGTAGATTTAGCCATTTCCAAAGGTGTTAACATTCAATATAACTCAGAAGTAACAGGATTTGCGATTGAGGCTGGTCAGGTGAAGGGGGTAAAGGTTGCTGGAGGAATTCTAGCTGCTGATGCGGTTGTCGCAAGTGCAGATTATCACCATGTCGAGACTTTGTTGGGCGATGCCCATCGCAATTATGACGATGCCTATTGGGATAAGCGTGTCATGGCGCCCTCATCGCTGTTGTTTTATTTAGGTATTAATAAGCGTTTGCCTCGCTTAAAGCATCATAATTTGTTTTTTGATCGAGACTTTTCGATTCATTCCCATGAAATTTACACGGATCCGATGTGGCCATCTGATCCATTATTTTATGCGTCTGCGCCATCTGTGACGGATCCTTCTATTGCACCTGAAGGTTGTGAAAATTTATTTTTGTTGATTCCCGTTGCCCCTAATTTGGAAGATACCCAGGAAGTTCGAGAACAGTATTTTGATCAATTGATGGATCGTTTGGAGCAATTTTGTGGTGTATCGATTCGGGATTCAATTGTTTATAAACGTTCTTATGCACACCAAGATTTTATGGGTGATTACCATGCATTTAAGGGGAATGCCTATGGACTTGCGAATACTTTAATGCAGACGGCTATTTTAAAGCCAAGTTTGAAAAATAAGCATTTGAAAAATATGTTTTATACGGGCCAATTGACAGTGCCGGGCCCAGGTGTTCCACCATCTTTGATTTCGGGTATTGTGGTCGCGAAGGAAGTAGATAAATTATTGAACTAAACGCAGCATGGATTTATATTTACAGGTTTCATTAGATGCGAGTAAGCGATTGACGCAGGCCTATTCCACTTCGTTTTCGTCGGGAATTCGAACGTTGGACAAGGAGTATCATGAGGCGATTTATGCGATATATGGATTTGTTCGTTTGGCAGATGAAATTGTGGATACCTTTTATGGGCAAGATCAGGCGAATTTATTGGCTCGCTTCCGACAAGATACTTATCAGGCAATTGAGGAAAAGATTAGCCTAAATCCCATACTTCACTCATTTCAGTGGGCTGTGAATACCTATCACATGGAACGCGAGTTGATCGATGCCTTTTTGTATTCGATGGAGATGGATTTGACGGATCGGGATTATGATGAAGCGCTATATAAACAATATATTTATGGCTCGGCGGAGGTCGTGGGTTTGATGTGTTTGCGCGTTTTTTGTGCGGGTGATTTAGGCGAATATGAAAGATTGAAATCCGATGCATGTGCCTTAGGTTCGGCTTTCCAAAAGATTAATTTTTTACGCGATATTAAATCGGATTTTGAAGACCGAGGTCGAGTATATTTTCCGGGTATTGATTACGAACAATTCACGGATTTGCAGAAAAAGGAAATTGAAGCCGACATTCAGGCAGATTTTGATGCGGGTTTACGCGGTATAGAGAATTTGCCTATTAAAGCGAAAAAGGGTGTCATGTTGGCCTTTGAATACTACATTCGATTGTTTGAAAAGATTAAGCAAGTTCCGGTAGCGCGCTTAAAATCGGAGCGGATTCGCGTACCAGATTGGGAGAAATTATTAATTTATTTACGCGTATAATGGACTTTTGGATATTATTGGGATTATTGGGAGTGATGGCCTTTTTGTATGCCTCGGTGGGGCACGGAGGGGCGTCCGGATATTTGGCAGTGCTAGCCATTTTTGCTGTGGCGCCAGCCGTGATGAAGCAAACGGCATTGATCTTGAACTTAGGCGTTTCACTGCTCGCCTTTTATCAGTTTTATAAAAAAGGTTATTTCCGATTTGAATTATTTTGGCCGTTTGCGCTGACGTCCATACCGATGTCCTATTTAGGGGCACAGTTTGTGCTAAGCGATGCGAATTATAAACGAATTTTAGGCGCTTGTCTTTTGATCGCGATTATTCGAATGATGGCCAATTTTAAGGATGTAACAAATCGTTCTTTGTCGATTCCCATCGCACTGGCATTTGGCGCAGGGATTGGATTGTTATCTGGGATGATTGGTATTGGTGGTGGAATTATTTTAAGTCCTGTGCTATTGTTGATGCGATGGTCGAGTTTAAAGGAAGCGGCTGCTGTTTCTTCCTTATTTATTTTTGTGAACTCCGTTGCAGGATTATTAGGAATAAAACACTGGATTCCGCTGGATGAATCGCTTGTATATTGGATCATTATTGCTTTATTTGGCGGTATGCTAGGTGCTCGTTGGGGCGCTCAAATCGCCTCGAATCAGGCGGTTCGTTGGATATTAGCTTTGGTTTTATTGATTGCATCTGTGAAATTATTAGTCATATAAATGAGTCAAAACAATCAAGATACGGGATTTGGGGATAAGGCCTCCCAAATGGGTGGTCGAATGGTCAACCGGGATGGAACCTTTAATATTCAGCGCCTAGGTATTCCATTTTTTACGCGGGTGAGTAGCTACCATAGCATGCTGACGATGCCTCGCTGGCGTTTCATTTTGGTTATTTTTAATGCCTATTTTGTGATGAATTGCTTTTTCACACTCTTGTACTGGCTCGCCGGTCCATCGGGTTTGGAAGGGGTTGATAGTGAACATAGTTTTTCGCGTGTAAAGGAATTGTTCTTTTTTAGTACGCAGACCTTTACGACGGTTGGATATGGTCGCGTGAATCCCGTTGGGGAATTGACCAACTGGATTGCAGCGATTGAATCGTTGGTAGGATTTTTGTCTTTCGCCATTGCTGCCGGTTTACTCTATGGTCGCTTTTCTCGACCACGTTCCTTTGTTCGTTTTTCGGAGAAAATGTTGTTGACTAATTACCAGGGAGGAAAGGCTTTGATGTTCCGACTGGTTGGCTATAAGGACGATCATTTATTAACCAATGCGGAAATTAAGGTAAGTGCACGTTTGTTTAGTCCTGAAGGGAATTACCAATTTTACAATTTGGATTTGGAGCGTTCGCATGTTGATAGTTTGGTGTTGAACTGGACTGTTGTTCATCCAATTAATGACAAAAGCCCTTTTTGGGGGTTAAGTCAGGATGCGATTCAAGCTTTGCAACCCGAAGTTAGTGCATTGCTTATTGGTTTTGATGAAGTGTATTCTTCAACGGTCATGGCTCGGAATTCCTATGCTTTATCGGACCTGATTTTTGGTTACCGATTTGCCCCGATGTACTTTAGAGGAAAATCGAATACAAAATTAGATTTAAGTTTGTTGGATTCTGTGGAAGCTGAATAAGAAGCAAAAAGCCCGATTAGATTGCTAATCGGGCTTTTTTTATCAGGTTACTGATAAGGATTATCAGTTTTTCTTATTCGATTTTCGAGGAATTTTGACTAACGCTGACGGAGATAAAAGAACCGTCAGCGTTTAGCCCCTCGCTAGTTTTTAGAACCAGTTACAGCTCCTGATTTTTTCGCGTTTTGAGCCTCCTGCATTGGATTTTGACCTCCACTGTAGGTTCTTGGCTGTGCTTTGAAAAGCTGAACACGCGTCGGCTGAGCTGGCTCACGTGGATACGAATTGTCATCCGTATCGATGTCGGCAATTTCATAGAATGGATCAAGTGTCCACTTCACCACCTTCTTCGAAGTAGGGATGATTTTCTTCGCCTGCACATCATTCAATCGCCAAACTTCCGCTGGGAAACGCAATACTTCATCCGTCCCATCTTCATAGCTCAATTTCACAATCACAGGCATTGGTAAACCTCCTTTATTCTTGAAATTAACCACATAGAAGTTTTTTCCTTCCGCGACTAATTTGCGTTCGTCTTCCGACAAGCCGCTTAAATATTCTTGGTATTTTTTCTTCTCTGCATCTGTTGTTGCAAAGCGATCATACGTATTGTAGAAATCTGTTAAATCTGGATTTTCCTCCACAACAGTAGATTTGATGTCTGTCTTGTTGCGAATATTAGACATTGTTTGACGCTTAGCATCAGCCGTTGCGCGCTCTGACGCCTTTTTAGCAACTGGATCCATGTTGTCTACACCAAACCATTCTACCGTTTCAATCGATTGATTCACAGGCTCTGTACCATAGAACCATCCACGCCAGAACCAATCTAAATCCACACCTGAAGCATCCTCCAAGGTACGGAAGAAGTCTGCCGGATACGGTTGTTTAAATGCCCAACGACGCGCATATTCTTTAAACGCATAATCGAATAATTCACGTCCCATCACCGTCTCGCGCAAGATATTCAACGCCGTTGCCGGTTTTGCATAGGCATTATTCCCGAAGTCCATGATGTTCTCCGAGTTTGCCATAATGGGTACTTGATTCTTGGAATCCAAACGCATGTAAGGCACAATGTTTTGGGGTTCTCCACGGCGTGCTGGGAAATTACGATCCCATTCTTGCTCTGCTAAATATTGGCAAAAAGTATTCAAACCTTCATCCATCCAAGACCATTGACGCTCATCCGAGTTGATGATCATCGGGAAGAAGTTATGTCCCACCTCGTGAATAATCACGCCGATCATGCCATTTTTGACATTCTCCGTATAGGTTCCATCCGCTTCAGGCCGACCGCCATTAAAAGAGATCATCGGATATTCCATCCCGCCACCTAAGGTCGCGTGGCATGAAATCGCTACCGGATAAGGATAGGCAACCGTTCTTTTCGAATAAGAACGTAAGGTATGCGCTACCACCATTGTTGAATATTTTCCCCAAAGTGGATTTCCTTCCTTCGAGTAATAGGACATCGCCCACACTTTCTTGCCTTCTACTTCTACTTGCAAAGCATCCCAAATGAATTTACGCGAAGCCGTGAATGCAAAATCACGCACATTGTCGGCCTTATAAATCCAAGTTTTTTTGCCCGTTGGCTTGCCTTTTTCTGCCGCCTCAGCTTCTGCTTGTGTTACAATCTCCACAGGACGTGTGGCAGTTTTGGCCTTTTCCCAACGCTTTAATTGGGTTGCCGACATCACCTGATTCGGGTTTAATAATTCACCTCCTGCACCTACAACGATATCGTTTGGTGCCGTAATCGCTACTTTATAGTTACCAAAGTTCAAGGTGAATTCTCCTTGACCCATGAATTGCTTGTGCTGCCAGCCATACACGTCATTGTACACTGCCATGCGTGGGAACCAATGCGCGATGAAATAATTTGCGTTACCATCTTTGGCAAAAAACTCATAGCCTGAACGACCATAATATTCCGTAATCAAATAATTCCAATCGATGTTGAAGCTAACCGATCCGCCTGATTTTACCGGTGTAGGCAAATCGATGCGCATCATTGTTTGGTTGATCGTGTGACGCAAAGGATTTCCTTTGATGTCTTTAACCGCAGTAATCTTATAGCCATATTCCTTCGGATCTGTAAGTTCTTTAAATGTAGCTGCACTGATGCCATTCTTGATCTCACCCGTTGCTGCCGTTTTACGAGCTGCGTTCTTCTCGAATAAATTTTGGTCTAATTGAATCCACAAATAGGGTAACTCGTCCGGAGAATTATTGAAATAGGTAATCGTCTCCGTTCCCGTGATTTTGCGGTTGATGTCATCTAATTCCACCTTGATATCGTAATCCGCACGTTGCTGCCAATAATCTTTTCCGGGTGAACCACTCGCAGTACGATACGAATTGGGTGTAGGTAATGTCGATTCCAATTGTTCGAAACGACCGTTAGCATTATATGCCGTTTGAGCGAATGTTGGTAATGCGATGATTATCAACAAACTAAGTTTGATAAGTTTATACATAAATGAAGTAGTGTTTTCCAAAAATAGAAAAAACAAATTAGAATCATATCATTATATATATACTTAGCTGTGCTATACAATGCTAAAAAATATGTCAAAGCGTTTGGAATCATGCAGAGAATTCGTAGTTTTGAGCCTTATCAAGCAAATTACAATACTTTTTAGCGAATCACATGAGCGTATTAATTGGACAAAAAGAATATTTCAAAGGCATCGATCAAATCAAATTTGAAGGACCAGAATCGGATAACCCATTAGCATTTCGGTACTACGATGAGAACCGAATCATTGCTGGAAAATCCATGAAAGAACATTTACGTTTTGCCATTGCATATTGGCATTCGTTTTGTGGAGATGGCGCAGATCCTTTTGGTCCAGGTACGCATCATTATCCTTGGGATGTAGCTTCGGATGCGCGCCAACGTGCCGCTGATAAAGCAGATGCTGCATTCGAATTCATCACGAAAATTGGTGCGCCATTTTATTGTTTTCACGATGTGGATGCGATTGAAGGGCACAATGATCCGAAAGAATTTACGGATCGTGTGAAATTCATCTCAGATATTTTTGAGAAAAAACAAGCAGAAAGTGGCGTGAAATTATTGTGGGGAACGGCAAATTTGTTCTCCAATGAGCGTTACATGAATGGTGCTTCCACAAATCCAAACTTTGAAGTAGTGGCACATGCAGGCGCTCAATTAAAAGGAGCCATTGATGCAACAATCAAATTAGGCGGTGATGGTTATGTGTTCTGGGGAGGTCGTGAAGGTTATATGTCTTTGTTAAATACGGACATGAAGCGTGAGCGGGAACATTTTGCACGCATGTTACATACTTGCGTCGAATATGCACGTCGCAATGGTTTCAAAGGAAAATTCTTCATTGAGCCTAAGCCTTGTGAGCCTACCAAACATCAATACGATTACGATGCGGCAACCGTTATCGGTTTCTTGCGTGAATTTGATTTGTTATCTGAATTTGGATTAAACCTAGAAGTGAACCACGCGACTTTGGCGGGTCACACATTTGCTCATGAATGCCAAGTGGCTTCGGATGCGGGGATGTTAG
>JAHEAY010000164.1 GCA_024642485.1 Cytophagaceae bacterium
GTTTCTACCAAATAATTCGATGCCAACAATGACGTATAAAAACTGCGAATGGCTTCAATGGATTTTTCACGGTAAATTTTATAGTCCCTGATATCGCTTTGTACTTCTTTGAGCATCTCAATGGCTAGTCCGATTTTTTTGTAATCGCGATTCAATTGCTCCTTCGCCTGGTCAAAAAACATACGCACCAAACGGTCAACATCGGTAATAAGAGCCAGCTTAATCTCCTCAGGATCCATGCTTTCTAAATCCAGCACGTTTCCTCTGTCACCCTTAAACCAAATGTCATTGATACGTGAGGTCTTTTCTTCTAGCTTTTGAAAAACGAATACATCCATGGAATCCTGAACCAGCGGCATAACAATTCGAACATACTGAAACTGATTTCCCTGGCGCCAAATACGGCCTTCCAGCTGTCGAATATCCGTTGGATTCCATTCAGGATAGCAGTTGTAAATAACCGTTCCGCGTTTTTGTAAATCAATCCCTTCACGGATTGTGGCGGTTCCAATGATGATTTTCACCACACCATCCAGGAACGCTTCTTTGATGGTTTCTTTTCGCGTATCGTTGATTTCAGAAGAGATGATTTCTACTTCATCCACTTTCACTTTGTCGTACATCACCCCACGCTTGTAGCCTACTTCCTTTTCCAAGTATTCTTTAATCAGCGGAAAAAATAGTTTGCCACGGTTCATGTATATCACCTGTCCGCTAGCGGTTTCTTGGTGCTGCTCATGCCATGCTTTTACTGATTTGATGCAGTCCATGACATAGGCAATCTTCGGACTTTGCTCTACAAAATCTTTGTAATCCTCTGGTGTTCCGTTTAATAAATATGGAGACAGTGCATTGTCCAAACTGTACGCCAATGCCCTAAATAAATTACCCATATCCAATTTCCCTTGCGTAGAACTTTTCGCCATGGCCACAATGCCATTTTGATTTTCCCGTTGCTTTGGGGTCATGTTGATGTAGGTAAGCACCTGCTTGTCTTGCGTCAAGCGCTCCTTTGCATTTTCAAAACTATACAGCAGCGGCAAGTTGATTTTTTTTGGTCGAACCACACCAGCTTCTTCACCCGTTTTATATAGGATATGGTTGTAGATGAGCTTTTGTAAAATCCTGCGGTTAGTGAAACTTTTGATCACTTCCTTTTCTACAATTTCCTCTTTGTAGTTGGCAGCCCATTCTACGGTTGGCAGCACAAACAAATCAAAGAACGTATCCAGGTTTAAAATACCGTTGTCGCGCAAAGAATCATAGGCCACAAGTGAAAGCATCGAATATATCTCCAGTGGCGAGTTTGAAAAAGGAGTTGCTGTCAGTAGCATGGTATTTCGGCCATATTTGCGCTGAATGAAGCTAAGGATCAAAAACGCTTTTTGTCCTATTTCAGAGGTGGCAGACTGTATGTTGTAGCGCTTGTTTCCTTCATCATCACTTTTTACAGAGGCGAATACATTCTTACACCTGTGTGCTTCATCAATCACCGCATAGTCAATACCAAGCACGTCTATATCGGCAATGGAATTCTTCAATCCCACGCCAATCATTTCTCTGAATTTTTGGTACTCAATTTCTTTATCGCGGCTAGACTTTTCTTTGCTCTGACCCAGAATGTTTACCAGTTCTGTAAATAGCTCATCCGAAACAGATTCTCCAAATCCCAGGCGTTTGAATCCTTCGTATGTCACCATGGTAATGGATCGTTCGGCCACAGGCGCATTCAAATTGATTTTATCAATGATGTCCGTTCCAAGGTTATACCAGTCGTTTACTGTAATGCCTGTATGAGACAATACGCCTGATACGAATTCACCCGTTTTTTTATCCTTGTAACCAATGATTTCGTTCATCCATTTTTTGTAAGTCGGTTTGGGAACCACTACAATTGGTCGTTTGCATTTACCCGAATACAGGTTATGCGCCAGGTTCACAATGGCGGTCATGGTTTTACCCACTCCCACATCAAAGGCATTAATGCCCGAACCCATGGCTTCCATAAACGCCACACCTTCGCGCTGAATGTCTGTGATTTGTAGAATGCCAGACTTAAAGCGAGCAGAACATTCAAAGCCAATGGGAACCTTGGAGTAATTGATATCGGATTGCCCGTTGTACAATCGGTTCCAGGCATAGTTTAGTTTGTGTTGGTCGTCAAAGGCCAAGACCTCATGCA
>JAHEAY010000169.1 GCA_024642485.1 Cytophagaceae bacterium
CTCATCAGCTTCTTGTTTGGAATCTACCTTCGCTAACACGGGTTGTTGGTCATTGAGTATAATACCGGGCTCAACGGATGGTGTGTAAACTTGTTCGGGTTCCTTACGCTTCTGTTCTTTGTTTATTACTTCAGAGGCTGCCTTGTGTGTAGCTAAAACCGGCAACTCGCCGGGGGCAGCTTGATCGGGTTGCTTATTTTCAACTTGCGTTACCGTTGGTGCAGTTTTAGCAGGATCAACGCTGCTTTCCCAGTTCAAGCCAATCAAAACGGCTATCGCTGCCGCGGCCGACCATACCCAGGTGTTCATGTGCAACCACAATGGACGAACACGTTTTTCATCCAACTGTTTTTCCATGCGCTCCCACATATTCGCAGGAACCTCTGATTCATGTGCTTGAATTTGCTTTTGCCAAGCTTTTTCAAGCGCTTCCCAAGAAGTATTATTTGGCTTTTTCATGATTCAATTAATTTTATTTTTTGCTGGATCATCGTCCGAGCTCTTGATAACTGTGATTTTGAGGTTCCTGAAGAGATGGCTAATAACGTGGCAATCTCATCATGGCTATATCCCTCAATCGCATACAAATTAAAAATGGTTCGATAACCCGGGGGAAGTTCCGCAATCAAAGCTTCTATTTCCGCAGTCCTTAGGTGCATTAACGCATCCGCTGGCTCACCCACATCCCATGCTTCTTCAATGTTCTTCGTGAATACATCCCCTTGTTTCCGGATTTTCATCAAACACTCATTCACCACAATCCGACGAATCCACCCTTCAAAACTACCGGCCTCATTAAATGTCTCTACTTTTGAAAACACTTTCATGAAACTTTCCATCAATGTATCTTCCGCATCTGGCCCGTTGCCTAAATACCGGCGGCATACGGCCATCATTTTCCCCGAGTAGCGATTAAATGTCGCATGTTGCCCCTTGCGGTCCTGTTTTTTGCAGGCCTGCACCAATGATAGCTCAAGGTTTTCGGAGGGTAAATGTTTATGCAAAGTTGACAAAATGTTAATTGTACGTAAAGATGGTTAAAAAGTCAAAATGGTTGCGTGGGTTTGAAAAGAATCCCAAAATTCCGTTCTTTACATCCAATTAGAATCATATGCCAAACGCAGCACCCATTGGGATTTTTGATAGTGGAATCGGCGGATTAACGCTCGCGCATGCCATCACCGAAGTGATGCCCCATGAGAATATCGTCTATTTTGGCGATACCGCGCATTTACCTTACGGGGATAAATCTTCCACTGCCATACAAGCATATTCCTTAAAGATCTGTAATTTCTTGATGGAAAAGAATTGCAAATTAATTCTCATAGCCTGTAATTCTGCTTCTGCTGCTGCTTATGATTTGGTAAAAACCTATGTGGGAACCAAGGCTATCGTTGTCAATGTCATCGATCCAGTCATTGATTATTTAGACCAAAACTGGGAAGGGAAAACAATTGGTCTCATCGGGACTAAGCAAACTGTCAACTCGGGAATCTACGCGACCAAAGCTGAAGCGCTTGGAAAAAATATCCATATCAAATCGCTTGCAACACCTTTGTTGGCCCCCATGATTGAAGAAGGATTTTTCAATAATAACATCTCGGAACAAATCATTAAAGAGTATTTGGCACACGACAATTTAGCCAATATCGAAGGCCTGATTCTGGGATGTACCCATTATCCCTTGATAAAGAAGCAGATAGATGCGTATTTTCAGGGGAAAATTCCTGTGATTGATACGTCATTAATCGTTGCGGCAGCCATTAAACAGCTTTTAGCGAAGGAAGATTTATTGGTTGAATCGCAATCGAATGCTTCCCGACAATTCTTTGTGTCTGACTACACGGACTCATTTGAAAAATCGACGCAGATTTTCTTCGGAGAAACAATCAAGCTGACCCAGTATCCGATTTGGGATTAATTAGCCTTTCCCATCAATTGAGAAACGCGCTGACGTAATTGCCATTTGGCAATACGCTCCTTTTGCTCCTGCTTGCTTTGTTTGAACCAAAGCCAAGCAATGCCACCCACCAATAAATAGGGTGCTGTCAACAAGTATAAGATACCCGTGTTCAAGCCTGTTGCGATATTCGAGCGACCATTGGAAACGGTACTTTCTACTGTCGTCCGACACATCGCACATTGTGCATCGACAT
>JAHEAY010000176.1 GCA_024642485.1 Cytophagaceae bacterium
CAGGAATTTGATGTGTGGTCGGCGAAATTAATTGCCGATAAAAACGTCGAAGGATTACTTGATTACGAACGAGCACCGGGTGGACGTTATTCAGTTCCTACACCAGATCATTACATTCCCTTGTTGTACAGTTTGGCGCTTGCACGTAAAGACGAGCAAGTCTATACGACCTACGAGCAACTCGTTTATGGAGGAATTTCGATGCGTTGTTTCGAGATTCGTTAATAACCCAAGAAGACTTTTTCAATGATATCGCAGGCTTGATCCATTTCGGTTTTGGAGATAGTCAAAGGAGGTGCCAATCGGATTTTATTACCGTGGGTTGGTTTTGCCAAAAGCCCTGCGCGCATAAAATCCATGCATATTTCCCATGCGACCGAACTGTCTTCATTCGTATTGATTTCGATTGCACACAATAAACCTTTGCCTCGCACTTCACGGATTAAAGCTGTTTTGGCCTGTAAATTTTGTAGGAATTGCATCAATTGGTGTCCACGTTTTTCCGCGTTCTCAATTAAATCCTCATCTTCCAAAATGTCGATGGCCACATTCGCTACCGCACAAGCTAATGGATTTCCTCCAAAGGTTGATCCATGTTCGCCGGGCTTAATTGTCAACATGATTTCATCGCTGCATAATACGGCAGAAACGGGCATGAATCCGCCCGACAAAGCTTTGCCCAACAATAGAATATCCGGATGAACGAATTCGTGGTGGCAGGCTAACCATGCGCCTGTCCGACCGAGGCCTGTTTGAATTTCATCGGCGATGAATAAAACCTTATGTTTTTTGCACAAGTCGGCGGCTTTTTTCAAATATCCCGTGTCAGGTAACATAACCCCAGCTTCCCCTTGAATAGGTTCCACCATGTAGGCTGCGACGTTTGGATCTTGTAATTTTTCCTCTAAGGCCTGTAAATTATTGTAAGGAATTTTGATAAATCCAGGAGCATAGGGGCCAAAGTTGTGATAGCTACTAGGATCCGTTGAAGACGAAATTGCCGCAATGGTTCTGCCCCAAAAATTCCCTTCGGCGACGATGATTTGTGCTTGATTGGCTGGAATGCCTTTCACTTCATACGCCCATTTACGTGCTAATTTGATCGCGGATTCTCCGGCTTCGACGCCTGTATTCATCAACAACACTTTCTCGTAACCGAATTTATCTGCGAGTTTTTTTTCGGTTAATCCTAATTGGTCATTGTGAAAGGCACGCGAACTCAAGGTGAGTTTTTGGGCTTGATCCGTGATCGCTTGTATTAGGCGAGGATGACAGTGCCCTTGATTGACGGCGCTGTAGGCCGACAAAAAGTCGAAGTATTGTTTACCTTCTACATCCCAAACATGTACGCCAAGGCCTTTGGTAAGGACAACGGGAATGGGATGATAATTATGGGCACCGTATTCAGATTCTAGGCGGATGTAATCGGTTGATGTCATTGTTAGGTGAATTTCCCAGACTAAGTCTGTAGAGCCCCAGACTAAAGTCTGGGGTTATAAAAAGTTTGTTGATGAGCTTCAGACTAAAGTCTGTAGACCCCCAGACTAAAGTCTGGGGATATCAAATTTAGATAACCCTAGGCTTTAGCCTAGGGGATTAAAGTCGCTCATAAATCCCCGCGACCCCTTGGCCACCACCCACACAGGCAGTTACCATGCCGTATTTCTGGTTGCGGCGTTTCATTTCATCGAATAATTGAATGGACAATTTAGCGCCAGAACATCCCAGTGGATGCCCCAAAGCAATCGCCCCCCCATTTACATTCACGATGCTCGGGTCAATGCCTAAGGTCTTAATGACTGCTAACGATTGAGCTGCAAAAGCCTCATTCAATTCAATTTGTTGGATGTCTTGCAAAGAAAGTCCAGCTTTTTTCAAAGCCAATGGAATCGCCTCTACCGGACCGATTCCCATCAAACTTGGTTCCACTCCTGCTGTGGCATAGGTGACCATGCGCGCGATGGGTTCCAATTTATGTTGTTTGACAAAGGCTTCCGAAACCACTAAGACAAACGCTGCTCCATCAGAAGTCTGGGACGCATTTCCGGCGGTCACCGTTCCACCCATGGCGAATACCGGTTTTAGTTTACCTAAGGCCTCAACGGTTGTATCAGCCCGAGGACCTTCATCTTTGGAAACGGTCCAGGTTCT
>JAHEAY010000181.1 GCA_024642485.1 Cytophagaceae bacterium
GAAGAGTTAAGGGAGATGGGGCTATTAGTGGTTTAAGGTTCAATTAGATTATTTGTAAACAATTTTGTTTACATTTGAATCATGAATTCGATCATCTCCAAATTTAAAGGCATCCATCCCGGGATAATTTTAGAACGGGAATTAAAAAAAAGAGCTATTTCACAGCGCCCTTTTGCCCTATCTATCGGGGAGCATCCGCAAACACTTAATGCCATTACAAAAGGCAAACGAAATTTAAACACCGCTTTAGCTCTAAAAATTGAACGACAACTCGATTTAGAGGAAGGCACTTTGGCATTACTACAAACCTACTTTGAAATTCAGGAAGAAAAGAAAAAGAGTAAGCCTGCCACCCCCACTATTTCCAATATCAGAAAATCAGTATTTTGGGATACAGATATCAGTCAAATCGATTGGAATAAGCAAAAGAATGCGGTAATTCGACGCATATTTGAACGAGGAAATGAGCTTGAGATAGCAGAAATCAAGCAATTTTATGGTGCAGCCATCATCACAGAGGCCTTAAAACAAATAACTGGAGCACCTTACACCCTCAATTCAAAGCAACCCAATGAAAACGCTTTACTACAACACGATTAATGAGTTGTTAAAAAATAGCCTTTTGATTGTAATGAATAGCCCCATTTTTGATTCCTTTCGCTTAGTGGGTGGAACTGCATTAAGTTTACAAATCGGTCACCGAGAATCAATCGATATTGATCTTTTTAGTGACATCAACTACGGAGAAATTGACTTTGACCACATCGATCATTTTTTAAGACAGAAATTCAAATTCGTGTCGACAACATCAATTCCGCCTGCTTTTGGGAAAGCCTATTTTCTAGGGTTGGATAAAGAACATACCATCAAATTAGATGTATTCTATACGGACCCATTTATTCAACCTTGTATTGAGATTGACACAATAAGAATGGCCTCAATCGAGGAGATTATTGCGATGAAAATGGATGTGATTCAAAGAGGAGGAAGGAAAAAAGATTTTTGGGATTTACATGAATTACTTCCTAAATACAGCATTCAACAAATGATAGCATTACATGAACAACGATACCCTTATTCCCATGATAAAGATACTATCATTAAAAATTTAACCCAATTCGAATATGCAGATGATGATCTAAACCCTATATGCTTGAAGGGTAAATATTGGGAATTTATAAAAGATGATTTTCAAGAGATTATCTCTGAGCTCAATCTTACTTGACAGAAAACAAAAAAGCCTCAAATTTCTTTGAAGCTTTTCTCTTAGTTGGCGGTCCGGACGGGACTCGAACCCGCGACCCCATGCGTGACAGGCATGTATTCTAACCAACTGAACTACCGGACCGTCTTGTAATTGGTGGCACAAAATTAGGGAAATTCTCCTTTGAAACAATACCTTTGGGTAAAAAAATAAGAAAATATGCATTTACCTGCTAGCTACGAATACCCGAATGCTCCGTATTTCGCTGAATATCTGAGTTTTGAGAAAGAAGAAAATTTATTCGAAGTATTGAAAAATCAGTCCAAAGAAATCATCGACTTGTATGATAATTTACCTAAAGGTCAAGCAGAGTTCGCCTATGCAGCAGGAAAGTGGAGCCTGAAAGGTTTATTAGGACATATGGTTGATACGGAAAGAATCTTTTCATACCGCGTTTTGGCACTATCCAGAGGCGAAAAAACAGCCTTACCAGGATTTGACGAAAATGAGTACCAGGCGGCATCAGAATACGAAACGCAGGAAGGGATGGATATTTTAGCACAATACAAGGCTACCCGTGTCGCGACCTTAGTTTTATTGAACTCATTTTCCAGCAAGCAATGGAACCAAATGGGCCAGGCAAACGGTAAATCGATCAGTGCACGCGCATTAGCATGGATGATTGCTGGCCACGAAAAACACCACCTTAAGATAATTAAGGAGCGATATTTAAGCCAAATTTCTTAAATTGCCTTATGCATTTTTACAAATACCAAGGAACTGGAAATGATTTTGTGGTGGTCGATGACCGCGCTAAGACTTTTGGCCTAGATCAAGAGGCGATTGCGTTGCTTTGCCACCGCCGTTTTGGGATAGGGGCTGATGGCTTTATGCTCTTGCAAGAGGCTGAGGGCTATGATTTCCGAATGGT
>JAHEAY010000189.1 GCA_024642485.1 Cytophagaceae bacterium
GCAGAAAGAAAGCATTTGATTAATCGAGGACTTATTGGATATAGTCATTCCAGCTATTTAAAAATACAGAATTTAGGGTTAAGCGCTTGTGTTGATCTGCTATTAAGCCCGGAAAAAGCATTTGAACTACCAATAAATGACTACTATCTGGATATTATTGATAATCCGGATGAGGTCAAAGGCGATGTGGCAAGAGGAGCCATTTGGGTAAACGCTACAGAGGTAAATCAAAGTGGTGCGCGATGGGTTTCATTAAAATCATGGATGTTGAAACAGTTTACTCAACAATCCACTTCGATACATTGGCGCATGGTGCTATTTTATAATAACTTATTAGTTAGTTCTATTCAAAATGCGGGGATTTCTAAAAATGCATTTTACTATGTAGACACGTTATTCAAATTATCACTTGGCAATTTTAAAGAATTGATATATCAAATCACCATAGATCCATCCATGTTAATTTATTTGAATGGAAACCAAAACAATAAATATGCTCCTGATGAAAATTATGCGCGTGAATTACAAGAACTTTTTACCGTAGGGAAAGGGCCTAATTCTAAATACACAGAAAAGGATGTCGCTGAAATGGCTCGTCTGTTAACGGGATGGCAATTTGATTGGGAAAAAACGAAAACTACTGAAGGTCGTGCAGTAGTTACGAATAATCTTGCCATGCATGATATAGGTGAAAAGCAATTCTCTGAATTTTATGGTAATCGAAAAATCAGTGGTTCAAGTAATCCAGATAGAGCTGATGGCGAACTGCGTGAAGCGATTGACATGATTTGTGCGACAGATGAGATGCCCAAATATATCTGTCGACGAATTTACAGCTTCTTTGTGAACCCTAGTATTGATGCTGCCACGGAAGAACTTATCATTACTCCCTTAGCTAAAATATTCAAAGATTCGAAGTTTGAGATACTACCGGTTTTGAGAACCTTACTCATGAGTGAACACTTTTTCGACAGTCTTCATATCAAATCAATGATCAAATCACCTCTTGATTTCGTAGTGGGTATATTAAAAGAATTTGATTTGCCTTTATTGGATAATAGTAACAAACCTTATCCCATGGGAAGTGACGCTATCTATTACAATTTTAAAAGATTAAACGGCATTCAGAACGCCATGATAAGCCTTGGTATGAACATTGGAGACCCTCCCAGTGTATCTGGTTGGCCTGCCTATTACCAAGCGCCCGCTTTTGATCTGTTCTGGATAAATTCAGATACCATCATAAAAAGGGCCCAATTCACTGATGCAATTTTTAATTGGGGACAAGGTGTTTATTATAATAGTACCACTAAAACCGGTGCCCAAGTAAGGGCAAATTTAGCTAGTTACGCTAGTCAGTTTCAAAATCCAGAAAATTTAGAATTGCTAATTGATCAGCTAATCGAACGACATATTGGTCAAACAATAAGTACTGAAAATCGGCAGCAAATTATCAATCAAATTATGCAAGGGAATACGAATCTAAGTTATTGGTCGGCTATTTGGAATGCTTATGCAACGAATCCCTCTGCGGAAAATGCGGCATTGATTCAAAATCGTTTGGCTAAGGGCTTAAGTCTAATTTATCAATTGGGTGAATCTCAACTTTATTAACAAAGAGAATGAACAGAAGGAAGTTTTTACATAATATGGCCCATTTAGCTGCCATTCCATCATTTCTACCAGGCTTAGGACAATTAGAAATGTCCAATCTTTTAAGCAATACAGTGGAAGCGGGTAAAATTTTAGTAATAGTTCGTCTTAATGGAGGGAATGATGGTTTAAATACGTTGATTCCTCTAGAACAATATGGCCAGTTAAAAACGATTCGCTCTGGAGTTATTTTACCGGAAAACAAGTACTTGCCTATTACAGGCTCCAGCCTCGGATTTCATCCTTCTATGGCGGGAATGAATACATTATTAAGCGAAAAAAGGCTAGCTATCGTACAATCAGTTGGCTATTCCAAACCTAATTTTTCTCATTTTAGATCTACGGACATATGGATGTCTGGAACAGATACAGATCAGTACGAAAGTTCAGGTTGGATGGCTAGGCAACTAGAAAAACAACATCCCCTTTATCCTAATACCTATCCAAATGCTCAATTTCCTCATCC
>JAHEAY010000195.1 GCA_024642485.1 Cytophagaceae bacterium
TATTTCGATAAGGAACGAATGCCATAATCCGATAAAAATTCCGTCTCATCAAACATCCGCTTCATAATCATCTTCATCCGGTGACCACGCAAGATCGAAAGCAAACGACTCTCCCCTTTGCCCGGCTCATACCAGCGCGAAATCAAACTCGCCAAATCTGGTCGGTTCGTTAATACCCATTCCACACGGCGCTTGAAAGCTGGTAATTTCTCCAACATCTCCGAGGTCAACACCTCAACAGCAAATAGCGGAATCAAACCCACCATCGAACGAACTTTTAATAATTCGGCAGACCCATCTTCTTTATGCAACATGTCATAATAGAATTGGTCGTCTTCATCCCAAAGGTTTAATTTATCCCCACCGATCGATTGCATCGCACCGGCAATGTGTAAGAAATGTTCGAAGAATTTGGAAGCCATATCTTGATACACCGGATTTTCCAAGGCAATCTCACACGCTATGCGCAACATATTTAAGCTGTACATCGCCATCCAACCGGTTCCATCCGCTTGTTCCAAGTGTCCACCCGTAGGCAATTGTGCCGAACGGTCAAACACCCCGATATTATCCATTCCCAAGAAACCACCTCCAAAGATGTTATTTCCTCCCTCGTCTTTCAAATTCACCCACCAGGTGAAATTCAGCAATAATTTATGGAAGATACGCTCCAAGAAAACGACATCCCCTTTGCCCCCATTCATCTCCTTGTCGATCTCGTAAACCTTCCAAGTTGCCCACGCATGCACCGGAGGGTTTACATCCGAGAACGACCATTCATAGGCTGGAATCTGTCCATTCGGGTGCATGTAATATTCCCGCAGAATTACGGCTAATTGGCGTTTAGCAAAATCAGGATCCAAACGTGCCAAAGGCAAGGTATGAAAGGCTAAATCCCAAGCTGCAAACCAAGGATATTCCCATTTATCGGGCATGGAAAGGATATTCGCCGCATACATGTGGCGCCAGGTGCTGTTCCGACCGAGCTTCCGAGAAGCATCGGGTTTTGGCATAGCGGGATCCCCTTTAATCCATTCGAATACATTGTAATAATACCATTGTTTGGTCCACAACATACCCGCATAGGCTTGACGCTGCAAACTACGCATGCTTGCGTCCTGAATGTCTTTTTGTAAATCTGCGTAAAAATCGTCCGCATCTTTCAATCGTGCAGCATAGATTTCATCGAAATCCGCGAAGGGTTCGCGCAATGTCAAAGTCGTCAAACGCAAACGAAACACCTTCTTTCCTCCCGCCGGAATCTTGGCAGAATAACGCACAGATGCTTTTGTCCCAATGTGATTCGGGTTTACCGCATGTTTGTTTTTATTAACGATGTAATCGTTGATGCCATCTTTTGTAAAATGGGAAAGATTCGGCGAACCGTGTAAACGGTCGAAATTGGTCTCATTATCACAAAACAAGAACTCATCCGCATCCTCGGCATATAATTTAAAGCGGCCTACGACGCGATGATCTACCTCGATAAAGGAATGACCTACGCCCGTCAACATCGGTTTGTAATTGTATTTTTCGTAGCCCCAGCACCAGGTATTTCGGTACCAAATCGTTGGCAAAACCGTAATAGGTGCAGCGACTTTGGAACGGTTTTCCACCGTTACCTGAATTAAAATATCTTGCTCATCTCCTTTGGCATATTCCATGGAGATGTCGAAAAACTCATTTTTATCGAAGATTCCCGTGTCCATCAACTCATATTCCGGCTCTAAACGGGTGCGTTTTTTGCTTTCATCGATAAGTTTTTGATAGGGAAATGTATGCTGCGGATACTTATACAGCATTTTTTGGTACGAGTGCGTAGGCGTAGAATCTTGGTAATAATACAATTCCTTCACGTCTTCCCCGTGATTTGATTCATTACCCGTTAGGCCAAAAAAGCGTTCTTTTAAGATATGATCGCGGTGATTCCAAAAGGCAAAAGCAAAACAAACATGTTGTTTATTATCTGAAATTCCTCCGATTCCCTCTTCACCCCAGCGATAGGCCTTCGAGCGAGCCATGTCATGAGAAATCGTCTCCCAGGCATTTCCGCTGGCTGAATAATCTTCACGAACCGTGCCCCACTGACGCTCTGTCA
>JAHEAY010000204.1 GCA_024642485.1 Cytophagaceae bacterium
ACTTGACGACGATGAGTTTTCCCTTATTAATTGGCCAAATGACGAAGGTCATCGAGGGCAAATCGAATTACCACATCAATGAAGTCACGCTATTCTTTTTCGCGGTATTAATCATTCAAGCGATTTTATCTTTTTTACGTATTTACACCTTTGCGCAGGTATCTGAAAAGGCCATGCGGGATGTGCGTAAAACGCTATATGCCAAAATTATCACGATGCCTATTTTTCATTTTGAAAAGCGGCGCGTGGGGGAATTGATGAGTCGGATCACGTCTGACATTACGCAACTACAGGATGTCTTATCGATTACGTTGGCGGAGTTCTTCCGACAAGTATTTACACTCGTAGGAGGAATTGCTTTGATTACTTATTTATCGTGGAAGTTGACGCTGTTTATGTTGGCCACTTTCCCGGTACTTGTTGTGGCGGCGATTGTATTTGGGAAGTTCATCCGGAAAATATCGAAGAAATCACAAGATGAATTAGCGGCGACGAATATCATTGTGGAGGAAACGTTTCAGTCGATTCAAGCGGTTAAATCTTTCACGAATGAATCCTATGAAGTCAATCGATATACGAGCTCGTTAAATCGCGTGATAGAAGCCGCATTAAAGGCTGCGACGATGCGAGGCGCCTTTGTCAGCTTTGTGATTTTTGCCTTGTTTGGGGGGATTGTGGGGGTCGTCTGGTACGGGGCGGCATTGGTGGCGCAGGGCGATATGATTTTGGCGGATTTATTGACCTTTATTTTCTATACGGCGTTCATTGGAGGATCTGTGGGTGGATTGGGAGATATCTATGCACAATTACAGAAGACAATTGGATCGTCGGATCGAATTTTGGAGATCTTGCAAGATCCATCAGAAATTGATTTAATTAGCCAAACGACTTCAAAGGCGATTGAATTTGGAAAGATTAGCATCGAAAATCTGCACTTTTCATATCCGAGTAGACCCTCGGTGGAGATTTTAAAAGGTATATCAATTGATATTGAGCCAGGCCAAAAGATTGCCATTGTTGGGACATCAGGAACAGGGAAATCAACGTTGGCACAGCTAATGATGCGCTTTTATGAACCAAATACGGGACAGATCAAATTAAACGGTCGGAGTATTCAGGAATATTCCGTTAGCGACTGGAGAGGCATGTTGGCCTTAGTACCTCAAGAAGTCTTGTTGTTTGGAGGAAGCATTCGTGAGAATATTGCATATGGAAAGCCTGGAGCGAGTCAAGAAGAAATTGAATTTGCAGCTGAGCAGGCATTTGCCAAAGAATTTATTGAGTCATTCCCAGAGAAGTGGGATACCTTGGTCGGAGAACGTGGAGTAAAATTATCGGGAGGCCAGCGCCAACGAATAGCAATTGCAAGAGCGATATTACGTGATCCGAAGTTTTTAATATTAGATGAGGCGACAAGTGCGTTGGATTCGGAATCAGAAAAATGGGTGCAATCTGCTTTGGAGGAATTGATGAAGAATCGGACGAGTTTGATTATTGCGCATCGTTTATCGACGATTCGTTCGGCAGATCAAATCATTGTTATGGAAGAAGGAAAGATATTGGAGCAGGGGAATCATGAATCTTTGATGAAGATCAAAAATGGTGTTTACCGGAATATGGTAACATTACAAACAGAACATTTGCAGGCATAGCTATGGCAGCAAAACCCGAAATAAAATTGGATCAATTTGGCTTACGGTCGACGGGCAGTCGGCTAGCCGTACTCGCTGCATTCCAACAAGCTGGTTATGCATTAAGTCAGGGAGATATTGAGCAGGCCTTATCGAGTCAATTTGATCGGGTTACGATTTATCGAACATTAAAGTCTTTTTTGGCGAGTGGATTATTGCATAAAGTATTAGATGACCAAGGCGGCATAAAATATGCTTTGTGCCAGGAAATGTGTCATCATGATTCAAATCATCATCATCAACATGATCATGTACATTTCAAGTGTACGGAATGCGGACAGACGACATGTTTGGAGACCGTACACATACCTCAGATTATCTTACCTGAGCATTTCGTTAAACAAGAAAGTAATTTATTGATTCAGGGAGTTTGTAGGGGGTGTAGTTTAGAGTTAA
>JAHEAY010000004.1 GCA_024642485.1 Cytophagaceae bacterium
AAACTTTAAGACAACGCCAGCACGCGATTGGCCGATGAATCGTAGATCATGTCGGAGCGAATCAATAAACACCTTCTCTTGATACAAGCCATTTTTGATGTAAATCGTTTGATTATTCCCATTTTTATTGATCGCTTCCTGTATCGTACGAACATCCCCTGAGCCATCTTTGGCCACCGTAATCTGCTGCATGAATTGGTCCATTAATTGGACGGTTTTGTCAAACCATTTGGTAAACAACAAGAAAGTATGCGGCGAACCTTCATGCGTATAGACGTCGGTCAAAATCCCATAATTCGTCATTTTTTGTCGGAAATCATCCCTTCCCGCATGCATGCGTGCATTCCCAGAATTAATAAACAACACAGGTGGATCTTGCTTGGAAACATGATGTAATGCAGATGCTTGGTTCCAAAGCGCAGGATTCTCCGTTTTGGTATAGCCAAAATAAGCGGTCGCCGCAGAAGTACGAACTCGATCATCTCCTTCTCCCGATTCAGAATGTATATAGGCCAAAATTCCATCAAGATCGATTACCCCTTTGATTTTCTGTCCTTTTCCGAATAGGTTTTCTTCCTGAACGGCTCCTAATAAAGCTGCCATTTGGCCTCCTGCGGAATAGCCTGCCACAAAGATTTGTTTTGAGTCGACATGAAGTTTAGCTGCATGAAGATGTAAATAACTAAGCGCCGACTGCGCATCTTGCATCGCAGCAGGATAGAGCGCTTCGGTCGACAAACGATATTCAGCCAAGAAAACGCGGTAGCCTCTGGCAGCTAAAGCTTGTGCTAAAGCAGTATGTTGGGAACGATGCCCCGTTCGCCAGCCACCTCCGTGGAAAAACAATAAAGTCTTACGCGATTTAGCATCTTGAGGACCATAAATATCCAAGGCCAATTTCCGCGACCCGATTTGCTTGTAGACAATCGATTTAGCTTTCGGCATTGTCCCGGAGGTATATTCAGCTAAACGCAACGAAGGATCCGCTTGCAAAGCAGATTTCCAAGCTGAATAATTGGCAAACGAGCTATCGGGAATATCCGTAAGTCCTTTGGTATTTTGGGCCAACAAACCCTGACAAATAAACAGTAGTATGATTCCTATCTTGCGCATATTTTATAAAGACGAGAAATCGAATTTTATAATCATTCTTGTTAACTTGGACATTCAAACCTGAAATTATGAAAACAGTTCGCGTACTCGTTGTGGGTTGTGGAAACATGGGAGCTTCACATGCAACAGCTTATCACAATTCCCCTGAATTTGAAATTTGTGGCCTAGTGTCACCGGGCAAAAGCAAGGAAACCTTGAACAATAAAATAAGAGGAAAATATCCCCTATTCAATGAATATTCGGCTGCATTAGCGGAGACTAAACCTGATGCGGTTTGTATTTCCACGTATCCAGACACACACGAAGCTTATGCCATCGAAGCGATGGAAGCGGGTTGTCATGTGTTTATCGAAAAACCGATTGCCGATAGTTTAGCAGGTGCCATTCGCGTGGCGGAAGTGGCGAAGAAAACGGGCAAAAAACTGGTTGTCGGATATATTTTACGCCATCATCCATCATGGATTAAGTTCATTGAGGTTGCCAAAGAAATGGGGAAACCCTTGGTGATGCGCATGAATTTGAACCAACAATCGCATGGCTATATGTGGGATGTGCATCGTAATTTGATGAATAGTTTAAGTCCAATCGTAGATTGTGGCGTCCATTACATAGATGTCATGTGCCAAATGACTCGTTCGAAACCTCTTCGTGTTTCGGCGATTGGGGCGCGCATGACAGAAGATATTCCAGCTGGAAATTACAATTATGGGCAATTGCAAATTCATTTTGAAGATGGTTCCGTTGGCTGGTATGAAGCCGGTTGGGGCCCTATGATTTCCCAAACAGCTTATTTTGTCAAAGACGTTTTTGGCCCGAAAGGCTCCGTTTCCATCGTTGCCCAAAATGCCAGTGGAGAGGGTAAATCCGATTCCGTGGAATCACATACCAAAACCGAATCACTGCGTGTCCATCATGCCGACATCAATGCGGAGAATGAATTCACGCGGGCTGATGAATGGATCAATCTAACAGATGAACCCGATCATCAAGGTTTATGTGACCGAGAGCAGGCTTATTTCCTACACGCCATACAGGCGGATGTTGATTTGACGGATCACGTAGAGGATGCGGTGAATAGCTTAAGAATCGCCTTTGCTTGTGATGAATCCGTGAGAACGGGGAAGATGGTAGTGCTTTAGCAGTCGTCAGTCACTAGTCGTCAGTCGCTAGTCTGTAAGAGGAGAGCCTATTTATAAAAACTCTCAGCCTCTGGACTATCAACTGACAACTCGTGACTAACAACTGACGACTAGTGACTGACGACTAGCGACTATTTCAAATACGTCGCCAACCAATTCCCAACTTCCTGATAATGAAACTTCGAATTATCGGGATTTAAGATCCAGTGATTCTCACCTGGAAAGACGATCAATTTACTCGGAATCTGTAAACGCTGGTGAATGCTCCAGTTTTCCAAGGTATTGTTGATTGGTACCCGGAAATCATTTTCCCCAACCGTCAACAACATTGGTGTCTTAAAATTGGCCGCAAAGCGCATCGGATTCTGTTCTTTCCATGTTTTGGTTGGCACCCAAGGAGCACCCCCATTCATCAATTCTCTCCCCCAAATCACATCGGAAGTCCCCCATTGCGATTCTGAATTCACTAAGCCCGCATGTGAAATCAAGCATTTGAAATGCGAAGTTGTCGCCTGCATCCAGTTGGCCAAATGTCCGCCATAAGACGCTCCACCTGCCGCTTGACGTGACGCATCAATAAACGAATACCGTTTCATCGCATCAGCTGCAGCCTCTAAAATTTCATTTCCTGGTCCTTTGAATGGATCTAATTGAATGTCTTGTGCGAATTTTTCTCCATAGCCCACGGAACCTGTATAGTCCGTCATGACGATCACATAACCTGGAGCACCCAACACATAGGGATTCCAACGGTAACCAAATACATCTTTGAATGAACTCGCGGGTCCTCCGTGCATCAAGACAAACAAAGGATATTTCTTGGAGGCATCAAAACCTGCAGGGCGCAAGATAACACTGCGAATCATTTTGCCGCGTGACGATTTGGTCCAAAAAACCTCTGGCTTTGGCTGATCCAATTTCGCCAACGAAGCATCGTTGGCCTTTGAAATCGCAACTGATTTTCCTGCATTCCAAACATACACTTCTGCTGGCGCAGCGAGGTGTTGGTATGTGTAAGCTATTGCATTTCCTGCCACCGATAAACCGGTGACGGAACCAACTTCTCCACCCAATATGTCCGTATGCGTTCCATTTTCGATCGAAATTTGAATTGCGCGGTCAACTCCTTGATCTTCAATGCTCGCAAAAATAAAATTACCTGACACTTCCCAATCATTAATCGGTCGATCAAGACCCGTCGCTAATTCGGTGCGATTTTCCATGGAAGGCCAAGCGAAACGATACATATGCTCTAGATAGTAGATTTTATTACCATTCAAATGCCCAGCAGCAATCAGATACTTACCGTCTTCAGAAAATTGAACTTGAGAATAATCTGTAGGATCTTGACTCAATCGTTTTTCGGGGCCACCAGAAATAGAAACTGCATATAGATGTGAGTTCACAGACTGGTAGGCGGTGGTATTATATTCGGTTGTTGCCGTAAAGATAATTTGCTTAGAATCTGGACTAATGGCAAAAGAACCTAATTGAAAACCTTTGGATTCCACTAAACCGATTTTGGAAAACACATTGACTGGATTCGGTTTTTCAACAGTTAAATCCATCACATAAATATGCGATTGTTTTTCATCCAACCAGCTGTCCCAATAGCGAATGGGGAAAGACGTATACACACGCGCTTTGGTTTTGATTTTCTTCTTTTCTTCAGCTAATTTCTTACTAATTGAATCCGTAAATGCAGTCGCAAAAACGCGCGAAGTGAAAGCAATCAAACGACCGTCAGAACTTATTTTAGGTGTCGAAATTCCGGTAGACAAACTGGTCAATCGTTGGGCTTCACCACCTAAATCCAAATTCAAACGGTATAATTGTGCAACCTCATCTCCTTCTCGTTTCGCTGTAAAAAAGATTTGATGTAAAGTAGGGTGCCAAAAGTAATTGTCTTCGCCCCCTCTTGAGTTTGTGATTTTACGCGGTTCTGTGGACCCATCAGTAGCAGCCAGCCACAAATCAGTCGTTTGTTCCTCGGTATTATAAGATGTTTCAGTTCTACTATAAATCACCCATTTCCCAGAAGGGCTAATCGCGGGCGTACCTATTTTTTTCAGCATCCACATGTTTTCATGTGACATGGCAGGTTTCTGAGCGAGCGTTGCATGTCCCAAGATAAGCAACACAAAGAGTAACATTTTTTTCATAGAAAACATTTTGCTTCGTAAATTAGTTATTTAAACTTCATCTTAAAATACACATGAGAAAAAAATACGCTTTGTTTGGTGTGTTAGCGATTGCCATGGCATCGTTCGACCTGAACGCACAAAGTCCCGCTAAATTTATTGATCGGGCAAATATGAATTTTCAGGTTAAACCTGGAGATGATTTTGCAACATATTCCAACGGTAACTGGGTTAAAAACAATCCCATTCCTGCTAAAGAAACGCGCTGGGGAAGTTTTAATCAGTTACGCGATTTCAATATCAATGCAGTTAAAACAATCTTAGAAAGTACACAAGGTTCAAAGGCAGCAGCAGGTTC
Source organism: Cytophagaceae bacterium (assembly GCA_024642485.1). GTDB lineage: Bacteria > Bacteroidota > Bacteroidia > Cytophagales > Spirosomataceae > Aquirufa. Next base: position 4,752 of record JAHEAY010000004.1, read on the forward strand.
CGTTGAAAAGCGCGTGGCGGATTTTTATGCTGCAGCCATGGATAGTTTGGCGATTGAAAAATTAAGTTACACGCCTATTCAAGCCGACTTAAACCGAATTCAATCTCTACAATTTAAGTCGCAAATCGTAACTGAAATTGCACACTTGCGTAAATCAGGAGCGGCGTCTCCCCTATTTAGTTTTTATGTAGGTCAAGATCGTAAACAAGTGGATAAGATGGTTCCACAATTAGGCCAAGGAGGAACTTCACTGCCTGATCGTGACTATTATTTGAAATCAGATGCCCGTAGCCTTAAAATCCAAGAGGCTTTCAAAAACTATGTGAGCACTTTATTCCAACTGGTTGGCACAAATGAAGCTCAAGCAAAGTTGAATGCTGAATCAATTTTCCAATTGGAAAAAAAATTAGCCGAAGCACAAATGTCACGAGTGGAAATGCGTGATCCATATAAGACTTATAACAAATTTGCGTTTGCAGATTTTAATCAAAAAACACCTGCATTTAATTGGGCGATGACCTTCCAAGATTTTGGCACTACGGCACCTGATTCTATGTTGGTTTCCGCACCAAAATTTTTCGAATCGGCAAATAAACTTTTGATAGAAACTCCATTAGAAACGTGGAAGACCTACTTAACATGGAATGTCTTGAAGGGTTCTGCGGCTTATTTGAGCTCTCCTTTCGTGAAAGCTAACTTTGCTTTTAACCAAGTCATTAGCGGACAAAAGGTTCAAACACCTCGTTGGCAACGAATGTCATCCTTGACAGATGGTACCATTGGTGAATTATTAGGCCAATTATACGTGGCAAAATATTTCAAACCTGAAGCAAAAGCGCGCATGGTAGAATTGGTAGCTAATTTGCGTAAGGCATTTGAAATCCGTATCAATCAATTGGATTGGATGAGTGCAGAGACGAAGCAAAAAGCGAAGGACAAATTACATGCATTTACGCCAAAAATTGGCTATCCAGACAAATGGAAAAACTATGATGGTTTAGAGATTTCATCTAATGAATTCTACAAAAATATTCGAAACGCAGGTGCATGGGGATTCCAAGACAATATCAGTCAGATTGGCAAGCCTGTAGACCGTAGCAAATGGGGCATGACGCCACCAACAGTGAATGCCTATTACAGCCCGGTAATGAATGAGATTGTATTTCCAGCAGGTATTTTACAATTCCCATTCTTTGATGCCAAAGCGGATGATGCCATTAACTACGGTGGTATTGGCGCTGTAATTGGCCATGAAATGTCACATGGATTTGACGATTCAGGTAGTCAATATGACAAAGACGGAACTTTGCGCAACTGGTGGTCGAAGGAAGATTTAGCAAAATTTAAAGCTAAGACTGAGCTATTAGGCAAACAATTTGATGCCTATACTATTTTGGACACCTTGCATGTAAATGGCAAATTGACCATGGGTGAGAACATTGGCGATTTGGGTGGTTTGAATATGGCTTATGAGGCATTCAAAATGACGAAACAAGGAAAATCAAAAGCAAAATTGGATGGCTTTACGCCAGACCAACGCTTTTTCTTAGCTTGGGCGCAAGTTTGGAGAGGATCTACTTTGCCAGAAACCGCAGCACAATTAGTACAAACAGACCCACATTCGCCGAATGAATTCCGGACGATTGGTACGCCAGTCAACATGGATGCTTGGTATAAGGCATTTGATGTAAAACCAGGTGACAAATTGTATAAGAAACCGGAAGATCGGATTAAGATTTGGTAAGTTAAGAGTTAAGAATTAAGAGTTAAGAGTTAAGAATTAAGAGTTTAGAGTTAAGAAGTGAGAAATTTGTGAGTGATTCGCAATACCAAGCTTATTCTAAAGGAGCCCAGTGAGAAATCGCTGGGTTTCTTTTGTGTCAATGCCCTATTAGAGATGCGATATTTCGCGTGTCTTTAATCTTCATGATAACCCTAGGTTTCAGCCTGGGGTTTCCTATCCTAAAACCTAGAGATTAATAAACAGAAAAAAGCCCAAGGATTTCTCCTTGGGCTTTATATATATATACGCGAAGCATCGCGTATATACATCAATAAATTATTTACCGATGCTCGGGTTCGTTTGAACCTCTACCAATGGAATACCATAGATATAACGAGGATCAGATGGTTGAATTGTTGCACCAGCACCGAAAGAAACCATCGGATCGCCGCGACGCGTCACATCGTTTGCACGGAAACCTTCCGCTAAGAATTCGATACGACGTTCCGTTAAGATAGCTTTGATTACGTCAGCTTTGGTATCCAATGCTGGGAATACATAAGATGCATCCGAGCGACCGTGTACCGCTTTCAATAAAGCAATCGCACGCGTCAAACTTCCTGCTTCTGCTTCAGCTTCTGCTAAGTTTAACAATACTTCAGCATAACGAATGTTAGGTACATAATCTACATAGGGAGATACGCCACTAAATTTCGTTGAAGATGGAAATTTCGCCACAGAAGTTGTCGCAACTGTCAACTTCGTCTTGCGATCATCTGTTGCAGCAAATTGAGGATTACTGTAAATACCGATAGAACCCGTATTTAAATAATATTCCACGTTACCTGCATTGAAATAGTAACCTAATTGATTTTGCGTTCCTGGAGCGTTTGTCGCGTCCATTGGGAAAGAGAAAATCGATTCTGTCGTTGAATACGGTGCTTTGAAAACAGCAGAAACATCTGATTGCAATGCATGAGCAACACGAGCAGACGATTTGAATGGAGCCGTAGCTGAAACGATTTTATTCGATTCAGTAATGACACCTGCAAAATCACCCATCGCTAATTTAACACGTGTTTTTAATGCGATTGCCGCATTTTTGTGTGCACGAGTCGTATTAAGTAAAGCGGTACCGTATGAATCTGGCAACTCCGTTTCCGCGTCATTCAAATCTTGTAAGATTTGTGCATAAACTTGAGCTACTGTACTGCGAGGCATGTCATTATCCGCTGAAGATACAGATCCCTTCAAGCGCAATGGCAATCCAGCAGAAGCACCTTTATCCATGATATAAGGTTTTGCAAAGTATTGAACTAAAGAGAAATAAGTCAATGCGCGCAAAAACTTTGCTTCCCCACGGTAGTTCGCCGCTAATGTTGACGAGACTGCGTTCGGGTTTGCAGCTAAACCTTCTAAGAATAAATTAGCACGGTTAATAGTCAAATATCCTTGAATCCAGAAACCTGCCAAATACGAATCTGACGGATCCTGATTTCCTTGATAAGTTGAATACCCTGTTACCGAGTTCGTTGTACGATTAACCCAATCTTCTCCACGGATATCGTTGTAGATTAAATAACGACCTCCAAACAAACTACCATTTTTGGCAGAACCATATAAACCATTTACTTGGGAAAGGACACGAGCAGGGGTATTAAATACCGTTGCATCAGACAAATCCAATTCCGGAACTGCATTAAGGAACTCCTTATTGCAAGAGGAAACCGTCATCGCAAGTGCGATGGACAAAATCCCTATTTTATTTGTGAATAATTTCATTTTCTTTATCTGTTAAAATTACAAACCAATGTTAATACCAAATGTGAAAGAACGTCCTTGAGGAATTGAGTTACGCTCAATACCAGATGCAAGGTTTGAATCACCATTTGAAGAAATTTCAGGGTCAACACCTGTATATGCAGTCAATAACCATAAGTTATTTGCTTGAGCATAAACGCGAATGTTACTAATTCCAATAGATGTTAAATTGGTTGGAATTTTATAGCCCAATGTTGCTGTTTGTAAACGCAAGAAATCGCCTTTTTGAAGATTGGCATCAATTAAGAATGATGAACCATTCGACACGTTATCGCCATAAACGGCTTTAGGAATTTCAGTCACTTGACCTGGTGTTTTCCAAGAATTCAAGACATCAACTGAGTTGTTCCAAACACGTTGGTCACGCAAACCTGCTTGTGAACCATTGTAGATGTAATTTCCACCAGAGAACGTAAAGTTCAAGCCTAAATCAAATCCTTTGTAACGTAACGTATTATTGAAACCTCCGTAGAATGTTGGCAACGTATTACCTAAGATTTGTTGTTGGTCCGAAGGAGACGTAGTCGCTTTTCCATCCAATGTAGTCCATGCTAATGCTCCACCTAAGTGTGAGTACTGAACCTTCGTACCATCTTTCTTGATGAAAATACGACGACCATTTTCTGGATTTACTCCACCTGTTTTAACGCCGTAAACTTGAGCAGCGGAATATCCAACTTTCGTAATTGACGTTACTTCTAAACCTGAAGTAGCTGTTAATATAGGTGTATTATCATCCACCAATGATGTTACCATATTTTCATTGGTAGCAAAGTTCAAGTTTGTTGTCCAAACAAATCCATTATTGTTGATCGGAGTTGCTGTTACAGCTAATTCGTATCCTTTATTATACATGGAGCCTACGTTAGCTAGAATTGAGTTACCTGGAATACCTTTCGAAGGTGCTTGTGGTACGTTCAAAATCAAGTTGTTGATATCCTTGTAGTAGTAGTTCGCTTCCACTTGAATACGATCGTTTAAGAAACTAATGTCTAAACCTACGTTGGTTTGTGCCGAAGTTTCCCATTTCAAATCCTTGTTACCTGCTTGGTTAAATGCCAATGTAGGCGCCGCACCGTAAAGTCCTGAACCGAAAGTAGAATAAGAACCATAGGCATTCGGAACGTTTCCATTACCTACTTTACCATAACTAGCCTTTAAACGTAGGTTAGTAATTTTGTTACCCAAATTCAAGTCCTTGAAGAATTTCTCTTCAGATACAGTCCATCCCAAAGATGCTCCACCGAAATCACCCCAACGGTTTTCTGAAGATAAGGCCGAGTTACCATCGCGACGGTAGTTGGCACTCAAGAAATACTTACCCGCATAGTTATACGAGAAGCTTCCCAAATACGCTTCATAAGCTACTTGATAAATACCATTACCTGCAGCTAAGTTCGTACCAAAGTTACCTTGGAAGTCTGTGAAGAAGTAATCAGCCAATGTTTGGCGTTGCGCTCCCCAGTTTAATACACGTGTTTTTTGCACATCAGAACCTGCAATCACAGAAAAATTATGCTTTTCTGCTAGAGTCAAGTTGTACTGCAAGGTATTAATCCAGTTCCAGTTATCCGAACGAGCGGTGTTGTTATAGGCATCACCACCTGCTGACCAACCGTCACCATTGTATGGGTTGAAGAAACGAATGTTCTCCGTGTTACGACGATCCCAAGAGTAGCTAGTCTTCGCAGTTAAGCCTTCCATTAAACGGAATTCAGCCCCTAAGTTGGCGATTAAACGTGTGTTTTCAGATGTAATTTTATCCAAATCACGAACAACAGCTGGGTTAGGGAATTGAGCCGGTAATAAGTTATTCATTCGACCCAATGTATTGTTCTCTAAGTTATAAGAACCATCTGGCAAGTATGCTGGCAAGTTAGGAACTTGAGCAACAGCAATACGACCTAAACCGGATGTATTAAATGCACCACCCGAGTTTGAACCCGACATAGGAGCTTTGTTAAATGTGTTCGAATAGTTAAAATTAGCTGTTAATTTCAACCATTTCGTTGCTTGATGATCCATATTGAAACGACCCGAACGACGTTGGAAGCTATTGCTACGCAAGAAACCATCTTGATCAGAATATCCTGCAGAGAAATAATAGTTGGTCTTATCTGTTCCACCATTAATTGTCAAATTATGGTTTTGAGAAACGGCAGTTTGATAAACTTCTTTATACCAATCCGTATCAATCAAGGACCCATCTGGATTGTAGTTAGGCAAAAATGATTTGTTTTCTGCATTACGTTGTGACGCACTAATTGCATTTGGATTCATGGCTAAAGCATTCGCAATCGCGCCATTTTTGTGATCCATATATTGTTGTGCGTTCAAGACGTCCGGTAAACGAACTGCCTCAGAGATACCTGCCCAAGAATCAATCGAAACTTTTGCTTTACCTGTTTTACCACGTTTTGTCGTAATTAACAAAACCCCTGCACCTGCACGAGAACCGTAAATAGCTGCTGATGCCGCATCTTTCAATACGTCGATCGACTCAATATCCGAAGGGTTAATATCCGCCAATGGGTTATTCGTTGTCGAGTTAGCCGAAACGTTATCCGTAGAAATAGGAATACCATCAATTACGACCAAAGGAAATGAGCTTAACGAAAGTGAGCTCAAACCACGCACACGAATCACTGGAGGGTTATTCAACAAACCATTGGGTTGCGTGATGTTAACACCTGCTGCTTGACCCGTTAAACCTTGCGAGAAAGATTGAACTGGACGCTCAGCAATTGTAGCAGCTTTTACAGTAGAAGCTGCACCTGTAAATTCTTGGCGCTTCTTAGTACCATAACCTACAACAACGACTTCTGATAATTGTTGGTTATCCGCTTGTAATTGCACATCAATCACGCTACGTGAACCTACGGATACGGTTTGAGAATTAAAACCTATAAAAGAGAACACAAGGCTGACACCATCTGCAACTACAATTTTATAGGTTCCATCAGCTGCTGTGCTAGTTCCTTTTGCGGAACCTTTCGCGCTGACACTTACGCCTGGCATGCCACTTCCATCTTCCGAGGATGTGACTTTACCAGTAACTTGCCTTGTTTGGGCGAATAATGTGCTTACGACAGCCATCATTAATACCCAGGAGAGTACTAGTTTTTTCATGTTGTTTAGTTTAATGAATGAATTCAAATATAGGACTGAAACATGAAAAGCCCAGCTAATGTTTTAAAAAATTTGCATTTTGACATGATTTGCCAAATAAAAAAGGGCGACCTAATGGATCGCCCTTTTAAAATCAATGAAAAATTGATTAGTTCTTATCCCAGAACAATTTTGTAGTGTACAAGTCACCACCTACTGCAGATGCAGCAGCTGTGTAATTTGCACCGTTCAATGTTTGCTCAAATGATGGATATGAGAAACGTGTAGGGAAGCTAGTCAACTTCGCGTTCACTGGAGCAGCAATTTTTGGTTGATCCAAACGACGGATTTCTACCCAACCTTCGTAAGGACGGTTGTATAATGCGATCCATTTTTGAGTACCAATTTTTTGCTTCCAATCTCCAGCAGCAGTAGAATAAGCTACATCAGGTTGAGCTAAGTAAGCAGCAGCATCAGCAGCCGTTCCACCCCAATACAAGATCGATGCAGTAATTGCATTGTTGTAGTGAGTCTCAGCCGTACCAGCTACAGAGAATCCTCTTTCTTTTGCTTCCGCACGTAAGAATTCCGTTTCTACATAATCCGCTAACACGTAAGGTGCAGCAGCATCGATAACTTTCGCGCCAGCACGAGAGAAATCAACGAATGTATTTACTTTTCCTACGATACCACCAGCATAAGCACCTGAGTTATTCTTCGAGAAGAATGCAGATGTACGAGGGTCATTCCATCCTAATAATTTATCCATTAAGTCCTTCGCAGCGATGTAATCTTGACGACCACCTGTTACGATATCAACATATAATGGGTTTTGGTTAGGAGATGCTGAAAGGAAAGTAAACAAACCATTGTCAGCAGCAGCAGAGATTGCACCTGCATCAGAAGATTCAGCAGCTGTTTTTGCAGTTGCTGCATCAACATCCGCTAATACCATACCTAATTTGAAACGCAATGTGTTTGCAAATTTAACCCACTTAGCAGCAGATCCTTTGTAAACTAAATCCTCACCAGCTGCAAATGAAGTAGCTGAAGGATTAATTGCAGTAATATCCTTGTTCAAACGAGCCATCAAATCAGCCGTAACTGTTTTTGCATCATCATACTTTGGAAACAAAATAGATGCATTAATTGACTCAGAATAAGGAATGTTACCATATGTATTAACCAAAATACTATATGTATAAACTTCCATGATATCCAAGATCGCCAATTTGTTTGCTTTCTCAGCAGGTGCTAAAGTAGCATCCGCGTTAATCAAACGAGCAGACTCACGTAAATCCGCGATAACATCACGGTACATTGTTGTCCACCAACCATTTGGAATCGCACGTGTATTAAAATCATACTGTGCTTCATCTTGGTATACAGCCATCGCCCAATGCGAAACTGTAAAACGGAATACGTTTGTATTCACACTCGCAGATGCCAAAGTACCAGCAAGGGTCTTAACGGCATTCGAAAACAAGGTCGGTGCAGGAACTGCAGCAGGCCTTTTTGTCTCAATGTTCAATTGAGAGATGTCACTTGTACAAGCTGCAAATAAAACCAACAGCGGTACAAAAACGATTAATATTCTTTTCATCATTATATAATTTTAGGATGATTAAAATAACAACTTAACGTTAAATCCGATAGAACGAGTTGTTGGATAAGCACCAGATTGGTATCCTTGGATGTTACCTGAAGATAAGTTTTCTTCTGGATCTGCATAAGGAACAAATTTCTGGATGATCCAAAGGTTTCTACCGAATACCGATAAATCAACTCCTTTAACACCACCTAATTTACGAACGATAGAGCTTGGCACCGAGTAAACGATGTTAGCCTCACGTAATTTGATGTAGCTCGCATCGTAAACGAATGCAGCAGCTGGGTTATAAGCATAACCATAAGTACCGTATACGTTTTCTACACGGATATCGTTTGGAGTACCATCAGCTTTAACACCTGGCATGATCACACCACCACCATCAGCGATTGAGTTACGAGAAGGGTTTCCTTTGTCGTTCAATCCAGCAGATTCAGCTAACACACCTGTTGCAGCTCCGTAGTATTGATCCAATGAGAATACATTACCACCTTGCTTGATATCGATCAAGAAGTTGAACGTCAAGTTTTTGTAACGGAATGAGTTGTTCACACCACCAATCCAGTTTGGATTAACATTACCAATGTTATTCGTTGTGGTTGTTGTGATATCATAACGTCCATTCGCCTTAACCAATTTTTGACCATCTTTCAAGTTCCAAGTTTTTCCTTGGATGATACCGTATGGTTGACCAACAGTTGCATTGAAACTCACACCACCTTGGAAAGTAGCGATTTGTAAGTTTTGGCTTCCGTTGTATAAGCTCAATACCAATGAATTGTTTTTCGTGAAGTTCACGTTAACATTCCAAGAGAAATCAGCCGTTTTGATTGGGTTAGCAAATAAACTTAACTCAACACCTTGGTTTTCAATGTTACCCGCATTTACATACGTAGAAGAGAAACCTGTTGCAGTTGAAACTGATGCTGGCATGATTTGATCTAATGTATTTGTTTGATAGTAAGTCAAATCAAATCCTAAACGGTTTTGCATAAACGCCATTTCTAAACCGATCTCACGTGATTGTGTTTGCTCTGGTTTCAAGAATGGGTTGTTTTGCGTACTTGGAGCAGAGAACAAAATTGTCGAACCAAACGGAGCTGGTTGATCATATACGTTTCTGATTGACCCCCAAGGAGCATCATTACCTACTGTCGCGTAGTTAACACGTAACTTTCCTGAAGTCAACCAAGGTAAATCCTTGAAATGCTCAGAGAAATTCCAGCTCGCAGCACCTGAATAATACAAGTATGCGTTGTTAGCTACTGGCAAAGTAGACGACTTGTCTTGACGAACAGTTCCGTCTAAAGTCAAGAAGTTCTTGTAAGACAAAGTCAAACCACCGAATAAACCAAATACTTCACGTGGAGTATAAGACTCTGATGGAGCAGCAACAGTACCTTTTGAATTAGCTACGGAATATAAACCTGGAACGATCAAACCACCGTTTGTCGCAGCAGAGATTGAACGAGAATACGATTTACGTAAGTTCAAACCAGCTAAGGCTTTCACATTGATATCTTTCGTTACGTTTTTATCGAAATTAGCTAATAAATCATAGTTCGTTTCGTTAAACGTACGATCGAAACGGCTATAACCAGCTACAGCTGTAGAACCAACTGCTGTACGCTCCTCTTGGAATTCATTATATGTATCAAGCGTTACACGACCCATCAAATTTAAATAATCAGTAGCCTTGTAGTTCAACATTGCATTTCCGAAAATACGAGAACGTGTATCGTTCTGGTAGTTTTGGTAACGAATCCAATAGTAGTTATCCGTGTAGATTGGTTTCAAACCAGCTGCAGTTGAAGGATCAGCCCAGTTCCAAGTAACGTTCTGATTATTACGGAAATATGCAGATTTTTGATCTTGGATATCAACGTTAGTTTGATACCACTGACGGAAGTTTTGATTCACGTTCAATCCACTGTAACCAGAACCATAACGACCTAAACCATCTACTGTAGAGAAGTTAGCTGTTGCTGATGCTGTTAACTTGTTATTAATATTATACGAACCACCCAAGTTGATAATATTCTTAGAAACTAATGAGTTTGGCAAAGTACCACGCTCTTCGTTACGTGTAAATCCTAATTTGAAAGTACCTTTATCGTTAGCACCATCTAATTGAATCGCTGTGTTGTTAGAAATAGCCGTTTCATAGAATGTAACTGGCGTATTTGCAGCAGCAGCCCAAGGACTTGTTTTCATGTAGTTTGGACCTGCTGGATCAAATGAATCCCAAGTATAAACTGGACGATTATCAAATTTCGCACCATATGAAGCATCTTCAGATGTAGGAACAACGTAATCTTTTACGCCATCACCATTCGCATCAAAATAGAAGAAACCATCTTTTTGGTAAGGATCTGAATAACCTGCACCATATTGGTTTTGGTATGTTGGGAATGTAGTCTTATCAATCGTACCTACTGTTAAACCAGCGTTGATTGACAATCCTAATCCTTTTTTCGCTTTCTTCGTTTGGATCATGATCACACCATTTGATGCACGAGAACCGTAAAGAGCAGTTGCCGCAGCACCTTTCAATACTGTCATTGACTCGATATCATCTGGGTTAATATCAGAAGCAGCATTACCATAATCGTAACCACCACGACCAGTTACCTGGTTAGATGAGTTCTTGTTCGAGTTATCGATAGGCACACCATCCACTACGAATAAGGCTTGATTATTACCTGTCAATGATTTGTTACCACGAATAACTACGTTGGTTGAACCACCCACAGCATTACCTTGTGTAATTTGTAAACCTGCTACTTTACCAGAAAGTGCTTGGAATGCATTACCAGAACGCACACGAGTTAATTCATCTCCTTTTACTTGCTGAGCAGCATAAGGTAACGAGTTTTTCGTACGAGTCAAACCTAAGGCTGTTACCACAACTTCATTTAACTCAGACGCATCTGAAGCTAAAACTACGTTGATCGCCGACTGGCTTGCTACGGAAATTGTTTGTTGTTTGTATCCAACAAAAGAGTATACCAAAACGGCTCCATCTCCTACAGAGATTTTGTATGAACCATCGGCACCTGTTGTTGTACCACGAGAGGTACCTTTTAGGCTGACACTAACTCCGGGTAGAGCAGAACCATCCTCTGAAGAAGTAACCTTACCAGTTACTTGCCTTGTTTGAGCTAATAATGAACTGAAAACAGTCATTGTTAAAACCCAAATGAGTAAGAGTTTTTTCATGTTGATTAGTTTAATTAATGAAAAAATAAAACATTTAGTTTGGCAAATTAGGAATTTTCCGATAAAGACCAAAGAAAATATTAAAAAAATAGGGGTTCCCAACTTGGAAACCCCTATTAAATGGAATAAATCCGAATCTTATTTTGGATTCTTTAAAGGAGCACTACCCGCTCCCGCTGGATTATTTGCCAATTCATTATCTGGTACATCCCAGTAATCTAAGTAGCTATACTTGATTGTTGCATTTTTCGAGATAGAAGAACCATCTTTCGAAATAACAACAGCTCCTGTACGACCATTTTCCAATACACCCCAACGGCGTGCATCGTAGAATGATAATCCACGGAAAGCTAACGCCACACGACGCTCTTTACGCAATTCTTCTTTTACCGTTGCAGCGTCTGTCGACGTGATTGCCGCGATACCAGCTCCTTGATAAGCACGAACGGCGTTGATGCTTGCAGCTGCACCAGCTACATCACCTGTCCACAATTTAGCTTCTGCTTTCATCAATTCGTTTTCTTCGTAGCTACCAGCTAAATAAAGTACACCTGCTCCTGCTGTACGGTTAGAATAAACCATTACACCTGCTAAACCAGCTCCTTTATCTACGATCGCCCAACGCGTATTAAATGCATTACCACGGTCAGCATTTCCAATCCAAATTGGATATTGCTTGAAGTTGTTCGCCAAACGTTGGTCACCTGCATTAAAATCTTGAATCAAACGTTCCGAGATTTTGTATGTGTTACCAGATGCGTTTGAACCTACCGCACGAGCTGCCACGTTGTAGTTGGATGGTGAGAAGATATCACCATTCGCATTCGTTGTTCCAGCAAATACTGGATCTGAAGCACCAACACCTGCGTTCGCCAAAGTCAAGATTTGACCCCATTGCGCAGCTGTCATTGTAGCCGTCGTATTATTCACCAAAATGTTACGCGCTTTTAATGTGTTAATGTTTTTAACCCATTGTGCACCTGAAGGAACAGCACCTTTGTCATTTTGGAAGAAATCTGGAATCAAAGATGTTAATACAGCTTGGAAATCTGCGTTCGAACCTGAAGTCGTTGCAGCAGCTGCAGCTTTATCAAAATTCGCATTCGCTTCTTCAATGATTTTCTCCTTTGCAACATAGTTATTGTTTGTTACTGAAGCAGAATTCACGATCAAACCTGCATAATAGATAGAACCGATATGCGAATATGCGATACCTTTCCAGAAATAAGCCCATGCTTTGATTGCATTTTTCTTCGCTGCAGCATCGCCAGTGAAAGTAGTTTTATCAACTGCCTCCAAGATCGTATTACATGCATTGTTCAATTGATACATCATTGCCCACTCATGGAAACCTGGGTTACCACCTTGTTGCGAATTTGTATTTACAGCACGTAACAATAATTTTTGCTGCGCAGGGTTGTTTGGATTTGGAACTTGTGCTCCATTGTCCAAGATAACCATGTCAGGTGCCGACAAGTTATTCATGTAGGTATTTGCCGCCTCCGCTGAAACGATATCACCCATTAATTCATGAATACCCACAACACCGTTGTAGAATGCTCCTACAACTCCATCATAGTATTTATTACCTGCAGAAGTAAATCCGTTTTTGTAAACAGATCCTTGCGCTAACGCTACGATTCCAGCTTCAGAAGCAGCCGTTGCTGGAGTTGGTTGGTTTGGATTTTGAATATCCAATTGATCTTTACACGACATCACCGTTCCACCTAAAAGCAGAAAGGAAAGCGCGGTTATTTTTATATTTTTCATGTTCTTCAAATTTAAATAATACCTTTTTCTATTCTGAAATTAGAAACCAATGTTCAACTGTACTTGGTATGAACGTAAGTTTGGCATTGTGTTGTGATCCACACCACGGTCCCAAGCTGAGTTATTACCCCCAGAAGAAATTTCAGGATCCATACCTGTGTAGTTTGTCAACGTATACAAGTTACGTCCAGAAGCTACTAATTGTAACTTGCGGAATCCTTTCATACCTAAGGCTTTCACTAAATCTACACCGATCGAGATGTTACGTAAACGTGCAAAAGAAGCATCTTCATAGAAGTAGTTCTTCGTACCGTTACGAGAAACCTCAGCATAAACACCACGGTAGAAAGCTGACCAAGCACCCGTCTCTCCATTGATAGTTAACGGATTTTGGTAGTCTGAGTGAATACCATCACGGTACATCCATTCTTTCGTTTGGTTATACAAGTGAGCTCCTTGAACTAAATCAACTTGCAAGTTGAATGTTACAATTCCTTTGTATGACAACTCATTGATAAACGATGCGTTGAATGCAGGGTTTGGATCACCAAAGCTATATTGTTTAGATGAGAAGTAAGGTGCTTTCGTAGATTTCTTAACTACCCAGCCATTGCTAGCTACCTCATATAAAGAACGGTTACCTTCTGCAATTGCATAAGTACCATCTGGCAATTTAGCATCTAAGCTATGAACGCCCATGAAACCATACAATTGACCAATTTTCTCACCTGCACGTAATACGTATCCAGATGAACCAGCTGCAGAAGTAACAACAACCTCAGCATTACCACGCACTGCTGTAATCTCAGATGTTTGCTTTCCGAAGTTCGTTGTAAAGTTCCAAGTCCAATCTGCATCTTTGTAGATTTGTGCATTTAAGCTCGCTTGGATACCATTTGAAGCTAAAGAGAACGCGTTATCTTTAACTGTACCAATACCTGTTGAAGGTGCTGCATCTACGTTAAAGATCGCATTATCTGTTGAACGCTTCCAGTAAGATCCAGAGAAATTCAATGAATTCAACCAAGGTGATGATTTACCTAAGTTCAAACCGATATCCGTACCAATTTCTAATTCTTTCGAAATCTCCACATTCAAATTAGGATTTGATTGTGTCAAAGGGAAATAGAATGCGTTACCTGAACCAATAACACCTGTGTTCAACGTGATGTAACGGTCAAATGCGTTAGGCTGAATACCTGCCTCACCATATGCTGCACGAATTTTGAAATCTTCTAAAGTAGAAGAAATTTTAGAGTTCTTGAAGAATCCTAATTCAGAAATACGTAAGTAAGCATCTCCACGAGGGAATGTTTGTGGCGTAGATGCCGCACCAAACGCAGATGAATAATCCGTACGGAAACCACCTGAAATACCTCCCAATGTTCCATAATCGAAACGTTGTGTCGCTAAATAACCATAAGTAATGAAAGGCTCACGGTAATCACGTGCTACATAAGTTGCAGCTGCTTGCGATGTATTAAATGGTGTGTAGTTTGGTAAACCAATACCATAAGATACATACTCCTTGTTTTCACGGTTACGGTAGTCAAATGCTACTTGCGTAGTCGTGCGCAAAGGAATGTTCAAACCAAAATCTTTCTCCAAGTCTGTCTTGATGTAAGCAGATGCTAAGAAGTTTTGGAATGATTTCGTGTACTCATACTTATTCAACTCACCAGTAGCATCATTACCATTGTAATTGTAGATCCAGTATTGTTGATCCATGATGTTCTTGTTACCTGTTTGATTCAAGTAAGTATAAACACGATTTTCTGTTTGATAATTGATACCGTATTTCGCATCCAATGTCAAGAACTTGTTTACTTCATAGTTCAAGTTCAAGCTTTGGTTAATATCAATACGCTTTGAATCTGTCGTAGAATAAGTATTAACCGCATTTGGGTTATAACCATTCACACCTACTGCATCTCCAAAATACGCTGGATAATTTCCATCAGCATCTTTGAAATCATAGTTTGCAAATGGACGTGAGTTAAATACTGAATAAATGATTGAACGACCCGTTCCATCATTGATCGTATTCTTCGTATACACTAATTGAGTAATTGAACGCAATTTCAAACCTTTCGCTAACTCAAAACCTAAGTTGGCCGTCAAGTTCGAACGATTCAAACCACCCACATTTTTGAATGGACCCGCGTTGTCAGCATTTGACAAAGTCAAGCTGTAATCACTTTTATCTGCACCACCTGAAATCGCAAGTGAATTCGTGTAGTTTGTCGTTGGAACAAAGAACATTCCAAAGTGATCATAATATTTCAAGTTTTTGTCGTAAGGCTTGTTGATCAAAACCGTAGGATCTGTACTTGCAAAAATTACGTTCTCAGAATAAGAACCATACGTAGGATCCAATGTCAAAGGATTTCCTGAACCACCAATAACCTCGTTATTCGCATTCGTTTTGAAACCGTGCATGGTTGCTTTGTGCAAACCTCCTACGTTTAATGGAGTAGAATTAATCACAGATGAGTTAATATCAATGTTAACTTTACCTGCTTTACCTTTTTTCGAGAACAATTGGATAACCCCGTTCGCTCCTTGTGCACCGTAAATCGTTGCAGCCGCAGCTCCTTGGATAACCTCCACACGCTCAACGATATTTAAGTCGATAGAACCTAAATCTGTCGCTCCTAATTCAACCCCATCCAATAAAATCATTGGGCTTGTACCACGGTTGATTGTGTTGATACCACGTAAAACGATATTTACCGGCTGGCCTGGCATACCGTTCACAGCAGAAATCTGCGCTCCGGCAATTTTACCTACCAAAGCCTGATCAATCGAAGCCGATGGAACAGAAGGTAAATTTTTCGCTGTAATCGCTTGTACATCAATCGCCGTCGAACGCTTGTCGATCGCCGTACCTGTACCCGTTACAACTACTTCAGATAATTGGCGTGCATCAGTCGTCAACTTCACGTTGATTACAGATTGGCTTCCTACCTGAACACTTTGAGCATTTAATCCTACAAAAGAGAATACTAATGTAGCACCATTAGGAACTGCAACGGTATATTCACCGTCCACATTTGTTTGAGTTCCTTTTCCAGTTCCTTTGATGGAAACTGTTACACCGGGTAAACCTGAGCCGTCCTCAGCTGAGGTCACCTTTCCTGTTACCTTTCTATCCTGCGCTACTAAACTAGTAAGCGAGAAGAAAGCCAACAAAAAAGTCATGAGTAAATTTTTTTTCATGTACTTATTAGTTAGGGTTGAAAAATTTGTTGATAAATAATCAATCTGCTTGAAAATTAGAGAAATATTAATAAACTGTCAAATTTTAACCAAATTATTAACGGTAAAATTGACCAATCTCAGAATATTAAAAGGAAAATCGCTCAAAATACACCCTATTTGAGCTATCCTGCAAAAAATAGTTTCACTATTCACAGGTATCAAAAAGAATGCATTTGGGAATAAATTAAACTATTCCAAGAAATCAGAGAATTTGATTTAAAATAAGAACTCCGAATAGTCCCGTAATAGATACAATCGTCTCCATCAATGACCAGGAGCGTATGGTTTCTTTGACAGATAAATTAAAATACTCTTTAAACATCCAAAAGCCTGTGTCATTCACATGCGAAAACATTAAACTTCCCGCACCTATACTCAATACCATCAAGTTGGGGTTCACCCCACCCGCACTCACAATAGGTAAGATCATTCCAGCTGCCGTTAAACCTGCTATGGTTGCAGAACCAATGCAAACGCGAATGATGGCTGCCATCAACCAACCAAGCACTAATGGTGGAATAGGTAAATTACCTAAATGACCCGCAATTTCTTTACTCACACCCGAGGCTAATAAAACCTCCTTAAATGTCCCAGCTCCAGCAATAATCAATAAAATCATCGCAACATCTTTCACGGCATCCCCATAAATAGACATAACTGATTCCATCGATTTCCCTAGTCGGAGCCCTAAAGTATACGTCGCAAAACAAATCGCAATCAACATCACCATCGCTGGATCCGCAATTAAATGTAAAATAGGAGACGCAGGTGAATCCTTTCCTAATTGTATATCCAAGGCTGTTGTACATACTAATAGGAATACGGGTAACAAAGCAGTTAAAAAACTAGAAGTCATGCTTGGCAACTCGTCGGCAGGAATTTCTTGCGTCACAAATGATTTTGAGGCCTTTGGCTGAATATGACCCAAAGTTTTCGCAAAAAGCGGTCCTGCCAAAATTATCGCTGGGATAGATACCAAAATACCATAAGTCAAAGTCAAGCCCATATTCGCATTAAATTGAGCCACTAATGCCGCAGGTGATGGATGCGGGGGCAAATACCCATGGGCTACTGATAATGATGCCATCATAGGAACGCCCGCCATCAAGGGATTTAATTTATATCGCTGAACAAGCGCAAAGATTAAAGGAATCATCAAAACAAATCCCACATTATAAAACAAGGGAATACCGATTACGAAGCCGGTGACCATGAGGCCCCAACTGATATGCTTCTCGCCGAATAGGCGAATCAAGGACGAAGAAATTTGTTGGGCCGCCCCACTCGACGCAACTAATTTTCCTAACATTGCTCCCAACACGATAATGGTCACCAAGGAACCTAAGGTATCTCCTAAACCTTTTTGAATCGATTTAGCCAAATCAGGCAAGGGTAAACCCAGCAGAATCCCGCTGAAAATACTGACCAATAAAAATGCTAAGAATGAATTTACCTTTAAATAGGTAATTAGAAGGACTAAGAGTCCTATGGACAGTATTACAATTGCAATCGACATCTTATTAAATAGGTTTTGCACCAAAGTACAAATAAATCCTAGATAACAAAAGGTGTTGGACGTGGGACTTTAGACATTGGACCTTTGACGTTAGACGACATTTCATTACGAGTTAATAAAACGTAGAGACGCGATACCTCGCGTCTTTTATTTATTATTTACGAGTTATCGTATTATATACAAATCAAAAAAAAGACGCGAGGTATCGCGTCTCTACAATAAAATTAGCATGCTAGAAATCCCCGTAGGTCTCTTCCAAATATTGCTGCATCACCATGATATCCTCTTTCGAAGTCAAATCAGGCACATTTTCCGACAAAGGAATCGCGTAAAATCCACGCCCCTCACCTTCTCCAAACATGACAACCGAAGTAGGCAACTCCTTCTCATTACGAACAAGATGAAACGGTGTCTTTGCCAAATAAGGCAAGAAGGTCGATGCCTCAAATACAAAAACATTCATGCTTACTCCTAAACGACCAATCTTAGCCATCAATTCCGCCGCCTGCTCTGCCGTAGGCTTTTCAATGATCTCCAATAAATAACCCTCTTCATCCGTACGAATCAAAGCAAATGCTGAAATACGCTCCGCTGGATACAATAAACTATCTCGGTGATACGAAATTAATGCATTGGGTTCAGGAGAATTCCAAAGCGTTTTCAGCGCATTCACGCTGTATAAATTATCCGAGTTACAAACAATAACACGCCCTTTTTGCCAGTCGGCATGTTGCATCAAAGCTTGATAAACCGCATCAGCTGTACCCGCTGGTTTCTCACGATCCGCAGCGATTTGTTGGCGTGCGAATACGATCTTCATACCCCAACAAGCGTCTTTGGCCATTAATTCCTCACAATATTCCTGCGAAACGGCATCTGTAGGATGCAATAATAGCATCACTTCCTCAATCCCCGCCAAATGCGCATTATATAATTGATAATCAATTAAGGTTTTTCCATTTTTCCCTACCTGAATCATCCCCTTTGTCACCGAATTCGCTTGTGCTACCAAAGAAGGATCTAAATCACTTGCTCCTTCAGCCATCGCTTTCTTCATCCGCGATGCCATTCCGCCCGCCAAAATCAATAATCTCTTTTTCATATCTTAATAAAATAAACTTGCTTTTTCTACTTGAGTACCCACATCCACTCGGATGACATAGGCTTTCCCTCCTTCTTTTTCAATAGCTTCGACGACTGCCTCTGGATTTGAAGGCGCATAAGCAAACATACAACCTCCTCCCCCTGAACCATTGATTTTAGCCCCTAATGCACCTGCCGCCAAAGAAGCCGAAATCATCCGGTCAATTTTAGGCGTCGAGATTTGCTTATGTTCACGTAGGTTTTCTTGATGTTCATTTAATAGTTTCCCTAATCGAACATCATCCCAAACTTCGTCTCCTTCAAACATTTTCTTTGCTGCCAGGAGTATATCCCGATCAGATATATTGGCAGTTAACAATACCCATTCATCTTCGCTTAATTGACTACGATATTGCTCACAAAAAGCCACATTTGTTATTGCCAAATCAAACGAAGGATCAATTGCTTTAATCTTTTGAATTCCTCCCAAGGTTCCAAATTTAACACGAGATAAAATCCCCAGGGTATCTTTAGGTTCACCTGAATCTCCCAAGACAAATGTTCCCAAAGCTTGTTGGTAAGTCGTAATCGAAATTTCGGGTTGGCTCGCTAAATAAATCACATTCCCCACTGCCGTTGAATATTGATCCATCATACCACCTGGCTCTGTAAATTCCAAAACCTCCGCTTCATAAGTAATCTCACCTACCTCTTTCTGCGAATAACCTAATTGGTACATTTCATTCAACAATTCTACCCAAGAAACGAGTAATGCTGATGAACTCGAAGTACCTGAATTTATGGGAATATTTCCGCGTACTTCAATTTCTAAACCCTTATCAAACACATGACCTTTTCGGGCCAATACATTTAAGACACTTTTGAAATAATCACGCTCTTTGGTATATACAAGCGGAAAATCCAGGCTAAATGTTTCTGATTTTTGAATATCAGGCAATTCAAAATGAACCATCCGATCTGGTCGGAATGCACCCTTCAATTGAATACGTTTTGATATCGCAGCCGCAATGACAGGCAAACCCAAATAATCTTGATGTTCACCAAACAAGCAAATCCGACCCGGGGTAGATACAATCATATTTTTTTGTTCGTAAACAAAAGTACAAAATTGAATTTAAAAAAATAGTTTACCTTTGAACGTCATAAGCTGAACCCATGATTAAAAAACGCTTCCCCGCTGTTGATTATTTCCGAGGTTTCATTCTCGTACTACTCGCTGCAGAAAGCGCTGGGGTGTACAGTAAGCTCGAAGATCTTTTCCCTCACTCTTTTGTGATACAGCAATTTTTTCATGCTTCCTGGAAAGGATTGCATTTCTTGGATTTATTCCAACCCGGCTTTATGATGATTGCGGGTTCTGCCTTGTATTTTTCTACTTACAAACGCATGGATGAAGGGGCATCATATGCAGAATTATGGCCCAAAGTGCTGAAACGGTCATTCTTGTTGCTTTTCTTCGGGATTGTTTTGATTTGTGTTCACCGTGGTGAAATGGTTTTTGAGCTGTGGAATGTGTTGTGCCAACTCGCCTTCACGACGATTATCACTTTTGCATTATTGCGATTTTCCATCCCATTACAACTTGCGGCATCCTTATTTTTATTGTTATTATCACATTCATTATACGTCTTTACCGACATCCCAGGTTACGATCAGGCATATACGCCTGATAAAAATTTTGGCTCCTATATCGACATGATTTTAATGGGTAAATTGAGCCAAGGGCATTGGATAGCCATGAATGCTATTCCGACAGCAGCACATACGATCTGGGGAGCGTTAATCGGCCGGCTGATTCATCGTACGTCGCCACCCAAAACAGTATTAAGAACATTAATTGGCCTAGGTTTATTAGGCATATTAGTAGGTTATGGTCTCGATTTAGCTGGTTTACCTATTATTAAACGCACGGCAACACTTTCCTTTACGGTGGCTTCCGCAGGTTGGGTTACACTCATGATGGCTTTATTTTATGCCAATTGGATCAACGAAAAACCACGTTTCCAATTACCAAACTATTTGAATTCGATGGGAAATAACTCGATATTCATTTACCTCTTTTTTGAAACCTTAGTTCCGCAATGGCTGACGAAAACGACCTATGTATTTGTGGGATTTATTTCGCAAATCAGCCATATCCCGTCGGATTGGGCTCAGGTTATTAATGCGTTTGTAGCATTAGCCATTGTAATCAAATTGGCAAGCTTTCTGGATAGCAAGAAGATTTATTGGAAATTGTAGATTGGACGTTGGACTTTAGACGTTGGACGATGGAGAATAATGTAGAGACGCGATTCCTAGCGTCTTCCCTCACACTAATGTGATAAAAATCATAACCTCAGGTTTTAACCTGGGGAAATAAAAAAGACGCGAAGTATCGCGTCTCTACTGATTTATCAACTTAAATTTATACGCCCACGTCTGCGCGATGTTCCACGCTTTGGTTTTGGCCTCCTCGGTTTTAGGCCCTGCAAAATGTGCATCTAAAGTAGCGGAAAACAATTCGAACCAACGGTCAAAATGTGCCATTGTTAAAGGTTCTTTTTGGTTTACTTCCATGTGAGGACGCATCGGTGCACCTTTGTAATTTGTCCCATCGAGCAACAGCATTTCCCAAAAATCATACATTTTAGGCAAATGATGCGACCAATCTACTTGCATCAAATCAAGGAAAATATGCCCCACCAGATCATCCGATTTCATGCCGCCGTAAAAAGCATCCACAAAAACCTTGATGTCATCCCGAGAGGCTATATCATGCATTATTTGCGTGTTTTAACTTTGGCTAATAAATATTGTCCCACTTTTGAGCCTTGTTTCGCACCTTCATCTAATGCAGGACGGAAGTGAATTCCCCCATATAAGCGACTGATAGATGCCTCATCTGCAGCCTGAATAAATGATGTGAATTTACGTGGTGGCAAACCATATGGAACCTCCGTTGAATCATTAAATGCAACATTATCACCATACACTTTAGTCAATACTTCTGCTGCCGCACGCGAAATCGTACTATGACCAGAGGTATATTCAGGGAATGGAGGCGTCTGTAAAACCGGAATCCAAGATTTATCAATCGAAGCATTAATAATCGTTTCTGGACGGATACGAATCGAACGATATTTTTCATCCCAGCAAGAAATAAAGCCATCGAAAATAGCAATCGACGTTAAAGCTAAAGCTTCTGCAGTTTCAGCATACCCTTTCTTATATTGACGAGAAATTTGCGCAACAATGCCCAACCAGTGACCCCCCGGCGACATTTTTTTCGTCGCAAACATGGCATGTCCTGTAATATTCATTTTAAATGGATTACAATCCCAGAAATTCGCAATATCACGTTGTTCATTTGTCAAATTCTTCACAGTCAAATAGGAATCCATTACTTCCTTGTAATATGGACTCCCTTTCGTTAAATCAAACTTCGAAGGCACTGGAGCACGAAATTGGCTGGCTGTGTCCAACATCGCAGGGCGAACTTTGTTCCAATAGGGCTCCACTGCATCCATATACGCTGGAGGAGTTGGTGTCCATGTTCCTGGCAAATTTGTTACCGTAAAACGGAAACCACGCGTTTGCTTATAATGATCTTTCGCGGCCCATCTCATCACCGAAGCTGCAATGGAATCCCCCAAAGCAACGGAACGTTCATACACATCATCCGGCATACCTGTCTTGCGAAAATCTTCCTCGATCTGCTTATCAAACTCAACGTATAATTCTTGTGCGAAAGTCAATTTCTTGCCTACCGATAAAAATGCACGCGTAGATGCTAAAGGGAAACAATATTCTAAGCCAGGCTCTGGTTTCGCTACTGATTCGAATCCATTTAATTGACCAACCAATGATTTAAATTTAGGATCCCCCAAAATCGCAGCCTCATACCCTGCCACACTTGAGTACATATAAATACGAGATGAAACCGGAGGTGCAAAAATATCATGAATGATACTTTCGGTTAACATGTTCTCCGCACGCTCTAAAAAACGTGGATTGGCAGCTTCTTTTTGATAGTCTGGGTTAGTTTTTTTACACGATGCAGCTACAAAAACAAGTGCCAGAAGGACGAATAATTTCTTCATAAGGGTCAATTTACGGGACAAATATACGTGAATTATCCCAAAAAATCCCTGATGAAAATCAGTTAAATAAGGCTTTGAACGGCTGCCTTTTGACCGGATACTAAAGCTCCATGCAAAGACGGCATTTCACAATAATCGCCTGCTAATATAATTCCCTTCGCTTGAGCGGCATGTTTAAGTGCTTCAAATGAGCCCATCTTAACTAGTGATCGCGGAATTTCATAAGCTCGTAAAAAGGTATATCCTGTTACATCTTCATATTCAGCTAACAAGTTGAGTACCTCATCTTCATTCAATAATACATCCAAGCTTGTTACCTGCATTAACTCCTTCCCTTCGGGTGCGTAAGTGGGCGCAATTTGCGATAAGAAGCAATAATGCAGCAATTTTGAGTCACCCGGAATAAGATGCAATAGTTTATCTTTTTCCTTTCGCAATGGTACTGAAAAATAGAACGTTTTAGCACCTAAATGCACAGAATCAGGCAAGTCGACATGCAATAATCTTGAAGCTGCATGTGGATCAATTGCCAAAATCAATCGTTCAAATTCGATTTTTTCTCCGCTTTTTAATTCCACAAAATCATCGCCTAAGTGTACTACCTCGGTACCTAAACGAACAGAACCCCTTGGCAAAGAAGCCAACAGTTGGCTCACTAATTCTCCCATTCCTTTCGCAGGTAATGCAGCTTGCCCTTCCAAAAACTGTCGCATGTAAAAGAAAAACAAAGAGGCTGGCTGCTGTAAATGTTGATCTAGTAAAATACCTCGAAAAAAAGGTCGAATAAACTTGGATTGAAACGTATCAGAAAAACCCCAACGATCTAACATAGCTGCGGTGGTTTCACCTGAATCTACATGTTCGTTTGCCGACCATTGCAATTTGAACCACATGCGAATCAGTAGAAATACATCCTTGAACGAAATGAGATGCGGAACCAAATCCAACAGTTTCAAACCCGACCGCAAAGGATTCAAAAATGAAACCCATTGACCTCCATACCACAATTTTGAACCGGAATCGAATACATGAAGATTCAAGGCTGGCAAGTCAAATGATCGCTGAACACTCGGATAATTTGTCTGTAGCACTTGAAACCCGTGATCCAAAATATATCCATCCACATAATCTGAACGGACACGCCCTCCAGCATGATCAACTTTTTCCAACAATACAAATGGCACCTTCATTTGATGCAAATGGGAGGCGGCCTGCAATCCAGCAATTCCAGCCCCAATAATAACAATTGGCTTCATATCTTGTTTAATATCTAACAAACTAAAAAAAGGATGAAAAGTTTGAATCCTTTTTTATTACTTTGCAAATTAAATAGTCCCTACGGAATGAATTATACGATTAAGGAGGAGAACAATTACCAATACATTGACGAAGGACAAGGAGAAATCCTACTTCTCTTGCATGGTTTGTTTGGTGCGTTGAGTAATTGGCAGGGGGTTATCAATCACTTTTCAAAAAAATACCGCGTCATCATTCCCTTAATGCCTATTCACGACATGCCCATCAAAGAGGCAGGATGTGAAGGCTTAACAACCTTCATTGAAGGCTTTGTAGAATTCAAAAAAGTTGACCAATTCAGCGTTATTGGAAACTCATTAGGTGGACATGTCGCTTTAATTTATACCCTTAAACACCCTGAAAAGATTCAGCGACTTATCTTGACTGGGTCATCGGGATTGTTTGAAAACTCCATGGGTGGATCCTATCCGAAACGTGGCAATTACGAATACATCAAAGAACGCGTTGAATACACGTTTTATGACCCCAAAACGGCAAGTAAGGAATTGGTTGACGAGGTATTTGAAATTACCAATAGTATTCCAAAAGTGATGCGCATCATAGCGATTGCAAAATCAGCTCAACGGAACAATATGGCGAAAGATATTGTTCGCATTGACAAGCCGACTTTGTTGATTTGGGGATTAAATGACACCATTACGCCACCGCACGTAGGCCATGAATTCAATGCCCTGATTCCAGGATCTGAATTGCAATTCATTGACCGCTGTTGCCATGCTCCCATGATGGAAAGACCAGAAGAATTCAACGAGATTTTACAGCATTGGCTCGATAAAAACCCCTTATAGGATGTTGGCCCTCACCTACCTTTCCTACGACTACCCGACACTTTCCTTACAGGACTCCATCCAAAAGGGATTAAAAATCTTGCATCAATCCAAGCAAGAAAGTCTAGCCGTACTGGATGGAAAAAAATTAATCGGAAATGTTAGTGAAAGGATGTTGGCACAAGCTCTTCATCCCGATGGCAAAATCGACCAATTACGTGAAAACCTATCCCATTATAACCTAGAGTCTGAAGAAGATTTATTCGCAAGTCTGCCATGGTTTGAGGCAAGTGGATATTCAATCTTGCCGGTAACCGATGAGGAAGGAAAATTTCAGGGATATTTAGAGGCCAAAATGGTGGCAAGCGTCCTCATGAATAATGGCTTTAATGCTACTAATGGTGGTATTATTTACATCCCTTTTCATAGCCAACGGGATTCATTCAGCTTGATTGTCCGCCTCATTGAGGAAAACAATGGCCTGATTACACGCTCGCTCATGATTCAAAATCCGAAGGATCCTATGGGTTTACCTGAATTGATTTTACAGATTCAAACGGAACAATTTTCTGCGATCGTACAAAGTTTGGAACGCCACAACATTCACATCGAAAAAGCCTTCCATTTTGGCAAAAATGAAAAGGTGGATACGGGCCGCTTTGACTTGCTTTTAAAATACTTAAACCCATAATTTGTGCCTTTACGCATCGCCATACATGGAAAATCTTTTTCGGCCGAAAATCGTCCGCTGATGGAAAATCTATGGGATATCTTATGTAAAAAAGACTGCCAAATTGTGTTATCCGCATTTTTTAAGAATCATCTAGCAGAACATAATTTTCAAGTTGGCGACATTGAATCCTACGCAGAACTTAGCGGCACACCCGCAGATGTTCAAATGGCTTGGAGTATCGGTGGCGATGGGACCTTATTGGAAACGCTTACACACATTGGCAACAAAGAATTGCCCATTTTGGGGATTAATACAGGCCGACTGGGCTTTTTGGCGACCTTATCACCACAAGATGTAAGTGCAGCTGTGGACCAATTAATTGCCGGAAATTATCGGATTGAAGATCGGACACTCGTTTCGGTTCATTCCGAAATCGACTTGTTTGATGGCAAGCAATTCGGTTTAAATGAAGTGGGAATCATGAAGACAGATACGTCTTCGATGATTGTCATCAAAGCTTTCGTGGATGGAAATTATTTGAATACGTACTGGGCAGATGGACTAATTGTTTCAACGGCTACTGGTTCAACGGGCTATTCGTTGTCGGTAGGCGGCCCTTTAGTCATGCCAAGTTCAGATATTTTGATCATTGCACCCATGAGTCCTCACAACTTAAATGTGCGACCTTTAGTGGTTTCGAGTGATGCCAAATTGAAATTTGAAATCAGCAGTCGGAGCCAAAATTTCCTTATCTCCATCGATTCTCGCTCCCGCGTCATCGATAGCAAATTTAGCATTGAGGTTCAAAAAGCCCCTTTTACAGCCAAAATCGTTAAGATTCCTGGCGATGATTTCTTGCAAACCTTGAGGAATAAATTGAATTGGGGATTGGATGTGCGTAATTAATTCCTGCGGAAAATAAAATGTAGAGACGCGATACTTCGCGTCTTTTTTGTTTTAGACGCGATGGTATCGCGTCTCTACAACAATCGCTTCAACTCATTCAATTTCAACAGCGCCTCAATCGGTGAAAGCGTATTAACATCTAACGACCCCAATTGCTCTTCGATTTTCTTCAAGCCCTCCGGAATCTCTGCACCAAATAAATTCAATTGATAGTTGTTTTTCGGCATTTCTTTCAACTTCTCGACATTGTCTTCCAATACATGATCTTTCTCCAAATTCTGTAAAATTTCATGCGCCCTCAAAACTAAAGATGTAGGCATACCGGCCATTTGGGCCACATGAATACCAAAACTATGTGCAGAACCGCCTGGAACCAATTTACGCAAGAAGATAATCTTGTTTCCCACCTCTTTCACAGAAACGTGGAAATTCTTGATGCGCGGAAAATCTTCCGTTAATTCATTCAACTCGTGGTAGTGGGTTGCAAATAAGGTTTTCGCCCGACTCTTCGGATGATTATGCAGATGCTCCGCAATTGCCCAAGCCATGGAAACACCGTCATAGGTTGACGTTCCCCGACCGATTTCATCCAATAAAACCAAGGATTTATTCGACAAATTATTCAAAATCGCAGCCGTTTCGGTCATTTCCACCATAAAGGTCGACTCGCCTTTGGATAAATTATCCGACGCGCCTACACGGGTAAATACTTTATCCACAAGTCCGATTGAAGCAGCAGAAGCGGGAACAAAAGAACCCATTTGAGCCATCAGAACAATCAAAGCCGTTTGACGCAACAATGCCGACTTACCAGCCATATTGGGCCCCGTAATCATGACGATTTGTTGGGTTTCATTATCCAAATACACATCATTCGGAACATATAGCTCCCCTAAAGGCAATTGCTGTTCAATAACGGGATGGCGACCCGCTTCAATTTGAATCGAATCCCCCGTATGCAAATCCGGTTGGACATATTGATTTCGTTTCGCTACCTGGGCAAAGCTAGTCAACACATCCAAGGTTGCGATTCCGAGCGCATCCAATTGAATCAGTTCCAAATATTCCAAAGCCTCTCGCACCAATTCTTGAAAAATCCCGAATTCAATTGTCGATATTTTATCCTCCGCACTTAAAATTTTCTCTTCATAACCCTTCAATTCCTCCGTGATGTAGCGTTCCGCATTCACAAGGGTCTGCTTGCGAATCCATTCGGGCGGTACGCGATCCTTATGTGCATTCGTAACCTCTAAATAATAGCCAAAAACCTTATTATAAGCGACTTTTAAGGAAGTAATTCCCGTTCTTTCAATCTCTCGTTTCTGCATGGCAGCCAGGTAATCCTTGCCGTTTGTTGACAAAAGATGAAGCTCATCCAACTCCGGCAAATAACCCGTTTTGATGATACCACCTTGATGAACGAGCATCGGTGCATCGTCGCGCAAAGCTGATTCGATTTTCTGCACTAAATGCAAACATGGGTTCAATTGATCTGCCCATTTCTGTAAAATTGGCGCAGGATGTGTAGCTAGTAATTCCTTAATCGCCGGAACTTGTTGGAGCGCGCGCTTCAGCTGCACCAATTCCCGTGGATTGATCCGCCCAGCCGCTACTTTGGAAATCAAACGTTCCAAATCGCCAATGGGCTTCAAGAGCGAAATGAGCAAATCCATCGTCTCATCTACCTCCAATAAACCCGCAACACCCGCTTGACGTTCTTGAATCGCTGCTAACTCTTTCAGAGGCAAAACCATCCATTTACGTAACAAACGCGCACCCATGGGCGTCATCGTTTGGTCCATCAAATCAATCAAAGGCACCCCACCCTCTTGTACTGAGTAGACTAATTCCAGGTTTCGAATCGTAAAACGATCCAACCAAACGAATTTATCCTCCTCAATCCGCTGAATCGTGGCAATATGCCCCACCTGCTTATGTTCCGTTTCGGCTAAATAATGTAAAATAACCCCTGCTGCAATGATTCCAAGCGGCATCGTTTCAATCCCGAAGCCCTTCAAGTTTTTGGTCTTGAAATGCTCCGTCAAAAGCGGATACGTAAATTCATGTGAAAAAATCCACTCTTCCATGGAGAAAGAATGATATTGATCTCCGAAATTTTCTTGGTAGACAGCTCTGTATTTTTTGGGGAACAAAATTTCAGATGGCATGAAACTTTGAATCAGTTTTTGCACATAGGCCAAAGGCCCCTGCGAACACATGAATTCACCGGTGGATATATCCAAAAATGCCACCCCAAATTGTGCATCTTTTTCTTGATAGCTAATCGATGCTACATAGTTATTACGCTTATTATCAAGCACTTGATCATTAAACGAAACGCCGGGTGTTACTAATTCCGTTACGCCACGTTTCACAATTCCTTTCGCTTCTGCTGGATTTTCTAATTGATCACAAATCGCTACGCGCTGGCCGGCACGAACCAATTTGGGTAAATAAGTATCCAAGGAATGATGCGGAAATCCCGCCAAATGATCATCAGCATTCCCGTTATTGCGGCGCGTTAGGGTAATTCCTAAAATCTTAGAAGCTTTCACCGCGTCTTCCCCAAACGTCTCATAAAAGTCACCTACCCGGAATAGCAGAATAGCACCCGGATACTTGGCTTTGATCTGATTAAATTGTCTGGAAAGTGGGGTCTCCCCTTTTTTCAAGGGCTCTTGCCCATCGGGTGTTTTTTTGGCCAAAATTTTTATCGCTAATGAAGACAAAAATAAGTCAAAATTTATACATTTACCATTCTTTAAACCGATACCTCAAACTATGATTAATTCGTCTATTTACATTCAATCCCAACAAGAAGTTTTCGATGTGGTGATTGTGGGTTCTGGAGCAGGGGGCGGTATGGCAGCACATACATTAACGAAGGCCGGTGCCAAAGTTTGTGTGTTAGAAGCAGGCCAACCCTTCGATCCAGCGGACCCGAAAGATATGACCCAACTTAAATGGCCTTACGAGTCATTAAGACGTGGGGCGAGTAGTTCCCTTCGAAATTTTGGTGATTTTGATGCTGCCTATGGCGGCTGGGACATCGACGGTGAACCCTACACAAGAAAAGATGGTACAAAATTCGACTGGTTCCGTTCTCGGATGGTCGGTGGACGTACGAACCACTGGGGACGTATTTCCTTACGTTTTGGACCAGATGATTTTAAACGAAAAAGTATTGACGGATTAGGTGACGACTGGCCAATCGGCTATGACGATGTCAAACCTTATTACGACAAAGTTGATAAAATGATTGGTGTTTTTGGCACCAATGAAGGCTTGCGAAACAATCCAGATGGATTTTTCTTACCTCCCCCAAAACCCCGTTTACATGAGTTGATGATCAAAAAGGCGAACAAAGCCTTAGGTATCCCAACTTATCCTTCGCGGATGTCGATGTTGACCAAACCGATCAACAACGAACGTGGGCAATGTTTTTATTGCGGACAGTGTAATCGAGGATGTTCAGCTTATGCCGATTTCTCATCATCGTCTGTGTTAATTAAACCTGCTGCAGCGACTGGTAATCTAACAATGTTACCATTTGCGATGGCGCGTGAAGTATTGACAGATCCAGCTACTGGTTTGGCAACGGGTGTGTCGTATATTCACACGGGTACGATGCAGGAATATACCGTTAAAGGAAAGATTGTTGTATTGGCTGCCAGCGCTGGAGAAACAGCACGTTTACTCTTGAATTCTAAAAGCTCCCGCTTCCCGAATGGCTTAGCCAATTCGAGCGGTGTGGTAGGAAAATACTTAAATGACTCCACGGGTGCGTCGCGTTCAGCGATTATCCCTTCCTTGTTCAACCGTAAGCGGTACAATGAAGATGGTGTGGGTGGTATGCACATTTACACCCCATGGTGGTTGGATAACGCAAAATTAGATTTCCCACGCGGATACCACATCGAATACGGTGGAGGTATGGGTATGCCAAACTACGGTTTCGGTTGGGGAATAGAAGGATTGAATGGTCGGGAGAACTTCACGCGCGATGGCTTGAAAAAAGCAGCAGGTGGTTATGGAGCGACCTTGAAAGAAGATTACCGTCGGTTCTATGGATCGTATGTGAGCTTCGCGGGTCGTGGTGAGCCCGTTGTTCGCGAGGACAACTACTGTGAAATCGACCCGAATGTGGTAGACAAATATGGCATTCCGGTATTACGCTTCAATTACAAGTGGAGCGATTACGAGGTGAAGCAGGCGAAGCACATGCAGGAGACTTTTGAGGAAATCATTCATGCGATGGGTGGTGAGCCGATGGGTAAGAAGCCAGGCGCGGATAGCAATTATGGTTTGGCAGATCCAGGACGTATTATTCACGAAGTAGGAACAGCACGTATGGGTGACAACAAGAATACTTCGGTGTTAAATTCGAATTGCCAAGCACATGATGTGAAGAATTTATTCGTAGCAGATGCTGCACCATTTGTGTCACAAGGCGATAAAAATGCCACGTGGACGATTTTGGCATTATCACTTCGGACATCTGAGTACATTATTGATCAACGTAAAAAAGGCAACCTATAATGAAAAGAAGAGACTATTTAAAAAATATGGGCTTGAGTTCGTTGGGCTTAGCCGTTTTCAATCCGGATGAAAAGGCGATTGAGAATTTAGAATCCGCGAAAGTTCCTGTCAAAAGACCAAATGGTCGGACGCAAGAAGAGGCTGAAATGGAAGCCCGATTACAAGCGGAGGTATTTTTGAACAAACACGAACTGGATACAATCACGATTTTGTCGGACATCATCATTCCGGCCGATGGAAAATCGGGAAGCGCCTCTCAATCGGGCGTAACTGCATTTATTGAATTTATCGTGAAAGATAAACCGGAATTCAAGACACCGATGCGCGGAGGATTACGTTGGTTGGATTCGGAGTCCAACAAGCGTTTTGGCAAAAAATTCATTGAAATCACAGCAGCTCAACGCATTAATATTGTGGATGACATTGCCTATCCAGGAACTGCGCCTAAGCATTTATCGCAAGGGGTAAGTTTTTTCACCTTGATGCGTAATTTAACGGCAACGGGATTTTTCTCATCCAAGATGGGAATTGCAGATTTAGAGTATAAAGGCAATACACCAAATCAATGGAACGGCGTTCCAGATGACGTATTGAAGCAGTATGGATTAAGTTATGACGCATAATCGAGTCATTCGACCCGACATATTTTCAAACATTCCTCAGCTCGTGGCGGGTATTTCAACTCGCCACGGCGGAGTGAGTACGCAAGCCTATCAATCCTTAAATTTAGGGGTGCATACCGACGATGATCCATCGGCAATTTCATCAAACCTCAAACTTTTTTGCGCCGATTTAGGCATTTCGGCGGACTCCTTAGCGCGTTCCTATCAGGTGCATGGGTCTGAAATCTGGACGTCGGTTTCGTCGGGTTACGAAAGTGGTTATGATGCGATTATAGCCCTAGAAACAGGTGTTTTTGCGGGCGTGGGCATTGCAGATTGTTGTCCTATATTGTTAGCTGATCCAGTCCGTCAAACCACTGCGGCCATTCATGCCGGTTGGAAAGGCACCGTCGCTCAAATCGTTCACAAAACAGCTTCTACCATGATTGCCGGCGGGTCAAATCCCGCAAACATCTTAGCTTATATAGGCTCGTGCATCAGCCTCGAACATTTTGAAGTTGGCGATGAAGTAGCGGAGAAATTTGAATTCAAAGAAAAGCGTGGTGCGCGCTGGCACGTGGACTTGAAAGCCACCAATGCAGCACAATTACGAGTATTAGGTATATCGCAGATTGAAATTTCGGATTATTGCACGGTGGCGAATAATGACCTATTCTTCTCACATCGAAAAGAGCAAGGGATAACGGGAAGGATGCTAGCAGTGATTGGGTTTCAGCGAAAGGGGTAAACGCTGCCGGGGTCTGCGACCCCGGCAGCGTTACCGCTCAAAGCTACTAAAAGGCGAACGGAAACAGCTCCTAAAAACTGATAAAATCCCGCTTAAATCTAGATAAAACGCCAATTCTAGCAAATAACATATCAAGAAACTGATAAACTGACTAACCCCTACTTACCGACGCAGGTCTTGCATAAATTGCTGTGGAGAAACCACTTGTTTTGGCTGTATTTTATACGCCTCTTTCCAGTCTTTACGCTTCAAATCGCCATTCTTAATCGACTTAATGAAACTCATCCAAGCAAACGGATTCGTTAAACTCAGCAATGGACTCGATACAAAGGATTTATTCGCCTGACCCGAAATCAACATATCCGAAAAATTTCGAAAATTCGAATTGGCACCCAAACCCGCCTGCAAGGCAAACACATTTAACTTCGACTGTTCTAAATTCCGAGCAAGCACCTCTCGCTGCTTTTCATCCCGCAAACGTAAATTCAAAAATGCCTTCTTAAACTCTTCCTCGCTCGCATGTGGAAACACTTTGACCTCCGTCAACATTCGCGCATCCTCATTCATCTCAATAATCGCCTGATGCACCTGACCCGTTGTCCGCGGAATAATGTAATACTGCGGTTTGTAACCCACATAAGTCACCACCACGCTATCTCCAGGAAACACATATAAATCCACCGCTCCAAAATTATCACTCAATGCTCCCCGACCAGCCTGTGGAATATAAACATAAGCCAATGGTAGGTATTCCGAATTCGTCGCCGAGACGATGCGCGCATTGAATAAAACCGTCTTGTCTTGCCCCTGTGCGAATAACGATGCACTTGCAATCAAGCACAATAAAATCACAACAAGGAGGCGTTTTTGAAACATGACGCAAGTAAACAAAAATTTGAATGGTTATTTCTTAATATTCGTTAACGACGAACTAGGGAAATAATTTTACAAAAGGGATAATAAAGGGTATCGACAACAATAATCCATCAAAGCGATCCAAAAATCCACCATGCCCAGGTATCGTATCCGCCGAATCTTTGATGTTAATACTTCGCTTAAACAATGATTCCACCAAATCCCCATAGGTACCTGCCACCACAATGATAATACCTATCGCGTACCATTGAAAAGCTGAATAATTCGTATAATACCGGGATATTATCGTCGCAACAAGCATTGCTGTCACCAAACCTCCAATACTCCCTTCCCAAGATTTCTTTGGAGAAACACGCTCAAACAACTTGGTCTTCCCAAATTTCGTACCCGCAAAATAGGCTCCCGAATCACTCGCCCACAATAAAAACAAACAACCCAAAACGATATTCGGGTCATATGTGTCATTTTTGATGTAAGCTAACACAGTCAATAATGTAAAGGGCAATGCCACATAAATGATACCTAAAAAGGTATAAGCAATGTTTTTAAACGGCTTTTCGTCCTTGGATTTATATAATTTGATAAAAAATATCAACGTCAATAAGGGTGACAGGATGTAATAATTTTGATAGGCCAAATCTCCCTTTTCAATAAAAAAAGTTAACACATGCATCACAGCACCACAAAATGTTCCATAAAAAGTTAATGGTAAATTATCGCTGATACTCCCTACTAGTTTGTAAAACTCCAATTGTGCTAATGCTCCGATTACTAAAAAAAGCACCAAAAAGGTATAATCACTATACAAAACACAAAACAACAAAAACGGAACGGCAATAATCGCGGCTATAACGCGCTGTTGCAAATTTGATAAACTTCGTAATCCCATAAACTAACCTTTTATTATGTTTAGCGCCTCTTCCTCATCATCTTGGTGCACATATAGTTCCCAATTTCCCAAGTCGTAAGCACTTAATTTCTTATTCATCACCACCGCTCGAATCTCAGCACGCTCCCACAATAATGCCTTCAGCATTTCCAAATCTATGCCCGTCCGCGATTGTCCAATTAATTTCCAGCCTTCCATTTAAGATTCTGTCCGATAGGTATGCAATCTACGAATATAAAAGCCAACTAAAACCACAGACAAAACTGCAGACCACCAAGGTATCTCTTTAACCATGTCCATCGGATCAATAGCTATGTTTTTTTGTTGATATAAGTAATGCATCAACAAAGTCCACCCATTGTTAAAAAAGTGTGCCGCGATAGGAACCCAGATACTGCGGAACCAAACGTATAAATAACCAAAAAATGCTCCTAAAAACATTCTTGGGAAAAATCCATAAAATTGGAAATGAATAAAACTAAATATCGCTGCAGCAAGCCAAATCGCGACATGTTTATTCCCAATGTAGCGCTCAAACATGCTTTGCAATACCCCTCTAAAGAAAATCTCTTCTCCCAATGCTGCCATCCCCGCTATCACCATAACGGCCAATGCAAAATCCATTTCTGAATGAAAATTCAATAAAAATTTAGTCAATTCCTCCATGCTTTTCTCCGAGGATTGCATCGCTTTTTCCAAAGCCTCATAACCTGCTGGCAGTTGAATATGCTCATTCCATTCGATCAAATATTCCATGGCTGGCATCGAAACCAATACCGTCAAAATAGCCCAAGAAAACACTTGAAAACCAGGTGCCTCCGCACGATTCAAATCAAAAATCGAACGCTTTTCAATGAACCTTAAATAAGCCCAAGCACCTAGAACAAAGGTGAATAGTGCCGAAAACCACTGCAATGCCATCATCGCATGAAAGGCCCCTTCGTATTTTTGGGGATGCGCAATAAAATCCAAGATTTGGGTTTGAAAGGCCTCAATATTTTGTGTCGGGAATTCCATCAATGCTACGACGGCCAACAAACCAAAAAACTGACCTAAAAAGCTTCCAACCAAGAAAAATCCCAAGAGACTTAGGAGATTTGAACTTAGTCCCAACCAACGAGTTGGCCCCTGATAATAGTTTTCTTCCATAATGCTCGTAAATTTACGCAATTTTTAATCAGAATGGTAAAAATAGGAAACATCGAATTAGGGGACTTCCCTTTGTTATTAGCACCCATGGAGGACGTGTCTGATCCACCCTTTCGTGCGGTTTGCAAAGCGAATGGTGCCGACTTGATGTATACCGAATTTATCTCTTCTGAAGGTTTAATTCGTGATGCGGCTAAAAGCGTACAAAAACTCGATATTTTCGAATACGAACGACCGATTGGCATCCAGCTTTTCGGCAGCTCCATCGAAACAATGGCTTCTTGTACCGAAATCGCAACAAAAGCCTGCCCCGATTTAATTGACATCAATTACGGTTGCCCAGTCAAACAGGTGGCTTGTCGGGGAGCCGGTGCCGCATTATTGCAAGACATCCCCAAGATGGTGGCCATGACGGAAGCTGTTGTCAAAGCAACGCATTTACCAGTTACCGTAAAAACCCGATTAGGTTGGGATGATTCCACGAAAAATATTGAAGATGTCGCAGAACGCCTTCAGGACATTGGTATTCAAGGTTTGACCATTCACGGTCGGACACGTGTGCAGATGTATAAGGGCGAGGCCGACTGGCGTTTAATCTCCAAAGTCAAAGAAAACCCGCGTATTAAAATTCCAATTTTTGGTAATGGCGACATTGATTCACCTCAAAAGGCATTGGAATACCGCGATAAATACGGTGTTGATGGAATTATGATTGGTCGGGCATCCATCGGATATCCTTGGATTTTCAACGAGATCAAACATTATTTGGCAACTGGAAATATTTTAGCACCTCCTACGATTGCAGAGCGAATTGCCGTATGTGAATCTCACCTAGACTTTTCAATCCGTTGGAAAGGGAACCACGGTGGTATCGTTGAAATGCGTCGCCATTATTCCAATTACTTCCGCGGCATGGATCATTTCAAACCCTACCGCATGAAGCTCGTAACGAGCTTTTCACTCGAAGAAATCAAAGAAACCTTAAACGAAATTGCCATCCATTATGCAGGAGAATAAAAAACCCAGTATCATCATTTTCCTTGCCATCTTAGGACTCGCACTCATTTGGGGAAGCTCTTTCATCTTAGTCAAAAAAAGCCTTGTGCATTATTCCGCACTCCAAGTCGGTGCTTTACGCATTTGCTCAGCAAGCTTATTCTTTATACCCATTTTCCTCAAACGCTTCAAATACATGGAGCGTAAGCACAGTCTCCCCTTTCTTTCTGCTGGTCTTACTGGAAATTTAATCCCGGCAATTTTATTCGCCATTGCAGGCCAACATCTTTCGAGTGCATTATCAGGTATGCTGAATGCTTTCACTCCGCTCTTTACACTCGGAATCGGAATTTTATTTTTTGCTCAGCCATTCATATGGAAGCAAATGACGGGTATCCTCGTTGGGCTCTTAGGATGCCTAGGACTACTTTTCGCTGGACAGGGTTTCAACATCGACTTCAATGTCCACGCATTATGGGTCGTTTTAGCTACCTTTTTATATGGCATTAACATGCACATCGTCAAAACGAAACTGAGTGATTTACATCCCTTAACTTCCACAGCAGGCATCTTCATGATGATTGGCCCCTTGGCACTCGGTCTTTTGTATTCTACAGGCTTTTTCGAAATTCCCTTGGACAATGAACATCTTTGGTCATTCATCTCGGCGATGGCATTAGGGCTTTTTGGCTCAGCAATCGGAATGCTGGCATTCAACCAAATCATCAAGTGGACAAGTGCGATTGTGGCGAGTTCTGTGACTTACATGATTCCAATCGTTGCTTTAGGTTGGGGATTTGTGGATGGCGAAGCAATCTACTTTTCTCAAGTCCTCTTCATGTTTGTTTTATTAGCCGGTATTTATTTGGTCAATAAATCAAAAGCTTGATAATTCGTAGCACTTCGTCGTTTTACCAAATTACTTATAGCTGAGCTTCTTACCTTCATTCATCGAACCGAAACAAAATGAATGAACTTAACATGGCCGTTATTTGGAAGAATCGACGCTTCCAACAAAATCCCCAACTCACAACGGGGGAATCTATTCAAATCATTTCTCCGGGAATTGAGAACAGCCATGCCGGCGCGGATTTTCAGCATGCACGAATTCGAATCGACGGGATTGAATGGGTTGGTGCGGTAGAATTACATGTCAAGGCATCCGACTGGCTTTTGCACCGACACGATGCAGACAAAAGCTACGAAAATGTCATTTTGCATGTCGTTTGGGAAGACAATCAGACCATCCAATATGAAGCTGGGAAGCCAATTCCCACACTTTGTCTTTCAAAATGGGTGCAAAAAGATCAAGTCGAGAGCAGCCCCTCAAGTCAACATCCTTTGGCATGTCATGCAATTTTCGAATCGGTTTCATGGAATATCAAATCGGATATGATTAACCAAATGATTCAAGCGCGCATGCTTGGTAAATACAATGACATGCGTAAAATTTTGATTGAAAATAAAGGCGATTGGGAGGAAGCCTTTTACATTTCACTAGCCAAAAGTTTTGGATTCTCGCTGAATGCGGAACCCATGCTTAGACTGGCAAGAAGTTTGCCTTTGAAACTCATCTTGCTCTACCGCGATCGACATGTTGGGATTGAAGCAGCGCTGTTTGGAATTGCCGGATTATTAGAAGAACCCATTCAAGATGAATACCAATTCGAACTCAGGCGCGAATACATTCATCTGAAGAAAAAACATGCTTGGTCCGAAAGCCACTTGCAAAAATCGGATTGGAAAATGCTGCGGCTCCGACCGGCCAATTTCCCGCAGATTCGTTTGGCGCAATTCGCAGAAATCATTCGGGCCAACTGCGCCCTTATATCCCTGTTGCTCGAAATGCAGGAATTGAAAACGATCCA
The DNA here is from genome assembly GCA_024642485.1 of Cytophagaceae bacterium. Lineage (GTDB taxonomy): Bacteria > Bacteroidota > Bacteroidia > Cytophagales > Spirosomataceae > Aquirufa. The sequence continues at coordinate 43,295 of JAHEAY010000004.1, forward strand.
ACAACTTTTTGAGATTCCATTAGAAGGATATTGGGGCAACCATGTCCAATTTGGCAAAAAAAGTGCGCCGCATCATACGCGTTTGGGAGCTAGCGCCTTTCAATCCATTTGTATTAATACGCTCATTCCCATGTTGATTTGTTACAGCCGAGAACGAAATCAGCCACAATACGAGCAAAAGGCTTGGCGCTGGTTGGCAGAACTACATGGCGAAAACAATCAAATAACTCGCTATTTCAGTTCAATCGGACTTCCCATCAAAACCGCGCGCGAATCACAAGCCTGCATTCACTGGTATCGAAATTTTTGTGAAAAGAAAAAATGCTTGCAATGCGCCGTGGGACAGGCGATTCTTACTCCGATTTAATCACTGGACCGCGAACACCTATGCCATTTTCATTGAAAACCTCGATTTGAAAATAATAGGTTCGGGCTTTATCCATGGATTTGAAATAATATTCATTCGCCCCAAATACCTGCACAGAAGTATATAATTTATCCGGCGAAATACCCGAATAAACCACATAACCCGTCGCATTGCTTATATGCCCCCATTTCAACCAAGCACTTCGTTTGTCATGATCCCCTCGCAAAACAATTAAATCCTTCACAACGCTAGGTTTTTTCCCATGCCCAAAACCAAAAACGCGCAAACCGCTAATTGCAAATTTACCCGCAGCCATGTGTTTATTCGTCAACCGAATAAACCGAGCTTCGATGGGTTTGGCCAATTCCACATAGTCGTGCGGAACATCCTTTTTGTTGGTGGATTTATCTACAGCCACAGACCAGCGTTTTCCATCCAAACTAGACTCAATGACATATTGATGATAGATACCCGAAATCTTACCTAGAAACGATGAATCAACATCCTGATCGGCATAATTTACCTGAATCGCACGAACGGTCGAAACCTCTCCTAAATCGGATTCGATAAACTCGCCTGCTTTGGCAGATTTCGCCGACCAATATGTCTTCATTTGTTCATCCACCGCGTAATTAGCACCATAACCTGGAAGACTCGATGACACACGGACAGGTTTATTGTAATTCAACAGCATCCATCCAGTAAATAAATCGCGTGGGTTTTCCACTCGGGCCATAGGCATCCGATGCGGATAATCCCCATAAGCCGTGTTCGTGTACAAAATACCATCGGCATCAAAAGCCGTAGGCCATAAACCCAAGCGACGTTCAAAACTATTTTTCACAGCAATGGTAATCGTGGACACATGCCACCAATTCCCGTATTGACCTTCAAAAGTTGCCCCATGGCCTGCACCACGCGTAAATCCGCCCGGCTTAAATGAAAAAGGATTGTGAGCCTGATAAGTAAAGGGCCCAAAAGGCTTATCAGAGGTATAAACCCCATCCCCATAAGAAGAAAATTCCGTCCCAGGAGCTCCATATTGCAAATAATATTTCCCCTTGTATTTATTCATCCAAGCCCCTTCCATGAATGGCTTGAGGAAGGTATTATCTTGGTATTCACCGAAGCGCTCCCAGCCATGAATATCATCATGCAAACGAATTAATTCATGCCGCTCGCCGATTGGTTGTAAGGTTTTACGATCGATTTCCTGGCCGTACATCGGATAGGTATTGCTCGATCCGTGGTATAAATAAACTCGTTTATCATCATCCTCAAAAAAGGCAGGATCCCAAGCCCCAGCCGTAAAGGCATGAACCGCTTCTTTCCAGTTATCCGTTTGGGGATGCTGGCTATACCACAAGGTAAAGTTTTTTTCATAGGTAGAACCGATGACCAACAGACTATCCCCTAACGTCAAAGTAGCAGGCGCACAAAGTTCGTCATACACTTTGTGATAGGGCTGTAAAAACTTACGTGGGACGAACTTCCAATCGACCATATCGGAACTCACCCAATAGCCCCATTGATTGGTCGAAAACAGATAATATTGATTTTTGAAAAACGAGATCACGGGATCCGCTGTTGCCCGGTGCCTTCCTTGTTCAGAAAAATTAGGAATGGGGGTAAAACCATAATCCAAATTCATGGGATTGCAATAGGTTTTTTGGCCCAAAGACATAAATGAAATTCCACAAAGGAATATCACGACGAAAACATTTTTCATAGTTAATTAGTATTAATTTTGACCATCAGTCAAAAACAGGTGAACAAAGTAAACAATTTTACGGGATTATTTTGGGCTTTTGCCCTCCTGACGCTTTGGTCGGCACATTTGACCTATATGCTCTTGCATCCTATGGACTTTCAATCGCCTTGGACCTACTTGCATATTTTAATTCAAACACATTTATACACAGGCTTATTTATTACCTCTCATGATGCAATTCATGGGGTAGTTTCCCCCGATTATCCGAAATTGAATCATGCGATTGGCTGGGTTTGCGCGACACTTTTTGCCTTTAATAATTATGCTGTGTTGCGCAAGAAGCATCATTGGCACCACGATTATGTTAATACTTCCCTGGACCCCGATGTCCATCAGGGTAACTTTTTCATTTGGTGGTTTAAGTTTATGTGGCAATACGTCACCTGGCAACAAATTTTAGCTATGGCGATTGCATACAATGTGTTGAAAATTTGGATACCTATGGAAAACCTAATTGTCTATTGGGAAGTGCCAGCGATTTTAAGTACACTCCAATTATTCTTTTTCGGCACCTATTTACCACACCGTGGTGAACATGCACCTGAAAACAAAACGCAATCAAGAAGTCAAAAGCGCAATCACATCTGGGCCTTTATTTCCTGTTACTTTTTTGGTTATCATTATGAACACCATGCACATCCCTATTTAGCTTGGTGGAAATTGCCTGAAGCCAAAGATTATAAGCCCTCAAGGTAAACAAGAAGCCAATTTATTTTCTAAATTTGCACCGCATAAATCTCAACAACACATGAAAGAAACCAAATACAAACGTATCCTTTTAAAACTTTCAGGTGAGGCATTGTCGACCAAAGACGAGGTAATTGACCCTGTCATTTTAGGCCAATATGCCGCCGAAATCAAAAAAGTACATGATTTAGGTGTTGAGGTTGCCATAGTAATCGGCGGAGGAAATATTTTCCGGGGTGCTAGTGCTGCGAAAGCTGGCATTGACCGCGTTCAAGGTGATTACATGGGAATGCTTGCCACAGTTATCAATGGCATGGCGGTTCAAGCAGCATTAGAAAAACAAGGATTGTACACACGGATGATGACGGCTTTAAAAGTGGAAGCAGTTTGCGAACCTTTTATTCGTCGGAGAGCAATTCGCCACCTTGAAAAAGGACGCATTGTCATCTTTGGTGCAGGAACGGGTAACCCCTATTTCACAACAGACTCAACAGCCTCTTTGCGTGCGATTGAAGTAGAAGCAGATGTCGTTTTAAAAGGTACACGTGTAGATGGCGTTTATACGGCAGATCCGGAAAAAGACCCAACGGCAACACGCTTTACCCAATTGAGCTTTTCAGATGCTATTCAAAAAGGCTTGAAAATTATGGATACCACGGCATTTACCTTATGCCAAGAAAATAAATTACCCATTATCGTTTTTGATATGAACAAAGAAGGCAATTTAGCCGACCTAGTTTCGGGAGAAGATGTAGGAACATTAATTAGCTAATACCCAATGGAAGAAATTGAATTTTATATTGATGCGACCCAAGAAACCATGGAGGGCGCCATTAAACACTTAAATATTGAGCTTTCTAAAATACGTGCAGGCAAAGCAAGCACGTCCATGTTGGATGGTTTAATGATTGATTATTATGGAATGGCTACACCGATTTCGGGAGCAGCTTCCATCACCACACCTGATGCGCGGACGATTGCCATCAAACCATTCGAAAAAGGAATTTTCGGAGAGATTGAAAAAGCGATTCGTAATTCAAACTTGGGATTAAATCCTATGAATGACGGGGAAACGATTCGTTTGGCAATTCCACCGTTGACAGAGGAGCGTCGCCGTGATTTGGTTAAACGTGTGAAGCAAGAAATTGAAGTAGCGAAAATCAATATTCGCAATGCCCGTCAAGACGGAAACAATAGCATCAAAAAATTAAAAGGTGAAGGAGTTTCGGAAGATGCAATTAAAACCGCCGAAGATAAAATCCAAAAAATCACAGATGGATTTGTAGCCAAAATCGATCAGATATTTGTCGAAAAAGAAAAAGATATCATGGTGGTTTAATCACCCTTTACAAAAGCCTGGTGGAAACATCAGGCTTTTTTTGTCTGGCCAACCTCATAGCCAATCTCCAACATCCGTCGAATGTCCAGCTTCGTGAAATGCTGAATATCAATCGATATGGGCTGCTCGGGCCGAATCGACTCAATCTTAACGCGCTGATAGCCTTGATAAGGACCTTCCATAACCACGGAACCATCAGCTGGCAAGGAATCATTGATCAAAATGGTTTCACGAAGATCTGCATTAAGAATCTCATTGACTGCAATGTCCATCACACGATCAACTAAGGCAAGTAAATCGCCTGAATCAAAAAATCCTCCCTCGATGGCTTCTGGATGACAACTGACACAGACAATGTTTTGCCCGCCATCATCCAATGCCCGACGAATCGGCGTAACGTCACGTAACCCTCCATCCAAATAGCTTCGACGATCCTCGCCATTGATCTTTACGACCGGCATCAAAATAGGAACCGCAGATGATGCCATTAAATATTCCATAAATTCGGGCGTACTTGGGTCAACATAATGAATACGCCCCTCCATGATATTCACTGCTCCAATTTTTAGACCAACTGGACTCGCGTGAAGATTACGATCAGAAATCACCTCATACATAAGTTCACGCAATGGTTGCGTAGAAACCAAGCCTTTGAATTTTTTTGTTAAAGCAGTCCAACCTAATTCGAAAATTGATAAGGGCTTCGATAGGCAGTCGGGACGCGTGATGCGCGTTTCCCAAAAATCCCATAAATCATCCGCGGCTTGTTTGAACGAAATGGCCTGCCCTGCTAATTGCTGTTGGCCTAAGGCATTGACTAAAAATGCAGCATTTAAACTACCAGCAGAAATCCCATAAATAACATCCGGCTGAAAACCATTTTCGGCCAATGCTTTGATGACACCCGCCTGAAATGCTCCTTTGACGGAACCTCCAGCTAAGACCAACATGTTACTCATAAATTTCGCATTATTTAATTCTCAGGACTAATTTATCCCAAAATGTGATTAAATTTACACAATTTCCAAACGTGCCAAACAAGCACTCAAACTAATTTCTATGTCCATTTCGCTTTCATCCATTCAGGCGCCCATCGAGGAACCCATGAAGGCATTTGAAGGGAAATTCAGGCAGTTCATGAAGACGAAAGTCATGCTGCTGGACACAATCATGAATTACATTGTCCAACGCAAAGGGAAGCAAATGCGTCCCATGTTCGTTTTTCTAACAGCAGGATGCGTGGGTAAAATTACCGAAAAAACATATCGAGGCGCAGCGCTCATCGAATTGCTTCACACGGCAACCTTGGTCCATGATGACGTCGTGGATGAATCGGATTACCGTCGGGGATTTTTCTCTATCAATGCCGTTTGGAAAAACAAAATTGCCGTACTCGTAGGTGACTATCTATTATCCAAAGGACTTTTACTTTCTGTAGACCACAAGGATTTTGATTTATTAACGTCAGTTTCCACAGCCGTTCGTGAAATGGCCGAAGGGGAATTACTTCAAATTGAAAAAGCACGCAAATTAGATATCACCGAAGATGTCTATTTTGATATTATCCGTAAGAAAACAGCCACGCTTATCGCCGCATGCTGCGCAGTGGGCGTTCAATCGACCGATGCCGATGAAAAATATGTTGACATGGCGCATCAATTCGGAGAAAAGGTGGGTATTGCTTTTCAGATCAAAGATGACTTGTTTGATTATGGCGATGCCGAGATTGGGAAACCGCTAGGGATTGATATCAAAGAAAAGAAAATGACTTTGCCTTTGATTTATGCACTTCAAAACACGACACGTTCACTTCGGAAACAGATGATTAAAACCATCAAGAACGATTCTGAGAATCCAGTTAAAGTGAAGGAGGTCATCGACTTTGTTAAATCAACCGGGGGAATTGCTTATGCAACACAGCGCATGCATGAATTTGCACAAGAAGCCCGTGAGATACTCCAACAGTTCCCGGATTCGGCTTACCGCACATCGCTTGGAAATCTACTCAATTACACAATTGAACGTAATAAATAAAAAAAGGAAGCCTTTACAGCTTCCTTTTTTGTTTGAACTAGAAATCCACAGTTTATCTTGGGCCACCGAAGCCTCCGCCTCCGCCACCCATGCGCATGCCCGGCATACCCATCGGTTGTTGTGGAGCCGCAGGAGCAGCATCGCTTTCTCCTTTAGTATCATCATTATTCACCGACTTCTTCTTTTTAGCAGGACCAAATGTCATTTTTCCGAAACGATAAGACAAATTGATCTTAAAGTTCATATTACGCATGGTATTTTCAGAGATCTGTGAAATCGTAGGTGTTTTAGTTTCAGATCGAACGACAAATCCATTAGGTGTCAAGAAGTTTTCAGCACCAAATCCAATGCTACCCAATTTGTTTTTGAAATCCTTCTTCAAACTCAAACTGTACATACCAAATCCACCTTGAGAACCTTGCAGTTGCACTTGATTCACTCGATAGAATGAGAACACTTGAGCGCCCCAACCGTTACCTATGTTGTAATTCCCAAATACACGGAAATTCGATTGCATTCCTTGATTTTTAGCCGCTAACAAAGGATCTGGAACATTATTTGAAAGAACCATGTAGGCCACATCACCTCCACCACCTAACATCAATTTATTCGACACATTCACATTTAAATTGATGTTGAACCCATAAGCATCTTCGTTACCAATATTTTGAGACGTAGTACGAACAGTATCCCCACGAACTTCCCGAATTCGGTTAATCGCTCCAGTTGTATTTCGAACAAACAATGCCGTTGAAATATAGGTTTGCTTCACAAACTTGCTGTAAGAAATTTCGTAATTATTGGTATACTCCGGTGCCAAATTGGGATTACCCGTAGAAATATTTAACGGGTTAGTCGCATTAACATTGGGATTTAGGTTTTCGATTCCGGGACGTTGGATACGTCGGTTATAACTGAATCTCCAAGTACCTGACTTAAATGTCTTAGACATATTGAAACTCGGCACTAACACACCATAAGGAGGAATCACCGTATTTTGACCTTCTTTTTTCAAGAAACTTGCCGAGATATCTGTATGCTCATAACGCGCACCGGCCTTGATACTCCACTTGTTTTTTGTCGTTAAGGTGTAAGAACCATAGGTTCCCCAAATATTTTGATTGTAATCAAACACATTACTCGGCAAGGTTGCTAAGTTCACCTGTGAATAAATTCCATCAGCTCCTGCTGTGAATGACTTATAATCGGACGTTACATTCCGCGTAATCGCTTTCGCACCAAACTCAATCATCGACATTTTATTGATCGGTGTCTGATAATCCATCTGAATTGTAGCCTCCTCATTATATGAATTATTCGCATTCTTAATCGAACTCATAATTTGACTCATCGTCGAATTTGGATTCATAATCAAATTATAAAAATCATTCGTCCGATTATTACGGCTATACATGGATAAAATTGAAAATTCTTTCTGCGGCTTTTCAAACGTTTTTGTATAATCCACATTTATATCTACGTTGGCCGACTCATCCAATGAGTTCGTATTTCGTAAGCTTGATAATGCCCCATTCCGAATCTGTTTCAATCCATCTTGCCAGTTATTTCCGTTACGCAAACCAAAGCGAACATTTGAGGTAATTGAATTGTATTTGTTGATATCCCAATCAAAACCCAACTGATAATTCCCAAAAATACCATCACGACGCGTGTCTGCCGTTTGAACGTTTGTCGTAGAAACGCCAGAACCACTCGTAGTTATCTGAGTACTCTCAAATTTTCCCAAAACATTATATTCTGATCGGCCGAAACCACCTAAAGATATTCCAAAATTCTTTCTACGAAAATTCCCATTCAATGCCAAATTTGATCCACGAACACCAGCACTTGTATCAAAATTCAAGGTCAAACCTTGTAAGGTATTTTTCTTCGTAACAATGTTGATAATCCCCGCTGAACCTTCTGCATCATATTTCGCTGATGGCGATGTAATCACTTCAACGGTCTTAATCATATCCGCAGGAATTTGCTTCAAAGCATCCGCAATACTCGATGCCATAATCGTCGAAGGCTTGTTGTTGATCAACACCTTCACATTAGAAGATCCACGCAACGATGGGTTACCATCTAAATCCACGGATAACATCGGTACTTTTTTCAAAACATCCGTTGCATCCCCACCTTTATTAGTTGCATCTTTTTCTGCATTATAAACCGTACGGTCCACGCGCTCTTCAATCATGGCACGTTGGCCTTCTACTGTTACTTCTGCCAACATCTTCGTACTCGATGGCAATTTGATAACCCCTAAATCATGGTCATCATTCTTTGCATTGATGGAAACAAACAAAGTCTTGCTTTCATAACCGATGAATGAAATCACCAATTTATAATCACCTTGAGCAACTTTATTTAAAACGAATTTACCTACTTGATCAGCAGATGCACCGTCGACAGGGCGGTTCGTTGCCTTGTTAATTAACGCAATGGAAGCAAACTCAACGGGCTTTGTATCCGTAGAGTCCAAGATATATCCGATAATTTTGGCAGAACCTTTAGGAGCAGCTTGTGCTGTTCCTGGAATGACTGCTTCTTTCTTAGGCGCCGCACCGAAACCACCCATTCCACCCGGAATCTGTGACACAGCTGAAAACGATAGGCTCATCAGTGCGAATAGCGTAATAATTTGTTTCATTGTTTGTTGTTTAAAATCGTATTTAACGAGTGCAAAATTGCTTTATAAATAGTAAAGGTCTTTTATTTTGCGACCAAAATGGATAATTTGTTGCCCAATATGAATATTCGAGTTCAAACACCTCGCTTAACTTTAATCCCACTTTCAAATCAGCAGCTGCAGGTTTGGAAGGAATTGGGGCGCAAAGATCTAGAAAAATTGCTAGAACTTGAGCACAATCCCTGGGAAATGGGGGCGTTTTATGAACAAGAAATGCTTCAAGCATTGAGCGACTTTTGGATTCCACAAACTTCGAAATTCCCATTGGACTATTATTGGTACACAAATTGGGAAATAATCCTAAACTCCGCGTCCTGCTCTGTAGGGGGAATTGGCTTAGCTGGATTGCCCGATAATGAAGGTACAACTGAGATTGGGTATGCCATTGATCAAAAATTCGAAGGAAAGGGCATTGCTACCGAAGCCGTTGAAGCATTATCGAAATGGGTGTTTGAAGATAAGGATATGCAAATTTTGAGAGCAGAAACTCCGATTGAAAACATCGCATCCCAACGCGTTTTAATGAAAAACAATTTCCAAAAAACGGGCGAAAAAACACTGGAGCTCGAAATCCCCATGGAAGTTTTCACTTGGGAACGCCATCGATAAATTTCATTTATCTCGTAAAAATGGTAATTTTACCAAATTGCCAATATCCTAAGG
>JAHEAY010000224.1 GCA_024642485.1 Cytophagaceae bacterium
ATTCGAATCGATGAATTTACAGGAAAACGCTTTACTTTTATAGCAGATCCCGATGATCTACCCATTGAATTTTACGAGAAATGAATCGAATCGATAAGAAACCCCTTGCAGATTTAGGCTATGGCTTTGTCACGGCAAACTACCTGCAAAAGGATTCCAATGAATACCTATACCGCAACACGAACATCACACAAGCCGATTATCGCCAGCTTTCCGCCCGCGAAATTAGCATCATGGAGGCGAATCTTAACGAAGCAGAAAACTGGAAAGATATCTGGGTCAAAGAAGGATTTAACCCCTACCTCGTAAAAAACTGCCGCTTTTTCGGTTTAATTCGAATCGGCATGTTGGAATCTTGCTACCTCGAATTCAAAAACCTACGCATGCCCGTAGGACTATACAACTCGACCATTATATCCAGTGATTTTGGGGACAATGTAGCCATCGATCGTGTCAATCTCCTCTCCCATTTTCAAATTGGAAACGAGGTCATGATCTTGCAAGTCAATGAATTAGCTACCACCCCGACAGCCAAATTCGGAAATGGAATTGTGAAAGATGGCGAAGAAGAACGCATTCGAATTTGGTTAGAATTAGGCAACGAAAATGGTGGCCGAAAGGTTATTCCGTTCATCGGCATGCGACCTGCAGATGCTTATCTATGGACGCAGGATCGTGATGATAAGGCACTCCAACAGGGTTATTTTAACCTGACCCAACAAGAATTTTCGACACACCGTGGCTATTATGGCCAAATCGGGGATCGTACCGTCATTAAAAACACAGGCATCATTAAAGATGTCAACATGGGTTCTGACACCTACATCAAGGGTGCGAACAAATTGAAAAACCTGACCATCATATCCTATCCGCACGCCTCCACGCAAATCGGGGAAGGCTGTGAAATCGTGAATGGAATTATCCATGAAGGCTGTCGGATATTTTATGGCGTCAAAGCAGTTCGTTTCATTTTAGCAGCGCACAGCCAGTTGAAATATGGTGCGCGTTTGATCAACTCCTTTTTAGGAAGTAATTCGACAATTTCATGTTGTGAGGTATTAAACGCCCTTATTTTTCCAGCGCACGAGCAACATCACAACAATTCCTTTTTGTGTGCGGCGATGATACAAGGTCAAAGTAATATGGCAGCCGGCGCGACGCTCGGATCGAATCATAATTCTCGAGGGGCCGATGGTGAATTACAAGCAGGAAGAGGTTTTTGGCCTGGCTTATCCGTAGCCATGAAACATAATTCGAAATTCGCTGCCTTCAATTTGATTTCCAAAGGAAATTATCCGGCCGAAATTCATAATCCTATCCCCTTTTCTTTATTAGGGAATGATGACGAATCAGGCGGCTTATTGATTATTGCTGGCTATTGGTTCCAATACAACATGTATGCCATCGCACGAAATGCATGGAAATTTGCGGCACGTGACCAACGTGTAGAGAAAAACATGCTCTTGGAATTCGATTATTTGGCACCTGATACGGTTAGCGAGATGCTGAAGGCACGCGACTTATTCTGCCAGTGGGTCGGCGATGCGCTTGAAAAAGACAGCCAAGCCGGGAAAGAGTGGTTGGAAAACCCAACGAATGCTCAAAACAATTTAGCCGTTTGGGCGACCGGAATCGAGAACTCGAAACGCAAAACACGCGTGGCTAAAATTCACCGTGCTTATCAGATTTTTGGGGATTTATTGCAATACCACGCTGCCAAAGAATGGGTTGCGACATGCCAACGAAATCCTAATCAAAAGCCCATTGAGCTTTTGAACAAAACCTTAGCAAATGCGACAGCAATTCAGACTTGGGACAATTTAGGAGGCCAATTGATTCCTTCGGGTGCCGTGGCTGACTTGAAAAATAAAATTAAATCGGGCAACATCAAGTCCTGGTCGGAGGTACACGAATTCTACGAAAAACAGGCTGTATTATATCCAGACCAAAAATTCGAAAATGCATTAAATGGCTTATTAAAGGTAAATCCAAACGCCATCGAAAACATTCCTGCCTGGCTAAACAAGGCCGTTGAAACCTCGCGTTTCTTAACCGA
>JAHEAY010000228.1 GCA_024642485.1 Cytophagaceae bacterium
AAAAAAACGACATTCGGGTTATGAGAAAATTCGCATACCTAATTATATGTTTATTGATTTTAACAAAAGCAGCGGGAGCATCTGATCCTGCTGCTTTTTCTACTTCTAAGCCCTGGGCTTACTGGTGGTGGCCAGGTAGCGCAGTCAGCGAGAAAGGAATTACACATAATTTAGAGTCTTTCGCCAAAGCGGGTTTTGGTGGTCTTCACATCATTCCTATTTATGGTGCCAAAGGCTATGAGTCGGCATTTTTATCTTTCCTAGGCCCATCCTGGAAGCAGAAATTTGCCTTTGTACTTAAAGAAGCGCAACGCCTGCACCTAGGAATCGACATGACTTTAGGCACCGGTTGGCCGCTTGGTGGACCTACGATAAATGCCGCTGATGCCGCGAAACGCTACCAAATAGAAGCGGTTCAGATAGCTGCAAATCAAAGCTATAAAGTACCTGCTGCCGACGTACAAGCGGCTTCGGTGTTCGTGGATGGAAATTTTGAGCAAGAATTAATTAATGCACGTTTGACTCAATACACCGCTGGGCCAAAGGGTGCAACAATTTATGTGTTGGTGCAGAAGGGGACGGGCCAACAAGTTAAGCGGGCAGCGCCGGGAGGGGAGGGCTTGGTTATGGATCATTTTTCCAAAACTGCCTTTGAACATTATCGTGCGGAATTTGTGCCTTTGCTCAAACATGCGCATGCGCCTTTGCGTGCTTTGTATAATGATTCTTATGAGGTATATGGGGCAAATTATACCCCAAAATTGTTTGAGGCTTTTGAGCAAATGAATCACTACGATTTGCGGAAACATCTGGATGTCTTGGCCAAACCTAAAGCAGAATCCGAGGATGAAAATGCTATTTGGGCGGATTACCATCGGACTTTATCTTCTTTGTTGTTGACCGAATTTACCCAACCTTTCGCAGGTTGGATCAAACAAATGGGCTTTGTGAGTCGGGATCAGGCACATGGATCCCCCGGGAATCTATTGGATTTATATGCGGCTGTCGATATTCCCGAAACAGAATTTTTTGGGAGTAAAGCATTCGATATTCCAGGTTATCTAGTAGATCCGGATTATGATACGATTCGTTTTGGAATACCCGATGTTCGAAATTTAAAATTAGCCTCGTCAGCGGCGAATTTGACGGGTAAGAAATTGGTATCATCCGAGACAACTACTTGGCTTGGGAATCACTTTAAAGTTTCACTAGCTCAGGTAAAACCCGTGGTGGATCAGGTATTCATCGGCGGTGTGAATCACCTATTTTACCATGGAGCGACCTATTCACCACCGGAAATTGCCTGGCCGGGTTGGTTGTTTTATGCGAGTACTAATTTTAATCCGCAGAGTCATTTTTGGGAGGCTTTGCCTTCGTTGAATCACTACATTGAAACCTGTCAAAAAATGTTGCAAGCGCATCAGACGGATTCGGATGTGCTGATGTATTTTCCGATGGAGGACATTTGGCATGAACGAAATGGTTCGGGGAAAATGCATGCCTTGGATTTGCATGCCAACAGCCGTGATTGGATGAAGAATACCTCTTTCGGTCGCTGGTCAGAGCACATGCAGGACAAAGGCTATCAGGTAGATTATATTTCTGACCAATTAATGGCGGGATTGCAGTTGACGCCCAAGCATACCTGGAAAACCAAATCCGGTTTAGAATACAAGGTTTTGTTGATTCCTGCCGCGCATTATGTTTCTCTTGAAACGATGGAATTATGGGCCAAATGGGTGAAACAAGGCTTGCCTGTTTATTTTCTGGAACACCTGCCTTTGCAGATTAACTCGTTTGGCTTGACTGCAGACGAGAAAGCTCGTTGGGCCCTTGCTAAGGAAACATTATTGATGCATTGGGTTTCGGATCCAATCAATATTCTTGAGCGTTACCGTGTTAGTAGAGAAAGTATGGCCGATCAAGGCATTTCCTTTATTCGAAAGAAAACGGGAACGGGCGCACAGTATTTTGTCGCGAATCTTTCGAATAAGTTTTCCGATGGCATGGTGCAATTTGCCAAAATTTCTGGCGGTG
>JAHEAY010000051.1 GCA_024642485.1 Cytophagaceae bacterium
AAAACCTATCGAATGAGGAAATGATTTCGGAGAAATACCAAGGGATTCGTCCGGCACCCGGTTATCCGGCTTGTCCAGATCATACGGAAAAGAAACGCTTATTTGAATTGTTGGATGCTGAAAAACAGTTGGGTATAGAGTTGACTGAGAGTTATGCGATGCATCCAGCTTCTTCGGTTTCCGGTTTCTATTTCTCTCATCCGGAAAGTACGTATTTTGGTTTAGGTAAAATCGCCAAAGACCAAGTAGTGGATTATGCTGCTCGTAAAGGCATGCCTGTAGAAGAGATTGAACGGTGGTTGAGTCCCGTTTTAACATATGATGTTTAAGATTACATGACAAAAATTACGGAATATTTAGCTGCTGCTCAGGGTAAAACCCTCTTTTCAATCGAGATAATTCCTCCGATGAAAGGCCAACATTTGGGTGAACTCGTTTCGCACATTGAGCCCTTGATGGAGTTTAACCCTCCATTTATTGAGGTGACTTACCATCGGGAGGAATACATCGAGAAAATGGTGGATGGAATCTTGAAACGTATCCCGATTCGCAAGCGTCCCGGTACACTCGGAATTTGTGCAGCTATTATGCAGAAATTCAAGGTTGAGGCGGTTCCTCATGTTATTTGTGGTGGTTTTACCAAAGAAGAAACCGAAGATTTCTTGATCGATTTACATTATTTAGGCATTGAAAATGCATTAGTATTACGTGGAGATCAGGAAAAAGGGGAGGAGCGTTTTATTCCTAAGCCAGGTGGTCATGCCTATGCGAATGAATTAGTGGCCCAGGTACATGCCATGAATCAAGGGATTTTATTACATGAGGAGACGGAGTCTTTGCCGACCAATTTCTGTATTGGAGTAGCGGCCTATCCTGAAAAGCATTTCGAGGCAGTTTCGTTGGAAGAAGACATGCGCTATCTGAAACAAAAAGTAGATGCGGGAGCTGATTACATTGTGACACAAATGTTCTTCAACAATCAACATTACTTTGATTTTGTGGATAAATGTCGGGCCATGGATATCCACGTGCCTATCATCCCAGGTTTAAAGCCTTTGGCAACAGCACGTCAATTGGATATTTTACCTGAAATATTCCATTTAGAGATGCCTGAGGCATTGGCCTCTGAGGCAAAAAAATGTGCTAACAATGCAGCAATTAAGCAAGTTGGCATTGAATGGGCAGTCCAACAAGGCAAAGAATTGATACAAGCGGGAGTTCCAGCATTACATTTCTATACGATGAGTAAGTCGGATAGTGTGCACGCCATCGCATCGCAATTGTTCTAGCTCACATGTTTCCAGTTTTCTCCTTTTTTGATACGAGTTACCTGAGTTGAGGTAATGCCGAATTGCTTGGCAATCATTTTTGGCCTACTTTTTCCGGAAAGTAACATCTGCTTAATGATTTTGACTTTTCCTGGATTGAGTTTATAGTGACGTCCGGTAAGCGGTTTACGTTTATTGATATTTGCCGGATTTCGCTTATTATGCTCCGTTAGTTCCGCGCGCGTCACCCATTGAAGGTTCTCGGCTATATTATTCAATTTATCGTAGTCCTTGTGGATGACAAATTGATATTCTGAGGATTTATGGCTCACGAAATGTAATGCCACTAATTTATGTAAGTAATAATTAAAATGTTCGGCACCAATTCGGATATTCAGCGTTCGATATCCTTGTATACTCGAACCTTGCAAGATTTTTTGATTCCGGTTTCGGATTCGTCCAAAATTTGAAATTTGGTAAGATTGATCGGTCGGAATAGGCAGTTCAATAAACGCCCATTTTTCCGTCCAGTGAGATGGATGTAGCATTTGATATTAATTAGTGGTTGTTATTGCGTGTTAAGCTACGCTAAAAACGCGAGATATTTTATTAATATTGTACCAATAAACTGATAATATGCGCGTCTTAGTTTACGGTGCTTCCACAAATCCTGCTCGATATGCTTATATCGCAACCAACTTATTGTTGGAGAAAGGTCATGAAGTGTTTTTAGTTGGGATAAAAAAAGGAGATGTTGCTGGGATTAGCATTCAACATAATCAACCGATCATTCCTGATATTGATACGGTAACATTGTATGTAGGGCCGGCACACCAACAAGATTTGTTGGCATATATCGAGCAATTAAGCCCCAAGCGGGTAATCTTTAATCCAGGTACTGAGAACCCATCTTTGATGGCTGAATTAAGTAAGCAGGGAATTCAAGTAGAAGAGGCCTGTACGCTTGTTATGCTGCATACAGGCCAATTCTGATTTAGATCGCTGTTAGCGTAAATTCGAATTCTTCCATAATAAGGTTTGCCAATAATTTCTTGCAAGCCTCCGTCACAATTTCATTCGCCGCCGCTTCAGTAGCTGCCTCTAATTGCAAAGTAATGTGCTTTCCGATACGAACATCAGCTACTTGCGTGATATTTAAGTTTTGTAAGCCTATGCGAACTGCTTTTCCTTGTGGGTCAAGAATTTCTTTTTGTGGCATTACATTGATTTCGGCGATGAATTTCATTTTTGAAAGGATTTATTTAACGAAAGAAAACCTGATAAAGCAATATAGGATATCACCAAAACAGGGAAAGCTGCAAATTTAAACATTACTAGCATAGCAACGCAATAAATTAAGAATAAGTATCGACTTTGATTGTCGGCCCAAGTCCAAGTCTTGAATTTGAATGCCATGAGCGGTAATTCAGATACCAACAAATAGCTCATCAAAATGCTGTAGATTAAAAGGCCTTTGTAATGTAAAATGTATGCCGTGTATTCAGGTTGGAAATGCAATATGAGTGGCAAGGAAGCGACAAGTAGACCATTAGCTGGCGTAGGTACTCCAATAAACGAGTCGGTTTGTCTGGTGTCAATGTTGAATTTGGCTAATCGATATGCGGACATTAATGCGAGTGAAAACACCATAAACGGCTTGTAGAATCCGAGTGGCCCCACTGTGCATTGGGCGCCACAGCTTTGCTCTACTAAATTGAATAGCATAAAGCTGGGTAGGACGCCAAAAGAAACCATGTCGGCCAAGGAATCTAGCTCCTTGCCTAAATCAGAATAGGCATGTAATAATCGGGCAAGAAAACCATCTAAAAAATCACAGACTAAGGAAATGAAGATGCAATACGATGCATAAAGTACATTTCCTTGCATAACAAAATACAAACCCATGCAACCTGCTAAGAGATTTACTAAGGTCAATAAATTAGGGATTTCTTTTTTCATGCTTTGACAAATGGATTAGCTATTTTTTCTTCTTCGATACGTGTAGAAGGACCATGACCCGGAAATACCACTGTTTCTCCAGGCAAAGTATATAGTTGAGTTTTGATGCTATTTACGAGGTCTGCGTGATTGCACAAAGGAAAATCCGTCCGACCAATACTTCGTTTGAACAATACATCTCCACCAAATACCCATCCCATGGATGCTTCATAAAAGGCAACATGCCCGGGTGCGTGACCAGGGACAAATAGAACTTTGAAGTTCATTTCGCCAATTTGGATTTGTTCATCATTAACAAGCCAACGGTCTACTTCGGCCGTTTGGAAATGGGGAAATCCATAGACTTGTGCACGATTCGATGCATCGTCAAACAAGGGTTTATCTAAAGGATGTAGGCAAAATGGAATTTGGTATGTTTGTTGGAAGTAAGCTACACCGAGCACATGATCAATGTGCGCATGGGTATTCAAGATAAATTGAAGCTTAATTCCTTTTGATTCGATGAAATCATGCAATTCTTTTCGTTCATCATAGGTATAGCAACCTGGGTCAATGATAACACCCATTCCGGCATCATCCCACACCAAATAGGAGTTCTCTTGGAAAGGATTGCAGGTAAAGGATTTTTGATGAATCACGAAAAAATATTTTGGTGCAAATTACGAATTTTATGAGCGTCCCAATAGAAAGATGCAGGGTTTTTTGTGTAGATCGGGCTTTTCCTCCGACCACTTTTTCAGGGTTTTCGTTTGTGTAAAACCTGCTATGTCTTGAATGTTACAACCAATTGACAGTAATTGATTTCCGGGTAATTGTTGAATTAAGTCCTCCAGCATCGCATTATTGCGGTATGGCGTTTCGATGAAGAGCTGGGTTTCACCCAATTTCTCCACGTCTTTTTGTAGCATTTCGATTCTTCGAATTCTAGCGGCGCGATCGATGGGTAAATAGCCATGAAAGCGAAACATTTGGCCCGAAAAGCCAGAAGCCATTAATGCGAGTAGGATAGAAGAGGGGCCAACTAAAGGTTGAACTTCGATGCCTTTCTCTTGTGCGATGGCTACGGCTAAGGCACCCGGATCTGCTACACCTGGGCAACCTGCTTCTGAAATGACACCGATGGATTCAACGGAATTGTATTTGTTGAAAAAGTCGGAAACCGTTTTTCTGTCGGTATCCTTATCTAATATTTCAAACGTTAGCTCATCAATCTGAATGCCTAATTTCAATTCGCTAATAAACCTGCGGGCCGTGCGAACATTTTCCACGAGAAAGTGCTTGCATTGTAATACGGCTTGGCGAACTTCCTCTGGGAGCACTTGTGATGCAGTTTGTTCAGCAATAGGGCAAGGGATGAGCACTAATTTCATAGAATCTCTTTTAATGCTTGAACGAAAGCTTCCGGTTGGTCGGCCTGTACCCAATGGCCGGCATTCGGGATTTCGATTAATTCAAAGTTGGGGAAAATTTCCGCAATGTAGCGTTCATCCTCCGGTTGAATATAATGCGAATTCCCTCCTTTGATAAAATAGGTGTTTGTTTCGCAGGCATTTTTAACGAACAATTCATGTCCTACCACATCGATGTTTTTGGTAATGACAGCTAAGTTGATGCGCCAAGCAAATTGGCCATCAGCATTTCGATATAAGTTCTTGAGTAAAAATTGGCGAACCCCTTCATTTTCCTCGAATCGCTTCATGTGATCATTGGCATCGTTTCTTGATTGAATTGCCTGCAGGTCTACTGAATTTAATCCAGCCAAAATTTGTGTATGGTGCACCGGGTAAAATTTAGGAGCAATATCCACTACGATAATTTTCTGCGCGATTCCAGGATAATTTAGGCCAAATTGCATCACCGTTTTTCCGCCCATGGAATGCCCGATGATGATGGGGTTTTCTAAAGCATGATCTTCGATGAACTCCATTAAGTCGGCAGCCATGACCTGGTAGTCAAATTCGTCCGACCAGGGGGATTGACCATGATTGCGTTGATCCAACAAGAAAACGCGGTTGGTTTCCGCAAAAGCTTTGGCGATACCAAGCCAGTTGTCTGATGTGCCAAAAATTCCATGTAAGATAATGATTGGGGTTCCCGTTGTTCCAACGGTGCGTGAAAATAGTTTCATTAGGCTAAATAAATGGCTTTTTCTTGTGCTTCAATCAATTCTCCAATCGGGCTTAATTCAAAGCCATGTGATTTTGCAAAAGTTTCAAATTCAGTTGTATGATCGGCATCAACGGCGATTAATAAGCCGCCCGATGTTTGTGGATCCGCGCCAATAAATCGTTGGCGTTCATTGATATCGTCGCTTAGTCGGTGACCGTAGCTCGCCAGATTTCTCGAAGTTCCACCAGGAAAGCATTTTTGGTCTAAATAGCTATATATATTAGGAAGCAAGGGAAGTGCATCAAAATGAATCTTTGCACTTAAGCCAGAACCATCCGCCATTTCTACTAAATGACCAAATAATCCAAAACCAGTGACATCTGTGAGTGATTTTACATAAGCTAAAGGACCGAGTTTCTCTCCGAAGGAATTTAGTGTGCTCATTTGTTTAACCGCACGGTCTAGATCTTCAGGGCTAACGATTCCACGTTTTTGGCCCGTGGAAAGGATGCCCACGCCTAAAGGTTTCGTTAGATAAAGTTTACAGCCTTTCGTTGCTGTATTGTTTTGTTTTAATTCGGCTTTTTTAACTTTTCCCGTGACTGCTAAACCGAAAATAGGTTCAGGAGAATCGATGGAATGACCTCCAGCTAAAGGAATACCTGCCTCTGCACAAGCCGCTCGGCCGCCTTCTAGGACTTTAGCCGCAATTTCGGGGGCTAATTTATCGACAGGCCAACCAAGAATCGCAATGGCTAACAGGGGAGTACCACCCATGGCATATATATCTGAAATAGCATTTGTAGCGGCAATTTTTCCAAAATCAAACGGGTCATCCACGATCGGCATGAAAAAATCGGTCGTTGAGATCACCGCTTCACCATTCTGCCAATCGAAAACGGCGGCATCGTCTCTACTTTCATTACCTACTAATAGGAGAGGATGGTGTTTCTTGGGTGTATCTGATTTTAGGATGGTGTCTAAAATCTGGGGTGAAATTTTACATCCGCAACCTGCTCCATGTGAATAGGCCGTTAATTTAATGGGTTCCTCGCTTTTGTGCATATTTGAATAAATCTTAGGCAAAATTATTCTTTAAATAGTTAAAAATTATCTTTCTGTTAAATTTAAAATGTTTTTAGGACTAATCTAGGGTTGCATCATGCGAATAGGTAAATTTAATATAGCTTTAATACTAAATATCAGGGGGTTAAAGGGTAGAAGGTGCTAAATCCTTTTCGTGTATTTTTGGAGTATTTGATTTTTTAGGTTTATTTTGTGGCTTAATTCTTCAATTTCAATTATAACTAAATTCCAAATTTATGCAGAGAAGATTTATTACTCAATCTGTGTTATTAGGAGCATTTTTTATGCTTTTGATGGCATTACCCATTGGGCAAGTGTTTGCACAGGGTTCTACCACTTCCGCGTTAGCGGGTAGTGTTGTTGATGAAAAGGGTGAAGGCTTACCGGGAGCTACGGTAATTGCTATTCACGAACCTACAGGTTCACGTTATGGTGCGTCTACACGTGCTGACGGTCGTTACAACATCGTTAACATGCGTGTGGGTGGTCCATACAAAGTTTCAGTCACTTTTGTTGGTTACAAAGAAGCCGTTCAATCGGGTATTGTTTTGACTTTGGCTTCAGAGCTTCGTCAAAATTTCAAATTAGAGGTTAATCAATCTCAATTGGAAGAAGTTAAAGTTGTTGCGTCTCGCTCATCTGTGATTAACTCAGGTCGTACAGGTGCTGCTACTACGGTTTCTAACAATTCGATTACGACATTGCCTACATTGAACCGTTCATTAGGTGATTTTGCTCGTTTAGATCCACGTGCAAATGGTTTGAACTTCGCAGGACGTAACGCATTGTATAACAACGTTACAGTAGATGGAGCATTTTTTAACAATGCTTTTGCTTTGTCACCAACAATTGGTGGACAAGCTGGTGCATCTCCAATTTCAGTAGATGCGATTGATCAATTCCAAGTAATCATTGCACCTTATGACGTACGTCAAGGGATGGCTACAGGTGCGAACATCAACGTAGTAACGAAATCAGGTACAAACAATTGGACAGGTTCAGGATACTATTTTGGAACTGACCAAGGTTTGGTAGGTAACAAAATTGGTGATGTTGTTAACCAATACGGAACATTTGCTCGTGGCCAATTCGGTGCTCGTGTAGGTGGAGCGATCATCAAAAACAAATTGTTTATTTTCGGTTCATATGAGCAAGAAGCACAAACAGATCCAGGTTCTAACTACGTTGCAAAGCGTACAGGTACTGAGCCAAATGCTTCATTAGCAACAGCGGCTGATTTAGATCGTTTGAAAGATTTCTTGAAAACGAAATACAATTACGATCCAGGTGCTTATGAGAATTACAACAAAGAGAAGTTTTCTCAAAAAGCTAATATACGTTTAGATTGGAATATCTCTGATAAGCACAAATTGAACTTCAAGTATAACTACTTACGTTCTTACGCAGATATTTCACCATCTAGCTCAGGTTCATTAACTGGAGGACGTACTCCTTCAGCTACGACTTTACCTTTCCAAGGTTCATTGTATCGTATCAACAATAACTTGGATTCATACATCGCTGAGTTAAACTCAACGTTCTCGAATTCAGTTTCAAACAACTTTACCGTTGGTTACACTGCAATGCGTGACTTCCGTCAATCACCAGTAAATGACAGCCCATTCCCAACAGTTGATATTGCAAATAACAACTCGACTGAATTAACTGCATTTGGATATGAGCCATTCTCGGCAAATAACATTTTGGATTCTGATATTTTCCAAATCTCAGATAACTTAACAATCTACAAAGGAAAGCACGTTTATACTTTCGGTGCTGCTTTAGAAGCTAACTCATTCCGTAATGGTTTTGCTCCTAACTACTATGGAGGTTTCCAGTTTAAATCTGTGGATGATTTTATTAAATCAGCTAGTGGTGATTTAACAGTTGCTCCAATGCGTTATGCGGTACAATGGTCGAACTATTCTTCTTTCCCATTTGCTGAAATGAAGGGTACGACATTCTCAATTTATGGTCAAGATGAGATCACAGCTGCGAAAGGTTTGAAATTAACTTTTGGTCTTCGTGCTGATGGTACTTCATTCCCTGAGTTTAACGATGCGAAATATACTAATACGTATGTTCCAGCTTTGACTTTCCGTGATGGTGTTAAATTGTCAACAAACAAATTCCCAGAAACAACGGTATTGTGGTCTCCACGTTTCGGATTTAACTGGGATGTGAAAGATGATAAAACTACACAAATTCGTGGTGGTTTAGGTATCTTCTCAGGTCGTGTTCCTTACGTTTGGTTGTCTAACCAATTGTCTAACAATGGTGTATTGTTCGGATCAAAAACAGTTACGGCTGCTGCTGACTTGAAAAATTATCCATTCAATGCAGATGTAAATGCTTACAAGCCTGCAGTTTCAACGAATTTGATGCCTACAGCTTACAACCTAGCTGTAACAGATCCTAACTTCAAATTTGCACAAGTATTCCGTGCGAACTTAGCGATTGATAAGCAATTTGGTGATGGCTGGATCGCTTCATTAGAAGGTATCTATACAAAGGATATCAATGCTGTTTACTTGGTTAACGTAAACCTTCCTAACTCAACTGTGAAAGCAGTAGGGGCTGATAATCGTGTAATCTATTACACAGCGAATGCAGCAGGTATCCCAACATCTACAAAGAACAACCAAATTTATGGTTCTTTGAAAGGTGTTAATGCTCCAGCAGATGGAATTAACACAGTAACAAGTCCAAACATCTCAGATGCAATCTTAATTAAGAATACAGATTTAGGTTATTCTTACGCATTGACTGCGTCGATTTCGAAATCATTTGAGAATGGATTGTTTGCTTCATTAGCTTATACGAATTCAGATTCTCGTTCAGTGAATGATGGTGGTTCAATCGCGCAATCACAATGGAGAGACCGTGTTGTATCAGGAGATCCAAATGAGAACGTAGCTTCTTATTCATCTTACATGCAATCACACCGTTTCAACGCTTACGGTTCTTATAAATTGAACTACTTGAACGAAAAAGCAGCGACTACATTTGGTTTTACTTATTCAGTAGCTCCAGCAGGTCGTTTCTCTTACACGTACGCAGGTGACATGAATGGTGATGGTCAAACGTCTAATGACTTGATGTACATTCCTCGTGGTCAATCTGAAATCATGTTGAAAGACTTAGGTACATACACAGCGGCTCAACAATGGAATGACTTAGATAAGTACATTTCTCAAGATTCATACTTGAACAGCCGTCGTGGACAATATGCTGAGCGTAATGGTGCTGAGTTACCTTGGCAAGCAAACTTTGATTTCAAAATCATCCAAGATTTTTACATCAAAGTAGGTGGTCAAAAGAATACATTACAATTTACATTGGATGTGTTTAACTTCGGTAACTACGTATCTCCACAATGGGGTCTAGGACAATCATCAGTTCGTGCTGGTTTAATTACTTACACGGGTAACGATGCAACAACTGGTAAGCCAGTATTCCAATTCCCTTACCGTGCTGGTACTACACCATTGACAGATTCATTCCAACGTAACTTTGGTTTAGGATCTCGTTGGCAAGCACAATTCGGTATCCGTTATATCTTCAACTAAGATATTCCAAAACCGAAATAAAAAGGCTGCTCGAAAGAGCAGCCTTTTTTGTTT
>JAHEAY010000232.1 GCA_024642485.1 Cytophagaceae bacterium
GGTGCTCACCACGATGAGTGCGAAATGACTTCCATGATTTCACCAATCATCCAAGTATGTGATGCGATCTCAGGCTCACGCCCAGGCGCACGTCGCGAGATGATGGAATCTTACATGAAGCGTTTACGTGATTTGGAAGATTTAGCGACATCTTTCCAAGGCGTTCAAAAATGTTATGCCATCCAAGCAGGCCGCGAATTACGTATCTTAGTAGATTCTGAGCATGTGAGCGATGACAAAGCATCAAAGCTATCATTTGATATCTCACAAAAAATCGAGAAAGAAATGCAATATCCTGGCCAAATCAAAGTAACGGTTATCCGTGAAATGCGGGCTGTAAATTTTGCCAAATAAGTTTCAGGATAATTTGTTGAACGGCTAATCACGTTCGACATTTTTACCTATTTTTGCTAACGCTGCTAGGGTCATGACCTTGGCAGCGTTTACTTTTTATGGAAATCAAAGCACCACATACAGAAGCCGACTGGAAGGCTTATTACGCCCTGCGCTACCGCGTATTGCGTGAACCTTGGAATCAACCCTTGGGATCAGAAATATTGGCTGACGAGCAAGAAGCCATACACATCATGGCTACTGAAAATGAAAACGTATTAGGTGTTGCGCGCATGCATGAATCTGCCCCCAAACAAGGGCAGGTACGCTGTGTAGCGGTGGCTACGGACCAACAAGGCAAAGGTGTAGGAAAAGCGATAATGAAGGCTTTAGAAACGCAAGCGCAAGCAAAAGGTTGGAACGAAATCGTTTTAGAAGCACGTGAAAATGCCGTGCCTTTTTACAAGAGCTTAGGCTATCATATTGAACAAGAATCGTATTTGCTCTTTGGGGAAATCCAACATTACCGCATGAAAAAAGCGCTACCCCTTTCGGAATAGCGCTTGCATATTAGTGTTTATGTTCAAGTCCCTGAGCACTTGGGATTTGATTAAACTCAATCCCCGCTCTCTGTTCATCCTTAAATGCCTCCTTCGGCTTGATGTTTAAGATTTGGAATAACTCCTTATCCGACTTCGCATCTGGATTCGGTGTAGTCAATAAGACATCACCAGAGAAAATCGAATTTGCACCAGCCATAAAGCAGAACGCTTGGCCTTCATAATTTAATTCCAAACGACCTGCGGATAAACGAACCGCCGACTTGGGCATCATAATACGAGCCGTTGCAATCACACGTACCAAATCCCACACCGATGCAGTTTGTTGATTTTCAAATGGTGTCCCTTCCACAGGAACCAAATTATTCACAGGCACTGAACCTGGATGTTCCGGCAAATTCGCCAAAGTCAACAACATCCCGATTCGGTCCGCTGCGCTTTCTCCCATACCGATAATTCCTCCTGAACATACAGACAATTTCGCCTTACGTATATTCCCTAAGGTTTCTAAACGATCATCATAGGTACGCGTTGAGATGACATCATCATAATACTCTTCAGATGTATCGATGTTATGGTTGTAGGCATAAAGACCAGCATCTTTCAATTTTTGTGCTTGATCTTCAGATAGCATTCCCAAGGTACAACAAACCTCCATACCCAAAGAATTCACCCCTTTTACCATGTCCAAAACACGATCAAAGTCTTTGTTATCACGCACTTCACGCCAAGCAGCACCCATGCAAAAACGAGAACTACCATTATCTTTCGCACGAACAGCTGCCTGAATCACCTCTTCATAAGGCAAAAGCTTCTGAACCTTAACATTCGTATGGTACCGAGCTGCTTGAGAGCAGTACGAGCAATCCTCAGGACATCCACCTGTTTTGATAGACAATAGCGTACTGATTTGTACTTCATTCGGATCATGGTAAGCACGGTGAACCGTAGCCGCTTGATATACTAAATCCAAAAAAGGTTGGTTGAAAATCTGCTCAACCTCTTCACGTGTCCAATTATTTCTAATCTCCATATTCTTAATTAACTATTCCAATTCCATCATAAACGGCATCAATGCCAAAAACCCTTCACGCTTTTTCATGCGATCTAATTCCCAAATCGACTTTGTCCAAGGCAT
>JAHEAY010000234.1 GCA_024642485.1 Cytophagaceae bacterium
ACCAAAACCATTAATAGCAACTTTAATTTTTTTCATTGAATAAATTAATTTGATTTCATACAAAGGTCAAATATAGCATTTAAAATGCACTATTCCAAGAGCAATAGGATAAAATAAACCCTATTAAACGTTTACAAGGCCTATTTTACAAAAGTAAATCAGTTAATTTTAATTTAGCAAAAACGCTAATTATATATTTTTTAATCAAAATTTGCTCGGATACGTTTTTTATTCAAAAGTTTTTCCCATATTTGTGTAAGAAATTAATGCTCCAGATCGATGGGGTAGGAGAGTGACAGAATGTCACTTGTCTTTTTAGCTAATTTTCTAGCAAAATTTACCAAAATATTATTTTGAACCAATGCGTAACTAACTAATAATCAGCTAAATGACTTATTAAAGTTGAAGTTAAATTTAGTTCATTTTTTTAGCCTTTTTTCGCTCTCATCGTCAGAAAGCCTCGATTTTATTTCCGCTGTTCTGGGGAAGCCAAGCCTTTTTTGATTAATTTGCATCTTCATTTATTGCATATCATTTTTATGAATTCATTAGAAAAAAGTATTGTAGCTGCTTGGGACAACCCGGAGCTTCGTTCAAAGGCTGAAACCATTGAGGCGATTGAAAAAGTAGTAGACTTAGTAGATAAAGGGGAATTGCGTACTGCAGAACCTAAGGCTGACGGTAGCTGGCAAGTGAACGAATGGGTAAAGAAAGCGATCGTGATGTATTTCCCTATTCGCCAAATGGCCGTTTCAGAAGTGGGTATCTTCGAATTCCACGATAAAATGAAATTGAAATCGAATTACAAAGAGTTAGGTGTTCGTGTTGTTCCTCCAGCTGTAGCCCGTTATGGCGCCTTCTTAGCGAAAGGAACGATCTTAATGCCTTCTTATGTAAACATTGGTGCATATGTAGACGAAGGAACAATGGTAGACACGTGGGCTACGGTAGGATCTTGCGCACAAATCGGTAAACACGTACACTTAAGTGGTGGTGTGGGTATCGGTGGCGTATTAGAACCACCTCAAGCTTCTCCTGTCATCATTGAAGATGGAGCCTTTATTGGTTCTCGTTGTATCGTAGTAGAAGGTGCTCATATTGGCAAGAAAGCCGTTTTAGGTGCTGGAGTTACGATTACAGGTTCCTCTAAGATCATTGATGTTTCAGGCCCAGAGCCTATTGAATACATTGGTTATGTACCAGAAAACTCGGTTGTCATTCCAGGTAGCATCCAAAAAACCTTTGCAGCCGGAACCTATGGCGTACCTTGCGCACTAATCATAGGTAAAAGAAAAGAAAGTACGGACTTAAAAACCTCGCTTAATCAAGCATTAAGAGAGAATAACGTAGTCGTTTAGTTAATAACAAGAATTATCGCCCGGTTCACAGCCGGGCTTTTTTATGGAAAATGAATTGAAAATTGGTGAATACAATCACCTTCGTATTATCAAAGAAGTACCTTTTGGCCTCTATTTAGATGGTTACGAAGATGAAATCCTTTTACCCTTGCAATACGTTCCAGAAACGTATGAAATCGATTCATCGATTGATGTTTTCATCTACCGTGATTCTGAAGACCGTATCATTGCGACGACGTTAAAACCATACGC
Source organism: Cytophagaceae bacterium (assembly GCA_024642485.1). Lineage (GTDB taxonomy): Bacteria > Bacteroidota > Bacteroidia > Cytophagales > Spirosomataceae > Aquirufa. The sequence continues at coordinate 1,611 of JAHEAY010000234.1, forward strand.
CACCATTAAGCAATTCGCTTATTTGGAGGTTAAATCAGTTACACCGCTAGGTGTATTCTTAGAATGGGGATTAGCGAAGGACTTATTTGTTCCCTTCAGTCAACAATACCAAAAAATGGTGGTAGGCAAATTCTACCTCGTTTACATCTACCTAGATGCCCAAACAGATCGCATCGTAGCTTCAGCCCGAATCGAAAACTTCTTACCCGCCTTCATAGAAGATGAGGAGAATCGTTTTGCACCTGGTACAAAAATAGAAGCAGTTCCATTTGAATACACTGACTTAGGCATCAAATGCTTGGTTGACAATTGTAAAATTGGAATGTTATTTAAAAACGAAATATTTACAAATGTAATGTTAGGTCAGAGTACATTTGTTTACATTGAAAATCTTCGAGAAGACGGACGCCTTG
>JAHEAY010000052.1 GCA_024642485.1 Cytophagaceae bacterium
GTCATTTGGCCAATTAATAAGGGAAAACTCATCGTCGTCAAGTTTGACAACAATAAAAACACCATCCCCGTAATGAAGGTCCACTTGTATGGAATGACAAATTGGAAAATTTTCAAAGCTTTTTTCAAACCTTGCTTATCCACTTTCACCTTATCCTTTGGTTCAGGCCCTGAACCAAAACTCTCATGTCTTTTTGCCATTGGTTTTATTCTTTGTCCGGCTCACCTCGATAGCCCGACTTTAGAAATAAAGAGTTATAGTCGGGGTCTGTCATTAACTTAGTAAGCGTTACTTTAGGATTTTGTTTCCAATATTGGTCTACAATGCGCCATCCTAACCATCTGCCAATGGATCCTGGACAAGCCGGACCTATTTCAGGGGTTTTGGGACGCTCTCCCAAGTATTTATTTTTTGTTAATTCTTCTTGATTGAACAACAGTTTTTTGTCGATGAAATGTTCCCAAACTTCCTTTTGGAATGCATTTGTCTCAGCTAATTCTTGTGTCGTATAGCCAAATAATAACGAATCAGCTAATTCAGGCAATATCTTCTTCGTAAACACGAAACCCTTTCCATACCAAATCATATCACTTAACAAGGTATGGTCTTCCTCGTTTTGACGATTGACAAAGGCCGAATATTGTAAGATTACTTGTCCAACCAATGCCTGAGGTTCCAAGCGGCGTAATTGATAATCATATACGCCTGGAGGAAGGTATAAACCTTTTTTGCCCATGAAAAAATCTAGACCGATGACGATTAAGCTGTCGGAAACTTGTAAATGTTGGGCCGTGAATTCACCCCCAACGCCTCCAAAACCCGAGAATACCGTACGAATTTTAGGGGTTTTTAATCCTGGGAATTCCTGCTGAATGCGCTCAAATGCCAAACGTAATTCTTTCTCTAAACGATCTCCCCCGAAAAATGCCGAATCTTGGCTCTGCTTGTAAAAAGCCTTTAAGGAGGGGTTTTGATACAATTGGTATAAGTCGCGCGCTAAAAATGGAGTCTTTTCGGGCGGACAACTGAAGTAGCCTATCCCAATTTCCGGATGCTTCTTCAGGATGGAATCAATTGCCTCAGCGGAGTTGGCCTCCGCTAATGTCCGGTCCAATCGTTGCATGTCCCATTTGATTTTGGGTGCGCTTTTTTCTTTGTCAGATTTACTACACTGCCAAAAAAACAAAGCCAAGAAGACGATTAGTACCCTTTTCATTATCCCAATCGAGCTAATAATTCCTGCAAGGATTTGATTTTATTTTCCGCATCCGAAAGCTTTTGACGCTCACGCTCCACTAGATCAGCTTTCGCATTTTGGACGAATTTTTCGTTTGCTAATTTGGCCTCTACCGACTTTTTGAAACCTAATAGATATTCCAATTCCTTCGCTGATTCCGCTTTAAGTACCTCTGGATCTTCATCGTTTGCCATCGGTACAAAGAATTGGTCCGACTTCACCACAAAGGTTTGTGCGTCTACAATTGGTTCGTTGATAAACGTGATTGATTCTAAATTCGCTAATTTTTGCATGATCGCCTCCACTGCTGCATAGACTGTTGGTTGCTCCGACTTAATGCAAAGGGGCAAAGCCAACTTCGGTGACAATTGTTTCGAGTTACGAATCTCACGTACCTTCGTCACTACCTCGAACATCGCATCAAATTGCGCAATTAATGCTTCATTCACCGCGCCAGCTTTTGGAAATTCAGCCGTACAAATTGTGGCGTTTTCAGCACGCGTATCGATTGCCTGCCAAATTTCTTCTGTGATAAACGGCATATATGGGTGCATCAAGCGCATCAAGGAATCGAATAATCCCAAGGCTGAATTCAAGGTATCCGCATGAATCGGACTTTGATATGCGGGCTTAATAATCTCCAAGTATTTGCCACAGAAATCATCCCAAACCAAATTATAAATGCTCAACAAGGCATCTGAAATTCGGAACTTGCTAAAGTGATCTTGAACTTCTGTGATGGTCTGGTTTAATTTAGATTCAAACCAAGCTGTTGCTAGCACATGTTCTGGCAATGATGTTCCAGGAGCTACTTCTAAGCCTTTTAGCAAGCGGAACGCATTCCAAATTTTATTCGAGAAATTACGTCCTTGTTCACATAATTTATCATCAAATAATAAGTCATTTCCAGCGGGTGCTGAAAATAATAATCCCGAACGCACACCATCTGCGCCAAATCGCTCAATTAATTCCAATGGATCAGGTGAGTTCCCCAATGATTTGGACATCTTACGACCTTGCTTGTCACGTACAATTCCGGTCAAATACACATTCTTGAATGGCAATTCATCACGCCACTCATAACCTGCCATGATCATACGTGCTACCCAGAAGAATAAAATATCGGGTCCCGTAACTAAATCATTGGTTGGGTAGTAATAATTAATGTCCTCATTATCCGGATTTTCAATGCCATCAAATACCGAAATAGGCCAAAGCCAAGACGAGAACCACGTATCCAATACATCCGGATCTTGTGTTAAATCATCTTCCACCAAGGCAAATAACTGATACTTATCGCGTGCAATTCGCAAGGCCTCCTGCTTATCCTTCGCCACAATCACCGTGCCATCTTCCATGTAGAAAGCGGGGATTTGTTGGCCCCACCACAACTGACGCGAAATACACCAGTCGCGAACATTTTCCATCCAAGAACGATAGGTATTCTTAAACTTAGCCGGGTGCAATTGAATGGTATCATTCATGACATTATCTAAAGCAGGCTTGGCCAACTCCTCCATTTTCATGAACCATTGCAATGACAATTTCGGTTCGATCACCGCTCCCGTACGCTCAGAAGTACCAACGGTCGATTTGTATTCATCTGTTTTGACTAAATACCCTTCCTCGGTTAATTGCTTCACAATGCGTTTACGTGCTTCGAAACGATCAACGCCTACAAATAAAATGGCTTTTTCATTCAAGGTGCCATCGTCATTTAGAATGTCGATCACCGGCAATTTGTGTTTTAAGCCTAATTCGTAGTCATTTAAATCGTGAGCAGGTGTTACTTTTAAACAACCTGTTCCAAAATCCAATGTCACATATTCATCAGGAATGATGCTGATTTCACGGTCAATCAAAGGTATACGAACCTTTTTCCCATGTAAATGTAGATAGCGCTCATCCGCAGGATTCACACAAATCGCTGCATCAGCCATGATCGTTTCCGGTCGGGTCGTGGCGATCGTCACAAATCCAGAACCATCTACGAGTGGATATTGGATGTGGAATAATTTGGCCTGAACATCTTTGTAGATTACTTCTTCGTCCGACAAAGCCGTTTTTCCTTGCGGATCCCAGTTCACCATGCGCACACCTCGGTAGATTAAACCCTTGTTGTACAAACGAACAAAGGTGTCAATCACCGCTTGATATAAGGAAGGTTCCATCGTGAAACGAGTACGATCCCAATCACATGAAGCACCTAATTTTTTTAATTGATCGAGAATAATTCCTCCGTACTTGTCCTTCCATTCGAAGGCATGTTTTAGGAATTCCTCGCGTGTAATGTCTTTTTTCTCAACGCCTTTTTCCTTCAACATCGCCACAACTTTCGCTTCCGTAGCGATCGAAGCGTGGTCGGTGCCTGGAACCCAGCACGCTTCTTTTCCTTCCATACGAGCTTTACGAATCAGCACGTCTTGGATGGTATTGTTGAGCATGTGTCCCATGTGCAATACGCCCGTCACATTGGGTGGAGGGATGACGATGGAATACGCTTCTTTATTTGGGTTAGGCTTCGAAGCAAAGACTTTTTGCTCTAACCAATAGGCGTACCATTTCTGTTCAATTTCCTGCGGGGCGTAATTCTTGTCAATCATAAAAGCGTATGAGTATTTATAGCCTACAAAGATAATTGATTTCAGTCAAAGGAGCGGGTGGATTATTAAAACAATTCGCTGTAATTTTGGTTAAAATCCAAAATGCAAATAATGGGAATTCTACTTTGGTTGGGGACATTTTTAGGAATGGAAGGCGTCGCTTGGTTTACACACAAATACATCATGCATGGAATTATGTGGAACTGGCATGAATCCCACCATGTGCATCACAAAAATGCCTTGGAAAAAAATGATTTATTCTCCGTGGTTTTTGGGATTTCCTCCACGCTCACGATCATTGTGGGCGCAGAAATCCCGGAATACTGGCCCTTGTTTTACATCGGCCTGGGTATTGCGACGTATGGGATATTCTATTTCATCTTTCACGATATTATCGTGCACCGACGAATTAAAATCAAATACAAAGCGGGATCAGCTTACATGAAACGAATCATGAAGGCACATTATGTGCATCATGAGGTACATACAAAAAAAGGCGCAGAGGCTTTTGGTTTCCTCTACGCCCCTAAAAAATATCAATAGTACTATTGAACGAATCCAACGCCTACCGTCGAGTTAGAGAATTCATCAATTAAAATAAATGCTCCGTTTGAAGGATTGTTTGCGTACACATCCGCGCTAATTGGCTGCGCAGTCCGCAATGCAATTCGACCGATTTCGTTCAATTTCAAGGAATCGACACCTTCTGTAGCTGTTTGTGCAACGACATCTAAGCGCTCGGTAATCTGAGAAATCTTCGCTTTGGTGATGTTGATGCCGTGTTGCAACAAATAGGTTTTTCCAGGAGTAAGGGCTTGGTGATCAAGCCAACAAACCTGCGCGGAAAAATCTTTTAACTGCGGAGCGTTCGCTTCCGAAGCTAGCACAATCGTGTTGCCGCGTGAAATATCGATGTCGGTGGATAAGGTGATCACGACAGAATCGCCCGCTTTGGCATGGGATAATTTCGATTCAAATTTCTCAATCGTTGCGATTGTACTTTCTTGTCCTGTCGGTAAAACCCGAATCGCATCACCCACCTGAAATGTACCTGAGCTTATTTTGCCCGCATATCCACGGAAATCGTGGTAGGCCTCCGTCATGGGACGAACAACAAATTGCACAGGGAAACGTGCAGGAGCGTGCGCTAATGTTTCTGCGTATTCAAAAGCCTCCAATTCACCCAAAAGCGTGTTGCCTGTAAACCAAGGCATTTGCTCCGCTTTCGTTGTGATGTTTTGCCCATAAAGTGACGAGATAGGTAAGAAGCTAATTTCTTGTCCTTCAAAAGTCGTTTGTTTAACGAGTTCCGTTAGGCTCGCTTTGATTTCTTCAAAAGTCGATTCTTGGTATTGAACCAAGTCCATTTTGTTGACACAAATGATCACTTTGGGAATGCGCAACATGGCTGCGATCGATAAGTGACGAGCCGTTTGTTCGACCATTCCTTGGCGAGCATCCACCAAAATCAAGGAAACTTTCGCATTGGATGCGCCTGTAACCATGTTTCGTGTGTATTCTACGTGACCTGGTGTATCCGCAATGATGTATTTGCGGCTAGGGGTTGAAAAATAGATGTGGGCAACGTCGATGGTAATTCCTTGTTCACGTTCTGCGATAAGACCATCTGTCAAAAGGGAAAGGTCTAGGAAGTCCAATCCTTTGCGTTTCGAAGCCGATTCAAGTGCTTCAATTTTATCTTTGGTAATCGAATTTGTCTCGTATAATAAGCGACCGATCAAGGTACTTTTTCCGTCATCTACGGAACCGGCTGTTGCTATGCGTAATATATCCATTGTCTTTCTTCGCTTGATTAAAAATAACCTTGTTGTTTCCGTTTTTCCATGGCTGCCTCGGAGCGTTTATCGTCGATACGCGCACCTCGTTCCGAAATTTCTGCGGATAAAATCTCTTCGATGATGACATCGATTTCCGTCGCTTCGGATGCAACTGCAGCTGTACAAGTCATGTCACCCACCGTGCGGAAACGAACAGTTGCCTCAAATGGGATTTCATCAGCCTCTTTGTTCAAGTGTTCTGAATCCGCCCAAAGCATGCCATCACGCTCAATAACTTGGCGTTTATGCGAGAAATAGATGGATGGAATTTCCATGTTTTCCTCTTTGATGTAATTCCAAACGTCTAATTCCGTCCAATTGGAAATAGGGAAAACGCGGACATTTTCGCCTACAGCTATGCGGCCGTTCAACATATCAAATAATTCTGGGCGCTGGCGTTTCGCATCCCATTGACCGAAGTCATCACGAACCGAGAAGATACGCTCTTTGGCACGGGCTTTTTCCTCATCCCGACGAGCCCCTCCGATGCAGGCATCAAATTTAAATTCCTCGATTGTGTCCAACAAGGTCACCGTTTGCAAAACATTGCGAGAAGCATATTTGCCGGATTCCTCTTTCGCTTTCCCCTGATCAATCGAATCTTGGACATAACGAACGATTAATTCTGCCCCCGTTTCTTTGGCTAACCAATCTCTAAACTCAATGGTCTCCGGGAAATTATGTCCCGTATCAATGTGCACGAGTGGGAAAGGGATTTTACCTGGATAGAAGGCTTTTTGGGCCAAACGAACCAAGGTAATGGAATCTTTTCCACCGGAAAATAACAAAGCTGGACGCTCAAACTGAGCCGCCACTTCGCGCATGATGTAAATGGATTCGTCCTCCAACTGGCGAGGAAAATGTCCGATTTTATCGTTTAACTTATTCATATTCTGCTATTAGGCGTGTAAACCGCATTCTTTTTGTGAATTTTCCCACCACCAACGGCCCGCGCGGGGATGTTCTCCTTCCGCAATGGCACGCGTACAAGGGGCGCAACCAATGGAAATGAAGCCTTTTTTATGTAAAGGGTTTTGGGGTACTTTATATTCAGCTAAATAATTTTCTAAGGTCTCAAACGACCAATCAATTAATGGATTGATCTTATATATGTTCTTCTGAGCATCCCATTCGATCATCGGCATATCAGCGCGATTCTCCGATTGCTCAGCACGTAAGCCGGTAATCCAAACATCCGCTCCTTTTAATGCACGATTCAAGGGCTCGATCTTCCGGATAAAGCAGCATTCTTTCCGATTTTCCACCGAGCTATAAAAGGAATTAAAGCCTTTTGTTTCAACGAGCTTTTCTACAGCTGATGTTTGGGGAAAGTAGGTTTTCAGGTTGAAGCCCAACTTTTTTACTGTTAAATCGATGAGTTCGTAGGACTCTTGAAATTGCCGGCCCGTATCCAATGTGAAAATTTCAATTGCTAGTTTTTGGGATGCAATCGCATGGGTAATGGCTTGGTCTTCTTGGCCAAACGAGGTAGAGAAGACGATTTTTTTGCCCGCAAAAAGCGTTGTAATCTGCTGCATGCGTTCCAATAAGGAAAGCGTCTCAAGCGATTTTTCGAAATTTTCTGGAATCATTTTGACGAAATTTTCACAAAGATATATAAAGTCTATTGAATTGCTATACTAAGTAAAAAAATAAACGGATTTGTTTGAAAACTTTTTAATTTAGTCGGGGTTTATAAGTTATGCGAACAGGGAACGAAATTTTGTTGGATCAAGCCACGGGAGACGAGTCTGAAATGCACTTAGATTTGCGAAATCTAAAGCATTTGGTGCGTCATGGGGAAGGTCAACGGCTGGAGTTTAAAATGAAAGTCAAGTTTCCTGAAAAAATCATCAAGGAGCTAGTCGCCTTTGCAAATTCAGATGGAGGACATCTTTTCGTGGGAGTCTCAGATGATGGACAAATTGAAGGATCGAAGTTTGTGGATGAGGATGAATTTTTGTTGGAAAAGGCAATATCCCAGTATTGTTTTCCTGCATTTACCTACCACGTTTATCGAATTGCATTAGAAAATGGTCGGTCAGTTTTAGTTTATCGGGTATTTGAGAGCATCGATAAACCGCATTTTGTCCAATTGGAAACGGACCCGAATCCGGTTTGTTACGTTCGTGTCAAAGACCGAACGATTAAGGCAAGCAAAGAGATGAAGCAAATATTGCGTCGGGAAAACGAAGAAGGACTTTCCTTTGCCTATGGAGATGCGGAGCGCTGGTTGATGGAATATCTTCGTGCAAATGATCAGATTACTTTAGCCGACTTCGCGCTGAAATGTTCTTTGCCTGCGTGGTTGGCTTCTCGGAAATTGGTATTGCTTGTGTTAAGTCGAGTCTTAAAAATTGAGCCTGGCGAAAATCAGGATCATTATTCCTTACGATGAAAAAATGGCTTTTATTTTTAGCGATTATTCCCTTTGCGTGCTCCAAAGTTGCGAACGATCCGGGTGTTACTCCAACGCCGCAAGCAGTAACTGTATCATCATTTGACTTATTGCAGGATAAATTGTTGACGCCTAGTTGTGCGAGTTCGGGATGTCATTTTTCGACGAAGGATGCGAGTTTTGCCCAACATGGTTTGATATTAACGAAGGGGAACGCTTATTCAAATTTGGTAGGTGTTGCCTCAGTAAATCCTGTTGCGTTGAAAAATTCGGTTATTCGAGTTCGGAAATTTGCTTCAGGTGAGAGTTTGTTGTTTCATAAGCTTAATTGGGATTTAAGTCATCATGGGTTGGTGAGTTACGGCGCCCCAATGCCTTTAGGTGGAAAGCCGATTTCAAAAGGTCAATTAACCTTTGTTCAGAAATGGATAGACGCCGGTGCTCCCTCTACGGGGATCGTTGCAGATGCTAGTCTATTAGATGATACCACCCCGAGTTTCGTTGAGTCGGCCAATTTCATTCCATTGCCAAGTCCTGCGGAAGAAGGGAAATCTGGCATTCAATTAAAAGTGGACAGATTTGTGGTTCCCCCCAATTTCGAACGCGAATTGTTTGTTCGTCGGCCACTGAACAATACCGCTCCCGTTTATGTCGCTCGGATCAAATTGAAATCACGGGCCAACAGCCATCACATGGTTTTGTACGATTTCCGATCAAAAACCTTGTTGCCCAATACGGATGAAGTTCGTGATTTAAGAAATTTAGACAACTCTTTAAATATAGCTACGGTCATTCAGATGTCTAATCACATATTTTTAGGTGGCGGAACGGATCCTAATTCCGACTACAGTTTTCCTGCCGGAATGGCTTTGCAATTACCTGCGAATGCCTCGATAGATTTGAATCCACATTACTTTAATAAGACGACGGATAATTTATATGGCGAAAATTACGTGAATTTGTATACGGTTCCCGCCGACCAGGTTAAGCAGGTCGTCAAAATGATTGATTTTAATGTGACGAGTTTTACGTTGCCCGCGAATCAAACAACGACAATAACGCGTGATTTTAAATTTGATAAAGCCGTTGCGATTGTTTCTTTAACCTCGCATTACCATGCTAGAGGTAAATTATTCCAGATTAAGATTAAAGGCGGCGCGCGCGATGGCGAGGTTATTTACGAAAATTCAGATTGGGCACATCCGAAGGTGATTAATTACGATACCCCTATTTTATTGCAAGCAGGCGAGGGGCTTACTTCCGTTGCCACCTATGTGAATGATACAAATAAAGACCTAGGTTTTGGGCTTACTTCCGAGGACGAAATGGATATCATTTTTGGCTATTATTATGAGCGTTAATTCACATGCTTTCAGGCTTTTGGTGAAAAGTTTTCGAAAGCTATTTGATATCTAAAACATTGAATTATATTTGCCTCCACTTCTTGAAATATTTCAAGAAATTACACCAAAATAGTACAATTTTCTGCAATTTTTGCATTCTAACCATAAACGATTCTGCTTGGATAGATTTTTACTCCCCTAGGTTATAATGGAACACAAACACAAGAATAAAATGACGGCTGCCGGCCTTTTGGTAGCCATGGGAATCATTTACGGGGATATCGGAACCTCTCCGCTATACGTGATGCAAGCCATCATTGGCGACAATCCCATTAATGAGTTAACGGTATTAGGTGGCTTGTCCTGTATTTTCTGGACGTTGACACTTCAAACAACCTTGAAATACGTTATTTTAATTTTACGAGCTGATAATAAGGGTGAGGGAGGAATCTTTGCCCTTTTTGCTTTAGTTCGTCGGCATGCCAAATGGTTAACTCTACCCGCAATTATCGGTGGCGCAACCTTGTTGGCCGATGGAATTATTAC
>JAHEAY010000235.1 GCA_024642485.1 Cytophagaceae bacterium
AACGGGGGTCACGGTTTTGGACTAGGCAACCCGAATAGAACAAGTAATAAATGGTTTGATGCGTTTATGCACTGGCTAGATGTGAATAAATTTTTGGTGTCGAAATAGGTTCAGGGAATGATGAACAAACAAGATATTATCACCTACTTTATAATTGAATAAAGTACGCGCATTGTTCTACTAATCATAGCAGGTCCTACGGAATTGTGTGTTTCTTCTTTAAAAATGGCAAACTGAGAATTGAACTCCTTGTACTTTTTTAGGCGTGCCTCAAATTTCACAAGATTATCAAGACCATCTTCTAATTCCGCAATCGAGAAAAATACTTTGGCGTTTAAATTTGCATGTGCATTAGAGTAATTTGATTCTGCCTGTAGAATGTCATTATCCCAAAATAAAAAGGACGGACTGTTGATCCCAAATTTGGTGAAAATACCATCCGATTTAAATAAAATATTCGCCACATATAAGCCACTTAATGAATGCCCCGAAATACCTCTTTCGGTATTCGTACTATACTTTGAATCAATGAGTGGAATAATTTCTTCTTTAATGATTTTATAAAATATTTCTCCGCCGCCGGATACCAATCCTGGCGATTTGATATTCCAAACTTTGGTTAGTGTACTGTCTTTCTTAGGCATTGAAGTAAATGTGTAATCCGTCCACCGATTCACCAACCAATCATAATCGTTGGTCTCATCGCCAGCGATAGAAACTAAAATGAAATCTTGCACCAAATTTCCCATTTTAAGAACCTTCATCGATTCGCACGCAATGGGGAAGGCATAATATCCATCCAATAGATAATAAACAGGATACTTTTTCTCTTTTGAATAACTAGAGGGCAAAGCAACCGAAATCTGATAGGCTCTTTTGTTCAAAGCAGAGTTAATCGTATAGGACTCCGTACGAATGGGTGTTGTGCTCCATTGAGCCTTAATCGGACTAATACTAGCCCATAAAATGACAAAAGATAAAATATATTTCATAATAAAATTAGTTCGTTGTCAAAGGTAATCCTGCAAACCAAGTAACAAAATTGCGCCAAAACGGATAATAAAGTATATCAAAAATAACCATTCCATGGGCAATCACATAAAGGGCTAAGACCAATGGAAAAACCCAGCGAGCGCTCGCTTGTTTTCGTTCGAGATAAATTAAATAAATGATTACCGCGTAAACAGTTAGTATTGTTGCTACATAAGCCATCATTGGATCACTAATCACTCGTAACGTAAAACGAATAAATGCGGGTTCTATGAATGCCAAACCTGTCACAATCATTCCCCTAGCGTGTAACTGATAATCCTTTACATACTTTATCGCGATAAAAAAGGCAACGGCCAAAATCACCAAATCCTTAACCGAATTGAACGTCCCCACTAAATGGTCGTCCGATAATTGCCCCTGATGTGGCAACCGAGAATGCGTCAATAAAATGATGGAAATAAAAATGAAGGGAATAAGAAGATAACTTCCTTTGCCCAGCAAGCGATGGATGTCTAAGCGCTTTTTTCTGATTAAAATGGGCTGGATAATGAGCAAGCTCATCCAAAGAATAAGCACACCAGCATGGAAGTGAAAATAGAAGGAAAAATCAGCTGTGCCGTTGAAAAATTTGGCAAAATACGAAGGCCAAAAACCCAATAATACGAGAAGGACTAATCCGAAAAAGTAATATCCCGATAAGTCAAAACGTAATTTAGCTGCCTTGGTTTTCATACTCATAGTTTGAATTTAAGAATAAGCAAAAGAACTATTCAAATAAGCGCCTGAAATGTGTTCCCAAAAGGGAAAAGGGAACAAAAAAGAATTCCTGAAATTAGATTTAAATCGGTAGCCTTGGGGGTCTTTCCTGTTTATTTATCTAATTTGCCAATATTAAACCTATTTATATGAAACATATATTAATTGGATTGCTCATGTGCGTGAGCTTTTCACAAATTTTAGCGCAAACCAATAAGCGTCCGAACATCATCTTCATCATGTCGGACGACCATGC
>JAHEAY010000059.1 GCA_024642485.1 Cytophagaceae bacterium
TTAAGTTTTAAGGTCAATGAGCATATTTATCTTCGTGATCCGGAAGGAACGGAGTTAGGGAAGCAGATTGTCAAACATGCGATTGAATTAATCCATGAGGTCGGCTTTGAGCATTTTACGTTCAAAAAACTTGCCTTGGAAATGAACACAACAGAGGCATCGATATATCGGTATTTTACCAATAAGCATCGCTTATTGCTTTACATTTTGAATTGGTACTGGTCTTACATGGAGTATTTAGTGGTTGTTCAATTAGAACCCATACAAGATTTGCGCGCCAAACTGGAATGCGTTGTGGAATTGTTTACGCGTGAATTACCGGAGCGTTTGGGGCAATCAGATTACAACAAAAATGTCCTACATCAAATTGTGATTGCGGAAAGCAGCAAGGTATATCTTGTGAAAGAGGTAAAGGAAATTAATGAAAATGAGGTATTCAAGCCCTATAAGGATTTGTGTGCTCGAATCTCTGATTTAATTAAGGCCTACCAACCGACTTATCCATTCCCGCATTCCTTGAGTACGACGCTGATTGAAACGGCTCATTCGCAACTATTTTTCAGTACGTATTTGCCTAAATTAACAGATGTCAATAGCCAGTCGAAAGAGACCTTTGTGGAGCAGTATTTAAAGGATATGCTTTTTAAGGTAGTAGCTCGCTAACAAAAAAAACGACCCAATTGGGCCGTTTTTTAAATCTTACTTTATACGTTAATTATTGCATTTGTTGCATATCAGCTCCGCTGTTATTATTTCGTTTCATTTGACTCATGTCAAACTTCCCGAAACGTACGGATAATGTTAATCGCACTTGCTGTGGATTTGAAATCCGATAAGTCGTTTGTGTAAATCCATCTCCCAAAGAAACGCGCGTATTTCCACGTGTTTTTGTGATATCATTGAACGCTAAAGTCAAAGATGCCATATCGTTTTTCAAGAATGACTTTTTAATCGCTAAGTCAATTCCAAAATACGGCTCTACATAACCTTGAGAAGAACTTTGAGCTTGCATGCCTGGAGGGCCCATTTGGCCTTGATTTTGACTTACTGGCATATTCGTTTTTCCTTGGTAATCTCCAGATAATTGGATCACCCATTTATTCGGCAAGATGAAATTGTTGTTGATCTTACCAAAGGCTGTCCACATTCCATCCGCTACAGCGCCTGAACTTTCAATGTTGCTTGTGTTAATTTTTGAGTTATACACGTTCACGTTGGCCGTAAAATCCCACCAATTGAAAAATTTATTCACATAAGTCGCTTCAGCCCCATAATTAATGCTTGAATTCGCATTGATAAATGTATTAATCAAATCCATCTTTCCGCTGATGGGGTTGATTTCTTTGCTGTAATAACGCGTAATCAAATTGTCGGTGTATTTGTAATACCCCGAGAACAAGAATGTTGCCGACCCTTTTGTCTTGCTATAAGAAAGCTCGCCAGATGTCGTGAATTCCGGAACCAAATTAGCATTTCCTCGGGTGATATTTAAACTGTCGCTGTAATCGACAAATGGAATAATTTGGAAGAAATTAGGACGATTTACCCGGCGCGTAATGCTCAATTGCAATTGATCTGTTTTCGATAAATCCTTCTTCAAGAAGATGGAAGGAAATAAGCTCAATGGATACTTATTGCTGAATTGTTGTTTCGTATTTAACAATTCACCCGTGTAGTTCGAACTCTCGCCACGTAAACCTAATTTATAAGAGAAAGCTGCTGTTTTGCCTGAAACGGATACATAAGCCGCATAGACATTATTTGTACTGGAATAATTGATCGATGCCGATGTGATTTCTTTATAAACATCTGACCCTACTGGCTTTAAGGTGTTTGTGTTGATATTGGCCAACTCATTAATTTGAGCTCTTAACCCCATTTCAATTGTACCCTCGTTTTTGATTGGTTTCACATAATCCGTTTGAATGGTGATGAATTTGTTGTTTCCGTCGCCTACGTTCTTTTGGATTTGAGTACCTGTTATTGCGTTATTGTTTAGGTAGTTGGTCGTAATCACCGACTCCCCTTTATTCGTTCCGCCAAAGAAGTTCATGTCCATCGTTAACTCTTCGCCAGCTTTCGGGAAGGTGTGTTTGAAGCCAAACTGGAATCCTTGTGGTTTAAATTCACGTAAACTTTCCGTGTAACGATTGCTGAATGATTTTACGCCATTCACGGTACTTGTGATGTCCAATGTTTCATTGGGTCTGAATTGGCCACCTCCACCGAAGAATGCACCCAAAGTTATCGTAGACCGATTTGTTACCGCGTAATCCGCTGAGAAACGAGGGAAAAGCATGAAGCCTTTCGTTGAGTTATCTAGGTTCTGATAAATAGAGGATTGAATACCGCCAATGTTCGCCTGACGATCGCTATAGCCATTCGAGACGTTGCGTTCCATCATGTTCATGATCGTTGCCGTCAAGTTCCATTTGTTTTGTTGGTAACTGAAATTACCCATCAAATTGGTTCCCCCTCTACGGTTAACGCCCGCATTCACCATACCGTTGTAACCGTTCTTTTTGTTTTTCTTCAATACGATGTTGATGATGCCCGCCATGCTACCAGATGCATCGTATTTTGCTGATGGGTTGGTAATAACCTCTACCTTTTCGATAATATCGGCTGGAATTTGATCCATGGAAAGGGTGGTAGGCCGCCCGTCGATGTATAAAATTGGGTTTGCATTACGCACTTTTACGTTGCCATCGATGTCCACTTGAACAGATGGAATATTACGCATCACATCGATGGCCGTTCCACCAGAAGTCACGATGTTTTGTCCTACGTTGAATGATTTTTTATCGATATCCATTTCAACAAGCGCTTTTGTACCTGTTACGACGACAGCGTCAAGTTCTTTGGAGTCGGTTGCTAATTTGATATTACCCAAATCTTTTTCGAAGGCAGCCATCATTTTTGCCATCATTTCTGGATCGGGCGCTTGGCCGGGTTTCATGCCACCCATGGGAGGCATCGCGAAAGCTACAGGAGCTTCATAATTTGTGAAACCCACAAAGCTGATTTTGATTTTCAACTTCACATTGATGGGAATCTCTTTGAAATTAAAGTCTCCATTCAATTCGGCTTGTTGGGCCTTTACCAATATATCCTTCGGTTTTTTGGTTGCCGGATCGATCGTCGTTTTCAACAAAACAACCGATGCGAATTCGACGGGCTTTCCTTGATCGTCAACGACTTTTCCATAGACGTGGCCGCGATTCATGTCGGGCATTTTGGCTCCGGCTGGAGCTCCTGGAACTTGTGCGAATGCAAAAAATGTGCTAATCGAGACAAGGGTAGTTAGAATGAATTTTTTCATTAGGCGGATTGAATAATATTGTACCTCAAAGATACATTGGTGATATTTTAGTCTGTTATTTTTTCTGCTCAGCGGTCGAATGTATAGATGAAAGTGGGAAATGTTGAGTTCAGTCGCTAGTCACTAGTCGTCAGTCGCTAGTATTATTTCTTTGTATTGTCGTGTTGAAATTCGGTCATGTTACTCGTTTAATTCAACTGTCGACTAGTGACTGACGACTAGCGACTTTGTACAATCCCTCTTCCCACACCAAACAAGATCGTATTTGCCAGCGCAGCACATCCGAAAATGATAATCGCCATGGTGAAAGGAGTGCCGTCAAAAAGTAAACCCACAAGCACGGAACATACTGCGCCCCATGCCATTTGGATAGATCCCAACATCGCCGAGGCAGTTCCTGCCCCGCGGTGAAAAGGCCTCAAAGCTAATGTGGCTACATTGGGAAAATTGAAACCCTGACAGCCCATAATCAAGAAGAGCAAGAAGATATTCAATTCCATTGTCATCAAGTTCAGTTTTGATAAAACGGCCAGAATAATTGAAAGTCCTAGTTGTGTGGGCAAGGTTACACGAAGCACTTGTAAACTACTATATTTCTTTAGGACGATGTGATTTAGTTGGCTCGCGGAGATAATTCCGGATGCAACAATCGCGAAGAGCAAGCCGAATTTTGACTCACTCACTTGGTAATAATTCAAGAAAGTCAAGGGAGCTCCACCCACGTAGGTGAAAATACTTCCCGCGCCAATTGCACCCGTAAATGCAAAAATCAAATATTCCTTTTCTTTGAATAATGCTCGATAAGCTTTGGCAATCGTCATTACTTTAAAAGGCCCCCGTTTTTCGTGATTGATTTTTTCAGGTAACCACGATTTTATCAAGAAGATGATAACTAACAAGATTCCGGCTAGGACTAAGAAGATGGCTTTCCAACTCGCTAATGTCAATAAGAGACTTCCTAAAGATGGGGCTAAAATGGGCGATACGCCAAGAATCAAAATCATTAATGACATGATTTTTGGACGTTCTTTCTCTTCAAAAGTTTCGCGAATCACAGCGTTTGGGGCAACCATTCCCACACTTCCGCCGAGTGCTTGAAACAGGCGGAAGATGGTTAATGCTTCTACCGATGGAGCAAAGGCACATGCGATGGAGCTTAGGACATAAATGGATAGCCCTATGTACAACACATTTTTCCGACCAAAATGATCCAATAATGGCCCGCTGATTAATTGGCCCACACAAATCCCAAAAAAGAAACTGGACAAGGTGTAGCCCATTTGCTCTTGCGAGCAGTTTAATGCTGCTGCAATATTCTTGAAAGCGGG
Source organism: Cytophagaceae bacterium (assembly GCA_024642485.1). GTDB lineage: Bacteria > Bacteroidota > Bacteroidia > Cytophagales > Spirosomataceae > Aquirufa. The sequence goes on from JAHEAY010000059.1 coordinate 4,651, forward strand.
CAGATACATGTCGATGGACAAGGGTCCAATCGCGGATAATATACCAAGAACCAAAATGATTTTGGTTCGGTTTGATGCTTGGGTCATTATTGGTAGGTTAATTAGCCTGCAAAATTACCACCATTTCATGGGGATAAAAAATGGCGATCCAAATCTACTGGATAGCCTACGGCTCGTCTCAGATATTTTCTATTTTGTCTAAAAATAGTTGTAAATCAGGACATTAAATTGTTCTTTCATTCTGAGATTGACCTCAAATACTAAACCTATGAAACGAATTTTATCTTTTGGCCTGTTAGGCATGGGACTTTTGATGGCCTTAAGTGCTGCCAAACAACCGCATTCAAATTTTACGAAATCCCTAGATACGCTGCGAATTCCTGCAGGTGTTGACCCGAACGACGAAAACTGGAAGGGAATCGACCTTACACCCAAAGACCCAATCCAACCACTCACCGTGGAAGAAGAAGCCAAACGATTTCAATTGCCTCCCGGCTATAAAATTCAACCAGTATTAACGGAACCTGCGATCCAACAACCCGGCGAAATTGTATTTGATGGCAATGGCCGGATGTACGTCCTAGAACTTCGTTCGTATATGTTGGATGCAGATTCCAAAAATGAACTCGAGCCCATCAGTCGGATCTCCCGCTGGGAAGATAAAAATAACGATGGCGTCTATGAGACCGGGACGACCTTTGTGGATAAGCTTATTTTTCCGCGTTTTGTATTGCCATATGGCAAAGATGCTGTTTTAACGATGGAGTCTGATGCGGATAATATCTACAAATACACGGATACGAATGGCGATGGAAAGGCAGATAAAAAGGAGCTTTTTACGACCAAATATGGCCGGTCGGGGAATGTGGAGCACCAACAAGCCTTCTTGTTTTATGGAATGGATAATTGGCTTTATAGTACCGTCAATGCTTTCCGGATTCGTGAAGCGCCCAATGGAATCATCCGAGAAAAGACCGGCGCGAATCGGGCGCAATGGGGAATTAGTCAAGATGATAATGGTAAATTATGGTTTCAAGGTGGCGCCTCAGGAGTTCCGTCTTATTTCCAATTCCCCATCCAATATGGAAATTTCGATGTACCTAATGAGCTAGCGAAAGGCTTTGAGGTGCCGTATGGTGCGGCAGTTAAAGTTGCCGACATGCAAGGTGGAATGGATGAAATTCGTCAACCCGATGGTTCGCTAAATCGCGTAACCGGTTCCGCGGGAAATGATATTTACCGTGGGGATCGCTTACCTGCATCTTTACGTGGGCAGTTGTTTTACGGAGAACCTGTGGCGCGGATTGTCCGACAAATCAATCCCGTTGTGAAGGAAGGTTTGACGACCTTACATAATGTGTATCAAGATCAAAAGTCGGAATTTTTAAAATCAACGGATCCCTTATTTCGTCCGGTTGATATGGCCACTGCCCCCGACGGAACCATGTACATTGTGGATATGTACCATGGAATTATTCAGGAAGGACAATGGACGCCCAAAGACTCTTATTTGCGTTTGAAAATTGATCAATATCGTTTGGACAAAGTCGTAGGGCTTGGTCGGATTTGGCGCATTACGTATGATGGGAAAGAACGGGATAAGAAGCCTGCACGTATGTACGATGAAAAATCTGCGAAACTCGTTAGCTACCTAAATCATCCGAATGGATGGTGGCAGGATATGGCACAGCAAGTTTTGGTATTACGCAAAGACAAATCGGTCGTGCCGGCTTTGAAGCAAATGGCCTTACAAGGTTCGACGATCAATGGTCGAATTCATGCGCTTTGGACGCTCGAGGGCCTCGGGGAATTGCCAGCGACTGTCGTTCAAAAATTAGGCGCAGATGCGAATCCACGTATCCGCATTCAGGCGCTTAAAGCATCTGAAACCTTGTACAAAGCGGGGGATAAGTCTTTTGCTTCTATGTATGAAAAAAGTATGCTGGATGCTGATCCGGAAGTTGCCATGCAGGCGATTTTTTCTGCAAAGTTTGTGAAGGCGCCGGATTTAGAAACACAGGTCAAAGCGAGTATAGCCAAGCACCCTTCAGGTGGTGTAAAACTAGTAGGCGAGCAAACGATCACGCCACCAAAGCCTCGTCAGAACGGCCCTTTTAATGGCACAGAATTGAGTAAGGATCAAAAAGAAATTTTGGCACGTGGCGAATTGGTTTTTGCGGAACTTTGCTCACAATGCCATGGCAATGATGGAATGGGGAAATCAGCGGGTAACAATAAACTCTTAGCCCCCGCTTTGGCAGGAAGTTTCCGCATTCAGTCGCATCCGGAATATGCGGTGCGCGTTTTATTGCACGGTTTGGATGGAGCAGTCGAAGGGAAGAATTATGCCGGCGGTATGATGCAGCCGATGAAAGAGCAGTCAGACCAATGGATTGCCGATGTCGTTTCATATATCCGTAATGGCTTGTCGAATGATGCATCGTTTGTGACGGCCCAACAAGTTGCGGCGATACGGGCGAAGACGGCCAAGCAATCTTCGATGTATAAATTTGAAGCACTTATGAGCCAAGTGCCAAAGGAGTTTCCCGCCGATGCTGCTTGGAAATTCAGCGCGAGTAATACGGTTTCCACACGTATAGGTGGAAATGCATCCCCGCGCAGTGCGACGAATTATGAAGGCTGGTCGACTGGTATTACGCAGGCTAAAGACATGTGGTATCAGATTGAATTTCCGCAGTCAATGAATTTGTCGGAATTCCACTTTAGTTCATCCTCCCTATTCAAGCGTCCGGCGAAACCGGTTCCGGGTGCTGCCCCTACGATGATCCCGACTTATCCTCGACTTATGCAAATCGAAACTTCGATGGATGGTGTAAATTGGAATACACATGTAGCGAATTACAAAGGTAAAGAAGGGGATAACGTCGTGAGTTTTGACCAAGTTAAAACGAAATTTGTCCGCTTAAAATTAGTTGAAGGGATTGCAAAAGTGGCCGACGAGATTCCGTGGTCCATGCGCCAAGTCAAAATTTATGGATTGAAATAAGCGTAATCAAAAAGCCCGGTTGTTATGCCGGGCTTTTCATTTATTTAAGCGTAAATAATTTATTGAAGGAATAGGTCGCGCCTACATTCCAGACTGGATCTTTTCCACCGGTAATCGCGGAATTAATCGGTTGATTGTAAAAATAGGAAAGCGTGACAGGGCTTGATTTATGTGTCAACGTAAACGTTGCGTTTGCATAGGAGCCTTCTTCGCCGTTTGTAAATAAGTAAATCAATTGGGAATTTACACCCGCTAAAAATCCTTTGCCTAATTCAATGTTGTTGTATCCGCCACGCAAGGTCAACAGGTTCGTGGGTTTGGTTTTGTTTTCCACACTTCCTGCGCCTACTAAATAATAGAAGCCAAGATTTACGTGTTTATTGAAGCGGTAGTTTTGGGACATTTCGGCTGCCAAAAAGCGTTGGGCACGTAAGACTTCTTCGTTGTTTCCATTGATAGTCACAGGAATAGTCTTGAAAATGATGGCAGGATGGGCTCCAACACTCCAAGTGAATTTGGGCGTTTTGGCTAATTTATAGCGAAACCAATAGATGAAAGACCAAGGTTTTCCTTCCAAAGAAAGGCGGAATTCCGGTTCAAAAGTCAATTTGCGTCCTACGGTAAAGTTGATGATCGCCGCGGGTTTTCCCAAGGTAAAAATGGGGATGATGGAAATTCCGTTATTGGTGATTAAGGTAGAGGTTGCGAATTGGATTTCTTTCTTGGTGGAATCTGTTGGTGTTTCAGCCAAACTTGTGAATTGTACAAGTAGGATGAGGCAGATTGATTTTATTAATTTCATGATGGCTTATTCAAAAGAAGAGGCAAAGGTACGATTCTCGTACTTGAAATGAGGATAAAATTTTAACTTTTGGCCAAAGCTTCCATAGCTGCAGCGGAATAGCGTGTCCCTTGAACATCTATTTGGGAAGTCGCTTCGGTAATTTGTTTGATGTCATTTGCGCTTAATTGTAGCTGAATGGCATCAAAATTCTCATGCATGCGATGCATTTTCGTCGTCCCCGGAATGGGTACAATCCATGGTTTTTGTGCTAATAACCATGCCAAACTTATCTGTGCGGGACTTGCATTTTTTTCTTGCGCAATGCTTGTCAAAACGTTAATCAATGTCTGATTATGTTCACGAGCTTCCTCTGTAAAACGAGGTACGGTTCTGCGGAAATCGGTTTCATGAAACTTTGTATTTGCATCTATTTTTCCTGTTAGAAATCCTTTTCCTAACGGGCTAAATGGAACAAAACCGATGCCTAATTCTTCTAGGGTCGGTATGATTTGTTGTTCAGGCTCCCGTGTCCACAAGGAATATTCACTTTGCAAGGCAGTTACCGGCATTTCGGCGTGGGCTATGCGGATATTGGCCGTCCCAGCTTCTGAAAGTCCAAAATGTTTGACTTTACCCTCTTTGACCAAATCTTTAACCGTACCAGCCACATCTTCGATGGGGATGTTGAGGTCTACGCGATGTTGGTAAAACAAATCTATCGCATCTACTTTTAGTCGCTTTAAAGAGGCTTCGGCAACTTTGCGAATATTCGCTGGCGAACTATCCAATCCGTTCATTTTATAGCCTTGGTTCGGGTCTAAATGAAAGCCAAATTTGGTCGCGATGACCACTTCGCCTTTAAATGGGGCTAATGCTTTTCCTACTAATTCTTCGTTAATAAAGGGACCATATACCTCGGCCGTGTCAAAAAAGGTTATGCCTTTTTCAACAGCTGCCCGAATGATTTTGATCATGTCATTTTCATCAGCTTTAGGTCCATAACCAAAGCTCATGCCCATGCAACCGAGGCCCATGGCTGAAACTTCTAAGCCACTATTCCCTAATTTTCGTTTTTCCATGATGTATATTATTTCTAAATTTTGCGGGGCTGATGCCCACTTGTTTTTTGAAAAAGTGATTGAAATAGCTGATTTCATTAAACCCTAATGCTTCAGCAATGTCAGCAATGGTCCATTCTCCATGTGATAGAATTAATTTGGCTTCCTGACTGATGCGATCAGCGATAAGTTGCGACGTGGTTTTGATTGTTGTTTCTTTTACCGCGCGGTTTAAGTGATTTACGTGGACGGCCAACTGGTTTGCAAAATC
>JAHEAY010000066.1 GCA_024642485.1 Cytophagaceae bacterium
GGAAAATACCTTGTCTTATGGAAGAAAGAAGATGGTATGTGGAAATTACACAGGGATTTGTTCAACTCTGACATGCCAATGGCAACTAAATAGATAATATGGTATATAGTTTCCCGAAGCTGCATCTTTCGATTGTAAGGGGAGCAAAACTGCAAAAGGCGACATTTCTGTCGCCTTTTTTGTTGTCTATCAGTGAGTTAGGCTAGTTGCATCGTTCTAAAAATCAAGTAAATTCTTTAATGATCTTTTTAGCAGTATGAGTATTACCCCAATTAGCAAGTTCAAGTAATAATGGGAGTAACGATTTGCCTGCGTTAGTTAAAGAATATTCTACTCGAGGAGGCATTTCAGTGAATTCAATTCTATGAATCAATCCATATTGCTCTAATTCTCTCAACTCACTAGACAATACTTTATTTGAAATCGATGGTATTATTTGGTTTAGTTTCCCAAATCGAATTGTCCTATCTCCAATACAGTTTAGTATGATGGGCTTCCATTTACCTCCAATGATACTTATTGTGCGGGTTACGGGGCAATTTAATGGGTTGTCGATAAATTTGCTACTCATAATTTGGTTACCTTTTGGTTACTTGTATTTACTAAATTAGTTACGAATGTATACCATTTGAAATAGATTTGTAAAAAAAATATAAAATGAAAAATTACATCCAGATTATCAGTTTTTTATTAATTAAGTTCGTTATTGTTTCCTCCGTTTTTGCTCAAACAAAATTGACTTTAGGGAAACAAGTTTTTGAATTACATAACGTGACAGGATCAATCATTAAGTTTCAAGGTGAACCTGTCCTTAAAATTGAAAGAGATTTAAACTCTTTGCCATTTGACCCAAATAGATTAGAGGCAACTGTAGATGAAAAACATTATGCAAAATTAGTTGGATTAAATGATTTTGAAAATGGAACCATTGAGATTAAGATGTATAGTCAAATTCAAGATCCATCCCCTTTTGCAGGAGCTGCCGGTTTTATTGGCTTGTATTATCGAATTGCTGCAAACGATTCTGCGTTCGAGTCAATTTATTTGCGACCTAAAGCAGGAAGAGCCCCCAATCAAATGCATAGAAACCACGCTGTTCAATATTTTTCTTATCCGAATGCAAAATTTGAAACACTTAGAAAAAATTATCCTCCTGGCTCGTATGAGGGTTCGGCACCAGTTGCTTTAAAAGAATGGATAACAATGAGAATTGAGGTAAATGGAGAAACGGCCGAAATGTTTATTAACAATATGAAATATTCCTCTTTTATCGTTGATAAAATGTTGGGTAAAGTTAAAAAAGGTGGAGTTGGACTTTATGTTGATATTGCTACAGTTGGATACTTTAAGGATTTGAAAATAATAAAAAGACCTTATAAAGCTCCAATTAAGAAAGAAGTTAAACAGGAAGGTATTTAAACTCTCTGTCAATTTGCACGAAGTTTAACCCTTTAATTTCCTGATTGTCACATACTCAATCATCGGATTATAGTTGCATCTTTCGATTGTAAGGGGAGCAAGCCGATCAGAAATGATCGGCTTTTTTGTTATTAATTCTCTATGCATCGATTGCTCCCTACGTAAGCGTTTAATCTTTACATTAAGTTAGCAACCACTCAAATACATTGAGGTGTTTAATTCCGCTTCGATCTTGTTTAAATGAATCGGTGGTTAGGAGGTATTTAGGGTAATTATCTGTAATTTTTTCTAGGGCTGAAAACTCTCGTTCTATGGTGCTTTCGGAGGTAAGTTGCCAGGCGATTTGGTAATATTCAATTTCGCCTAAAGGGGTTTTGCACACAAAATCGATTTCTGTGTTCCTAGCAGTCCCTGTCCAAATTTTATAGCCTCTTCTAATTAGCTCTAAATAGACTACATTTTCCAAAATGTGGCCCCTGTCAGTTGTTCGTTCTTTTCCTACTAATAGGTTTAGAAGTCCGGGGTCAACTAAGTAGTATTTTTCTTGCGTGACTAATTGCTTTTTACCCTTTAAGTCAAAGCGATTTACTTTGTAAAAAACGAAGCAAGCCACTAAATATTGGAGGTATTTTTCAACAGTGGAGTGGTGTATACTTTGGCCATCTTGACTTAATGTAGTGGATATATTGCTAGGTGAAAGAATATTTCCAATGTTCGAGGCTACAAATTTCACAATATTACTGAAAGATCGTTTGTCGCGAATTTCGTAGCGTTGTGTGATGTCTTTTTCTATGATTGATTGATAAATCGCTTCTAGGTAGTCGTAAATTTTATCATATCCACCCGCTCTTAAAGAGACGCCCTTTGGCAGAGATGTTTCATTTATGTAATCAAAAAAGAAGGCTTCAAAATTTAGGTATTTGTTTTCCGTCTCTATTTCCCTTGCACTTAGGTATTCTTTAAATGAAAAGGGCAAAATCGAGATTTCGATATATCGGCCGCTCAACAATGTGGCTAATTCGCTACTTAAAAGAAATGCGTTTGACCCAGTGATATAAACATCCACGTTTTCTGTTGCGAATAGGCCGTCCACTAGTTTTTCAAATAGGGGGATGTTTTGAACCTCGTCTAAAAATACATAGTTTGGGGAGTCAGGTTTTAGCTTTTTCTTAATGTTGAAATAGATTTCATCCCAGGTTTTATCCAAATAATTTTCAGGCAATTCAAAATTGATGAATTGGATTTGCCCCTTTTTGACTCCCTTTTTGACAATTTCCTCTCTGAATAATTCTAAAAGAGTGCTTTTGCCTGATCTTCGTAGACCGCTTACCACTTTAATTAGGTCCTTATCTTGATAAGAAAGGAGTTTTTCTAGGTATTCTTTTCGGTATGTATAGGTTTTCATATGACAAATATACACACTATTATCAAAACTTGTATGTTGTGCAAGTTTTGATAATAGGTAGATTTATGCCTTGATTTTCTTCAAATAGGATCGGCTTTTTTGTTCCCTTTTCCCTTTTGGGAACATCTTTATTCGTTGTCAAATTTACCGCTTGGACGGAATAAACTATCTTGTTTCTTGAAGTTTACACACATGGAAAAACAGGTTAAAAAATTGCGGTTTGATTTATCTGGCTATTACTTTTTCGGATTAATCCTGTTGGTATGCCTGGGTTTTTGGCCATCGTATTTTGCTAAATTTTTCAATGGAACGGCCAACTTCTCCTACTATTTTCATTTCCATGCCACGGTGCTTATTCTTTGGATGAGCTTGTTGATTATCCAACCGATTTTAATTCGGAAAAAGCAAGTAGCGATTCATCGCTTGCTGGGAAAAATAAGCTATCTGTTGATTCCTCTAATCTTTATTTCGATCCTCTTGTTAACCCATTCGCGCATACCACATCAAGGGCCACTGACGGATAATGATTTAGTGGGGGCATTTAATTCATTCAAGGATTTGGTCATTTTGGCGATCGCTTTTTTCATTGCGATTCGGTACAAAAAGGATTATCAATTACATGCGCGGGGAATGATTGTCACGGGTTTGGCATTCATCGAACCGGCTTTTATTCGCTTTGCGTTTCGGGTGATTAGCGATCCATTTGTTGCCTATTTGACCACGATTTTTACGCTTTATGCGGTTTTTCTCGTGATCATTTATTGCGAACGTAAACAAGTCAAAGCGCGTTGGGTATTTCCATTGATCTTAGGCCTTTATCTGATTGCTCACGGAATGGTCCTGTTCGATATACTGTATTCGCCCTTTTGGCGCGATTTCGTCAATGGGTTTGTGCGTTTGCCTTTAACAACAATTTAATTTTTAATGTACGTTTTATGAAATACCTGTTTTCGATTGTTATCCTATTAGCTAGCTTACCGTCTAGCAATGCCCAATGGAGCACAGCGCCCATGCATACCGAAGAGATAAATCTTACCTCAGCAATAAACCACCGCACCTATAAAATTTCGGTGGCGTTACCGACCACCTATACCAAAGAAAAGAAGTATCCTGTTTTTTATCTGTTGGATGGTTATTATGCCTTTCCCATTGCCAAAGAGGCCATGAAAGCCCTTAAAATGGGCAATTTGGTCCATGATTTTATTTTAGTTTCGATCGCCGGGGACGAAAAAACAGATTATGAATGGTTGGTGAAACGCTGGACCGATTACACCTTTACCCACCGACCGAAGAAAGACAGCACGTTTTCAAAAATGTGGAATATCAAATCGCCCGGTTTGGTTTCGGGAGGCGGAGAGACATTTTATCAAATCATAAAAAATGAAATCATTCCCATGGTCGATTCGAAGTATAGCACCAATAACGAAAGGGGAATTTCAGGGCACTCGTTAAGTGGTTTGTATGTGGCCAATCTTTTATTCAAAAGAGATGGCTTATTTACCAAATTTGGAATCAACAGCCCGTCCTTTTTATTTTGGGATAATGACATTTTTCAAGCCGAAGCTAAATATGGCCAAACGAATTTAAACACGAAGGTGTTTTTCTCCATTGCAGAATTAGAAGATGGTTTGGATAATCTTTTGAAATTTGAAGCAGGGTTGAAAAAAGTATCAAGGGTTTAATTCGACGTTTGCCCTTTTCAAAGACGAAACACATAATTCAGTTGGCCCAGCTATGATAAGTCGGACCATGCGCGTACTTTATTCCAATAAAAATTAACCTATAAAATTATTTACCATGAAGAAACTTTTATTCCTCGGGATATTATTTCTATCCCAATCGCTTTCTGCGCAATACCCTTTGACGAAAGACTTAACGGCAAAGTATGATTTGACATCCACATTCAACAAAACAAAATACACCCTGGAGGTATCTTTGCCCGTAAGTTATGATGCGAGTAAAAAATATCCCGTGTATTATATTTTGGATGGGTATTATGCAGCAGCCATCGCACACGGTGCGCATCGCACGCTTCAGTTTGAAAATTTGATAGAAGATGTGATTGTTGTAACGATTTCGGGTCCAGAAAAGACAACTAGTGAATGGTTGATCAACCGTTGGCCTGATTACACATTTTCAAAAGACACCTTGAATGATGTAATCTACGCTAAGGTTTTTCACTTGCCAGAGGGAAGTACGATGTCAGGTAAGGGCGATTTATTTTTTCAAACGCTAACCCAACAAATCTTTCCATTAATCGAAAATAAATATGGCTTTAATGGGAATCGAGGCATATCAGGACATTCTTTAGGGGGTTATCTGGTTGCTGACCTTATGTTCAAAGTGCCAGAAATGTTTAATCGTTTTGGAATTAATAGCTCTTCGCAACGCCTTCATTTGAATAATGAAATTCGTTCGAAAGAAAAAAATTATGCATCGACGCACAAAGAGTATAATGCCAAAGTGTTTTTGTCCTTTGGTAGCTTAGAGCCCAAAGATGCGATCCAAGATTTACATTACTTTGACAACCAACTCAAAAGCCATTACAAAAACATCGAAACCAAATTTGTCGAATTTGCGGATGAAACGCATGGGTCTGTGATGCCGGCGATGTTGAGTACTTGCATGTGGTATTTGTATAAAAAGAACTAATCTTAAATTTTATTGAAATGAAGAAACTATTATTCTTTGGGGTATTATTTCTATCCCATTCTGTTTTTGCTCAAATACCTTACGGATCAAATTCGAAAGTTGGGAAGCGCGTTCAAGTAGGCGATATTTCGATGTACTATGAAATATATGGAAAAGGGGAGCCACTCATTCTACTACACGGGGGCTATGGATCATCAGAAATGATGGGAGGAATGATTGAGGCGTTTTCTAAAAAATACCAAGTGATTGCTGTTGATTCTCGTTCGCAAGGAAGAACAACAGATAGTGACGAAAAGGTATTGACCTATGCGCAAATGGCCTTGGATGTCAATGGATTCATGGATAAACTTCAAATAAAGAAGGCAAAATTTGTCGGCTGGAGCGATGGCGGAGACATTGCATTGGAGCTTGCGTTGATACATCCCGAAAAGATAAATAAAGCGGTGATCTTGGGAGCCAATTTCACGGGAGAAGTTTCAGGCGTATTTATTGGAGTGGATACGACTTGGCGAATGAATCCGGCAGATCCGCTTTTCGCCAAGACGAAAAAAGAATTGGCGAAGTATTTTAGCACCTACGAGCGAATGGCTCCCGATAAAAGTAGAATTGCATCGGCTAAAAAGAAGGCCACAGACAATGCATACAACAACCCCAAGATTACCTTAGCCCAATTAAATTCGATTCAAGTACCATTTTTAGTGTTGGCTGGTGATCATGATATGTTTACGATTGAACATACGATTGCGCTCTATAAAAATTTGCCGCAGGCTTCACTCTATATTGTGCCCGATGCAACGCATATTTCTCCATGGGAGGAACCCGAACTTGTGCATGCTGAAATCTTACGTTACCTCGGTAAGCCTTATCGCAGATTGGATCCGGTTTATTTTTGGAAGTAATATTCAATTCCTCCATACGTTAATGGAGCAAGCCGATCAGAAATGATCGGCTTTTTTATTGTCAAAGTATGCGTTCTAAATGGAAGATTCCATATCTTTAGTTATTCCTTCTCTAAAATCATGACGAATCAAATCTTCATAAATCTTGCGGTGCAAGACCCAGCAAAATCGATGGCATTTTACACGGCTCTGGGCTTCAAGAATAATCCGCAGTTCTCCGACGAAAGTGGTAAATGCATGGCTTGGTCGGACAATATTTTTGTTATGATCCTTTCACATGAGAAGTTCGCTAGTTTTACCCAAAAGCCCATTGTCGACACGAAAACATCCATTGCAGCCTTGCTTTCCTTGTCTATGGATAGCATAGAAGAAGTCAATCAAGTCGTGGATAGCGGCTTACGTGCAGGAGGTATCGAACCCAATGAAATGCGTGATTATGGCTTTATGGTGCAGCGCACGATTGAAGATTTCGACGGACATACCTGGGAGATATTTCACATGGATATGTCGAAATTGCCGGCTTAGTGTTAAAAAAACGAATCATGAAGAAAAGTATTTTAGCCTTTATTTTAGTTAGCGTTTCCCTTTTTGCAAACCCGGCAAATAAAACCGCATTGAAAACCTGGCGGGATTCACCCGATGGAATTCAGTTCACGAAATGGGAAGCGTCACCCGCGGGTAAAAAAGTGCATGCCGGAGCTGTCAAAATCAATCGCGCTATTCGCGGTAATGCCTCTCTTGTGGGTGTGGTTACTGCGCTTACGCTCCCGGAAGGTTCTAGGCTCGGTTTTGGAATCATGGTGAATATTCAAGGGGAAGAGTATATCCTCACTTTTGGAAGTGAAATGGATCAGGATGCCTTGCAAAACCTTCAGGTGAATGATCAAATTACAATCAAGAGCCATCATGTTTCGAAAGCACCCAAGTACGCCTTTGCGATTCTTTCCCCTACATACGTGAAACAGGGTTCCAAACTAGTGTATAAGCGTGTCCAATACAAAGGCGGCTGTTAATCCAATCCGATGCAAGAAGTACTGAAAAAACTTCGATTTAAAGGGGAATTTGGCATTACCACGGTTTCTGCAATTTTCATTGATGATACCTGGAGTGCCTTGCGATTTCGCCCGATTGAAAAGGTAGGGAAGTGACATAAGTCACATTAAACGCCTTTGATTTTCCCCAAATTTGCGTCATGATTGCAGACGTAAAAGAACATTGGGAAACCATTTATAAAACCAAGCAGCCGAATGAGGTGAGTTGGACGCAGGAGGTTCCTGCCGCTTCTTTGGCATTTATACATCAGTTTAAAATCCCTAAAAACGCGAAAATTATCGACATTGGTGGCGGTGACAGCAACCTGGTGGATTTTTTGCTAGCGGAAGGCTACACGAATCTTTCTGTTCTAGATATTTCAGAAGCTGCGATTCTTAGAGCGCAAGAAAGGTTAGGGACAGATGCTCAAAAAGTCACGTGGATTGTTTCTGATATTTTGGACTTTAAACCAAAAGTGAAATACGATGTATGGCACGATCGAGCGGCGTTTCATTTTCAGACAGAGCCGGCTAAAATTGATACCTATTTGAATATCGTTAAAAACGCGGTCGATGGCATGGTTATCATTGGTACTTTTTCTACAGATGGACCCACGAAATGCAGTGGACTGGAAATTCAACAATACGATGAGGATGGTATGAAGGCAAAGTTCATTCAATCGGATTTTAAAAATTTGGAGTGCAAGCGCGAAGATCACGTTACGCCTAGTGGGGCCGTTCAAAACTTTGTATTTTGCAGCTTTATGAAACGATAATGGCAAAGCAAATGAAGGAGAACGATAAATTAAATGAGATTTGGACATCGCGTTGGAACGAAAGATACAGTAATGAAGCGTTTGCCTATGGCGAAGAGCCTAATCAATATTTAAAAGCGCAACTAGAAAAATTACCTGTAGGATCCATTCTTTTTCCGGCGGAGGGCGAAGGCCGAAATGCCGTTTTTGCGGCGCAGCTTGGGTGGGATGTTACAGCTTTTGATATCAGTCAAGAGGGTCAGAAAAAGGCGAACCTCTTAGCAGAAAAAAAGGGAGTTGCCATTGATTATCAGGTAGGGCCATTAGAAGGTTTGAATTTTGAGGATGAGCAATTCGATGCGATTGCGCTTATCTATGCCCATTTTCCTGCCAAAATTAAATCGGCCTACCATCAAAAATTAGATACGTTGCTGAAAAAAGGCGGAACGATTATATTTGAATCGTTTAGCAAAAAACATTTGGCCTACGTGATGGCCGATGAAAAAGTAGGAGGCCCTAAAGATATCGATAGCCTATTTTCAATCGATGAAATTAAAGCGGACTTCCCTAACTACACAATCGTCGAATTAGTCGAAAAAGATATCGAATTAAGCGAGGGCTTATACCACAATGGGACGGGATCGGTGATTCGATTTGTGGGGGTGAAACAGTAGACTAATTTTTATACCCCATCGACAGCCCCACATCCCCTTTCACCACTAGCTGAACATCTACCGATTTTTCAGATGAATTTTCAATGCGCAATGCCGTATTTCTATCCACTCGAACTTTCACATTTGCTGCGGGTTGTAACGTTAAAGGAGAGTGACGTCCACCTTCGATTGGATATTGCCAAACCGTTATGGCGGAAGTTGAAACATTCTTCAAACTTGCAGAAAAACGGCCATGCTTATTATTTCCCAAAATAAATGCATCATTCGCTTTAATCGTGGTCGTGGAATGAAGGGTACTGCAAGCAGCAAGTAGAATTGTTGCTAATAAGATGCTGTATAGGGATTTGATCATTTTAGTTTGTTTACTAGATTAACAGCCATTTGGATGAAAAGTTTTAGTTTTATGGCCTGTTTAAGTTTTCCATCGATCAGTCCCTTATTTAAATGAAACTCCTATTCTCCCTTCTTCTTTTGTTCATTTATGGTCAAACGTATTCCCAAGATTCCAATCGAATGCACCGCATAGCGAAAATCAAAGTCGATGCGAAGCAACTTGATGTTTATAAGTCGCTCTTAAAAGAACAGATGAATACCGCGATAAAAGTGGAACCGGGTGTTTTATCCTACACTGCAGTGGCGGATAAAAAAGACGCTTCAAGCATTATTATTTTCGAAGTATATGCGAGTGTGGAAGCCTATCAGTCCCACATTCAAACCCCTCATTTTAAGAAATACAAAGACGCGGTAAAAGACATGGTTTTGTCACTAGAATTGATCGATACGGATGTCGTTTGCCTAGCTAAGAAAGATAATTTCTGATGAAATCATTT
>JAHEAY010000068.1 GCA_024642485.1 Cytophagaceae bacterium
GTTTTGGCGTTGTGGGGATCAACCATGGCCATATTTATTCCATGGCGAATTCCATCATACGTGGAGGCGGAGAATTTGTTTCTTATTATGCCAAAGAGCCGGATTTAATCAAAGATTTTGCCAAGCGTTACCCGCAAGCCAAATTGGTGAAGAGTGAGGCGGAGGTTTTGGAGGACCCAACAATCAAGTTGGTCTTAAGTTCGATTACGCCGCATGAGCGTGCGCCTTTGGGAATTCGTGTAATGCAGCACGGAAAGGATTACATGGTGGATAAGCCTGGGATTATTAGTTTGGAGCAATTAGCGGAAGTACGTAAGGTCCAAAAAGAAACCAAGCGTATTTATTCGATTTCGTTCAGCGAGCGTTTTGAAAATAAGGCGACGGAATTGGCAAGCCAATTGGTTGCGCAAGGAAAAATAGGCAAGGTGATGCAGACCTTGGGAACCGGGCCGCATCGGATGAGTGTAAATTCAAGACCCGATTGGTTTTTTGATACGAAATATTACGGCGGAATCATTACGGATATTGCCTCTCATCAGGTGGATCAATTTTTGCATTTTACAGGATCAACGCAAGGTGAGGTTGTTGCTTCGCAAATCGCGAATCATCACCATCCACAGTATCCGAAATTCCAGGATTTTGGTGATTTGATGTTGCGTAGTAATAAAGGTTCTGGATATATCCGCGTGGATTGGTTTACGCCGGATGGTTTGAATACTTGGGGAGATGGTCGCTTGACTATTTTGGGTACGGATGGCTACATCGAGGTGCGTAAGAATACAGATATTGCATCGCCACATGGAACCGGAAGTCACTTGTACATCGTGAATAACAAAGAGACTTTATACATCGATTGCAAGGATGTGAATTTACCGCACGGCGAGTTATTGGTCGACGATGTATTGAATCGTACCGAAACGGCGATGACACAAGCACATTGTTTCTTGTCGACGGAATTAGCCCTGATTGCGCAGAAAAATGCCGCCAACATATCCATCAAAGCATGAAACGGAGAAATTTCATTAACAACTTAGCGATAGGTGCCGTGGGAACATTGGGTTTCCCTACGATTGTTCCAGCGCATGTGTTGGGCGGCAAAGATGCACCCAGCAATAAAATAAATATTGGTCAAATCGGTTGCGGTCGGATTGCTCGTGGGCATGATTTACCAGGAACCTGGAAGTTCGACAAGGCGCGTATTATGGCTGTCTGCGATTTAGATCGCCATCGGACGGAGGAGACTAAACAATTGGTCGAAGAGTATTACACAAAGAAGACAGGTCAGTCGAATTACATCGATGTGAAGATGTATGACGATTACCGGGAGATGTTATTGAATAAGGACATTGATGCGGTGATGATTAGTACGCCCGACTTCTGGCATGCACAACCAGCGATGGAAGCGGCATTGGCAGGGAAGGATATTTATTTGCAGAAGCCGACTTCGTTGACGATTCATGAAGGCCGACAATTAGCCGAGGTGATTAAAAAAACAGGCCGAATCTTGCAGGTGGGTACGCAGCAGCGGTCCACATCGCAATTTCGCATCGCAGCGGAATTGGTTCGCAATGGACGAATTGGGAAATTACATACGGTGAAAGTAGGTTTACCTGGAGATCCTTCAGGACCTTCTGCTCCTGCGATGCCTATACCGAAAGGATTTAATTATGATATGTGGTTGGGTTCTACACCCAATATGCCTTATACGGAAATCGCGGTCCATCCGCAAAAAGGTTATGACCGACCGGGTTGGTTGCGCATGGAGCAATTCGGTGCGGGTATGATCACCGGTTGGGGACAGCACCATTACGATTCAGCGGCATGGGGAATGGATACAGAATACGCGGGTCCTATTTCCGTGGAGGCCGTGGCGGAGTTTCCTAAATCAGGTTTATGGAATGTGCATGGGGATTTCATGGCCAAAGCTGAGTATGCGAATGGTATTACCATGTATACTTCTGGCGGCTACCAAAATGGAATTCGATATGAAGGATCCGAGGGCTGGATTTTTGTTTCGCGGGGTGATTATTCGGCTACGGCGAGTGATCCTACGGCGAAGGTGAAAGCCAAAGCATTAGATGCGTCGGATCCGAAGATTTTGGAATCGGTGATAGGGCCAAACGAATTGCATTTATATCATTCAGATGACCAACATGGCAACTGGTTGGATTGTATTGAATCCCGCAAGGAGCCTATTTCACCAATTGAGATGGGACATCGGGCGTGTACGGTTTGCTTGATTACACATATTGCGATGAAGGTACCTGGTAAATTACAATGGGATCCTTCGAAAGAGCATTTCGTGAATAATACGGAAGCAAATAGTTTGTTGCGTCGTACGCAGCGTGCACCTTATGGAACAGACCGGGTAAAGGTTTAGATTTTTTCGACCTTGCGTACGTTCTGATTGATGGTGTCAGATTCCACGACACCATCACGTAGACGAATGATGCGGTGGGCATATTGGGCAATATCGTCTTCGTGGGTAACCATGACGATGGTATTGCCTTTTTTATGTAATTGATCGAAGAGATCCATGATCTCGTAAGACGTTTTGGTATCCAAGTTACCCGTAGGCTCATCGGCCAATAAAATCGATGGATCGTTCACCAAAGCGCGCGCGACAGCGACACGCTGTCTTTGGCCACCAGAGAGCTCGTTAGGTTTGTGAAGTGCTCGGTTGTCAAGCCCAACACCCTTAAGCGCTTCCATGGCGATTCTCGTGCGTTCTGATTTGGAATACCCCGCATAGATTAAAGGAAGTGCAACGTTTTCTAAGGCAGATTGTCTTGGAAGGAGGTTGAACGTTTGGAAAACGAAACCAATTTCTTTGTTTCGTACCGAGGCTAATTCATTTTCCGACATGGTCGAAACGTCTTGGCCGTTTAGGATATAGGTACCGGTGCTGGGCGTATCCAAGCAGCCGACGATATTCATGAGGGTTGATTTTCCTGATCCGGAGGGACCCATGAAAGCAACATATTCTCCTTTATTGACCGAGATTGTGACGTCTTTGAGTGCATCAATAATCTCTTCTCCCATCACGTAGCGTTTGGAAATATGTTTGGTCTCGATAATTTTTGTCATGGTATCAGAAAAATTCGAATCAAAAATACATGCTTCCGTTGATAATCTGGGAACTTTTCGACGAAAGATATTTTGCGGGGATGAAGCGGTTATAGGAAGGATAAGAGGTTTTACTTAGTTTTGTTGCTATGAAGTACATCCCAGCACTGGACGGAGTTCGTGCCTTAGCGATTTTATTGGTTTTGGTTTATCATTGGTTTCCGGAAGGTCAGGGGATTAATGTGATGCCGAATGGTCCGATTGGGGTGACGCTATTTTTTGTGTTGAGTGGCTATTTGATTTCCAATATCTTGATGGAGCAGCAGACTTTAGGAACGTTTGCTCGGTCGTTTAAGAATTTTGTGGTTCGCCGGGCACTCCGGATTTTCCCCATTTATTTTCTGCTTTTAGGATTGTTATTCGTTTTGAAGCGTTTTTCGATTGTGTTGCAAACGGATTTTTATGAGCACCCCGCTTATTATTGGGCCTATTTAGTGAATTATTGGATTGAATTGCATGGCAATTGGTCGGATGCCTTGTCGCCCTATTGGTCATTAGCTGTGGAGGAGCAATTTTATTTGCTTTGGCCGTTTTGCATGTTGCTGTTGGCGACGCGTTTTCGTGCTTATTTTTTATGGTTTGCGGTCGTTTTTGGGGTTGTGTATCGGTACTTTTCTGTGCATGTTTATGGAGGTTTAGGTGTCAGTATGTTTTCATGCGTAGATACCTTTGCCTGGGGAGCTTTGTTGGCCCATTACCTACGTGCTGGCCATTCAGCTAAGATGGGCTTATGGATAAAGCGTTTGATTATCCCGGTGGGATTTTGTTTTTTGATGTTGTGTTTAAAGCATACGGATGCCGACTTAGTGAAGCAATTGTTTTTTAGAACTTTTACGTCGTTGGTGTCGCTTGCCTTATTGTTTTATGCGATGAAACCCGGATTGTGGGCACGAGTTTTATCGGTTCAACCCTTGCGTATTATAGGCCAAATGTCCTATGGCCTGTATTTATATCACATGGTGGTGCCGGATTTGTTTTTTCAACTAGCTGGACGAATAGGGATTTCAATTCCCGAATTGCCGTTTAATATTGTACCCTTGGGTGTACTCGGTTTATCAGCTTATTTATCGTATCGTTTGATCGAGTTGCCGATTCAGGCCTTTAAGCGTTATTTTGCAGCTTAAAATTATCAGTTTGCTGGGACGAATTGCCACTGGCTTAATGTAGCTTTGGGCAGCGTTTATATTTCCCTTTTATTTATCCAATCCATGGGTGTCATGCCTTTCACGTCTTTGAAGGCTATGTAGAAAGTAGATTTGTTTTTAAATCCAGCTTGCATCGCAATTCCTTCAATCGAAAGCGACAAATGAGCATTTTGGGTAAGTAATTCAATCGCATGTTCAATACGCAATTGATTTCTGAGTCGAGGAAACGGAACTTTAATGACTTTGTTGAAGCAATAGGTTACGCGTGCTTGAGGAATATCCAGTGACTTCGAAATTTCATGGATGGAAAGATTGGGGTTCAGGTATTGTTTGTCTGTTTTTAGGTATTCCATGATTCGTTCCAAATCATCATCGTCGGTTGTATTACTTTCCGTTTTTTCTGTCTCAATTAGCGGTTTGTCCAGCCATTTCATCAAAAACAAATCCCATTTGCTTTGTTGGTTCGCATTAATTTGATTGGCATATAGCCAGTTGGGGAAAAGTAATATCAGGAATGGTGTAAGTGTTGTGAATAGCGACAAAAAGCGTAGCGGAGGAAAATAATTCATTGTAATGATTCCATTCATGAAAAAGTTGGAATTCGAATAAATGAAAAAATAAATCAAAACTGCTGGCAAATATGTCAATATTGTAATCACTCCTAATATGCCAAGAATGTTATTAATTCGTTTCTTAATGACTTTGTTTGCTTGTTTTCGAGCTTTGATCAGTAAATAAATGCAATAGAAGTAATATGTACTATTAATGAACAGCATGGCATTTTGGAACACTCGAATCGGAATCCATCTGCTCGCATGTTTGAAAAAATCACTATCTATTTCATAAGTATTTGATTTTGCGAAAAATTGAATCTTATCTGAAATGGGTATTTCAAAATAGGGTTCAAGCGAAATGAATGCAATGATGGAGGGTATGATAGCAATCCATATCCACTTGTTCAAATGGAATTTACCATGAATAACGCTTAGCGTATAATAATATAAGGCGGGCCCCATTAATAGGGAAAATGGGATATTGTGAATAAATAAATATCCTAATAATGTCGGGTCTGAGCCACTTTCTAATAGTAAATAAATCAGCGATCGCTGACCAATGGTTAAAAAAAAGTAGATGAATAGAATGATCGGCTTGTTTTCTTTCCAGTGATATAAAATCAGCATTAAGCAAATGACAAGCGTCACAAGGATGGCAGTATAAATCATATATTTTCAGAACAGTTGTAGGCCCCGTGATTTACACCAGAACCATAAGTAAATATAGTATGAAATAAATATTTTTAAACCCCTAGCTATCATGCTAGCTGTTTAAATAATAATTAATTAAACCACATATAAATTATTTTGAGGCACTTGTTGGGCTGATTTTTCTTGTTTTGCTGTTGGAAACCTCATATTAAACCGGTTTCGTACTATTATGCAGCTTAAAACATTATTAACCGGCTTGATTACATTTTGCTTAATGAGCTTTTGGGGATATTCCCAACAAGTTAAATTGAGTCAAGGAATTGCCATTACAGATTTTGATTACACGAACAATGAAGGTCAATCGATTGGCGGATTGAAGTCAGGTTCGGGCTTGTCATTTCAGGTTTCGTATCACAAGGCTCATTTGGTGGACTCAACCAAATACTTAATCAATCAAAGTCCTTTGGACATTTATTTGGCACAGCATCGTCGATTTGCTCAGGTGCTAAGTTGGGTAAATTATGATCTAGGAATCTCCTTTGTTCAAATGAATGCTGTGGGGGATATTCAACAAAATGCGTTTTCGTATCAAACGGATTTTTTGGGAATTCAAGGCAAATTGGGCGTTCGCATTCCTTTGCCATTTAAACTAGCCATTAATTTACAAGGAATTGGAAGCATCAATAAGATTGTTCATGGAAATCAATATTTGATGAATCGCTACATTGATTTAACTGGGGACCCTCAGTTTTCCGGTGTGAAAATCATGATGGGTTTCGGCACGGAAGTGGAGAAGCGTTTCTCCGACAAACTTGCAGGTTTTGTAAGCTATCAGTACCAGCAGACCTTTTTGCCTAAGACTGCTGGGGAGTCAACATTGAATTTTAAACCCAGTACGGGTTCTGTAGGAATTCGTTTTTTGATCTAATTGCATGCGACTAATTTATCTATTTAGTTTTCTTGCCTTTCATTTTTGTTGCCAGGGGCAATATATTCAATCGGCGACTTTGTCAGCCGGAGGAAGTCTGGGTGGAAATGAAGGTAAATACTACCTTTCTCACATTGTGAGTCAGTCCAGTATCCTGGCAGGGACAGCCCGGAATGGATCTACGGTTTTTCGCCAAGGGTTCAAGCAACCTTTTGCTAGACGTGGTGTTGCTGAGGCACAAACCTCCGCATTAATCGTAGCAGAACCATCGCCCACGATTCAGGTGAATGTATTTCCCAATCCATTCGTTGATCGAATCCTCCTTCGTTTTTCAGCACAGACACGTACACCTACACGCTTGACACTATACGACGCATCTTCGAAATTAATTTGGGAGCGTTTATTTTCTGAAAATATTTCAGAGATCCCCTTGATTGGATTCGAAGAAATGCAACCGGGTAAATATCTATTGCAAATTTTTCAGCAGGGAAGCCCAATCGTAAAAACAATCATTAAAGAAGTACAGAACTAGTTTTATCCTATGAATAAGTTTTTCTATATCGTTACCTTGTTTGCTAGCTCGATCAGTTTAATCACAGCACAAACACCAAAAAAAACCTTGAATTACCAAGCGGTCATATTAGACCCCAAAGTGATTGATATTCCAGGTTCAAGTATTACGGGACAAGCATTATCGAAAGGTAATGTTTGTTTACGTTTTTCTATTTTAGGAAGTACAGGAGGGTTGGAATATGAGGAATTTCAAAAGACAATGACAGATGAATTCGGATTAGTGAATTTATCCATTGGTGCTGGACAATCCAATTTGGCCTCTCAAGGTACCAAAACATCTCCTCAATACAGTTCATTTGAAAGTATAGTTTGGAATGCTAATTTGAAAAGTTTGCAGGTGGGAGTTAGTTATGATGGCTGTCAAAGTTTTAAGCAAGTAAGCGCTCAATCGCTGACATATACCCCCTATGCGCTTTATGCTGAGGCCGTCGAGTATAAAAATGTAATGAATGCTCCTACTAAGCTTTCTCAATTTAGTAATGATGCTGGATTTTTGGTACCGAATGATTTAAATCCCATGAAAGTGGAAATGGCTACCATGAATCAAACGATACAAGAAACAAGGAAGCAAACGGATTCAACGTTTTCAGTCATTAATCAAAGTATCAGTTCGACTACCAATATGATTACCGAGCATACGCAATCGATCACTGAAATTAATACACGTTTAGAAGATCATCAATTGCAGATTTACGATAATAAGAATCAAATAAACTCAGCCGTAAATAATCTGGGAGGCTTACAAAGTCAATTGAACCAAACCGTTTCGACGGTAAATAATCTTTCAGGCTCTTATGAGGTCTTGGATAATAAGTCATCATCTCCAGAGTTAGGCGGGGCAAATCCTTCCGATATTTTGTATCCAACCCAAAAGGCAACGAAAACCTATGTCGACAACACCATTTATGAAGCCGTAGGAACGGGGGTTCCAAATGCTACAACATTGGCTGCTGGTAAAATTAGATTGGCAGGTGATTTGAGTGGAACGTCACAAGTTCCTACCGTACCGGCATTAGCACTGAAGGAAAATTCTTCGAATAAATCAACAAGTGTTCAAGCTGATGGTTCATCGGACAGCAGATATCCATCCGTTAAGGCTGTTAAGGATTATGTAGATCAGGCAACTTTAGGTGTGGCATTAGCGACAACCGTTTCAGGTAAAGCCGATATTGCTTCGCCTACATTTACTGGAACGCCGAGTGCCCCTACTGCTGGAGCAGGAACAAACACAACTCAAATCGCCACGACAGCTTTTGTTCAAGGGGCAATTGCTTCTGCAACAGTGAATGATGCAACCGCTAGTTCCAAGGGTATATTACAGTTAACAGGTGATTTGGGAGGTACCGCTGCAAGTCCCTCTGTTAATAAAATTCAAGGAATTTCTGTTAGTGGCATTTCCCCAACTACAGGTCAAGTTTTGACATACAACGGTTCAATTTGGGTGCCTACGAGTCCATCCAGCGTTCGTTCAGTCCGCCAACAAGTTCGTGCGAGTGCTGCACAAACAAGTTTTACGTTGTCTCAGACACCAAGCGCCAATTGCCAAGTATATATGTATATTAACGGAATTCGTACGAATAATGACGCATATAGTTGGTCTGGAACGACCTTAACATATGTTCCTGCAAGTAACAATAATTATACCTTGACATTGAATGATCGGGTTCAATTTGATTTTATGTATTAATCGTAAGTTCATGAACCATTCGTTTTTCAAATTCATATTTGTTAGTTTTTTTCTGTTTGTTCAAAGTGTTTTGTTTGCTCAGAACACCCTAGATAAAATAGGCTTGACAAACAGTACTTTGCCTCAGTTGGCCTATTCGCTGCGCCAATTAAGTTCAACGTATACGGGCCCTTTGGTTCGCGTTTATACGGGCACTACGTATTATGATGTTTATCCAGATGCGTCAACGGGGTATATATCCTTAGATTCCAAGATTTCAGCATCTGTTTCTTTTGGGCTTGCTACTAGTGCTGCTACTTCAAATGCATTGTCAAGTATTGTGACTAGTGGGGTAACAAATTTGAATGTTTCCATCTGGTATGATCAAAGTGGTAATGCAATTGATGTAAAAACCAGTACAACCAATGCTCCCAAACTAATGGCGGGAGGGGAGTTCAAAATGTTGAACGGAAAGCCAACCATTTATTTTGCTGGGGTAAGTGCCAATTCGGATTTTCTACGTTCCACTACCTACATGGATTTTACTACGTTTACTTCGGCAACCTATAGCATGGTTGTGCAAAATGTAGCTAGTACTTATAATATTTCAGGGATTGTGAATACGGGAGCTGGTGGTGCCTGGGGATTTGCATATTCTCCCGGAGCGCCATACGGATATTATGTGGATGGAGCAGGTTGTATGAATGCCGTAACTGGTGAACTTTCTACTAGCCCCAAATTTTTTACTGCATATATCAATAAAAATGTTAGTTCCTACATCTATGAAAACGGCTATTTAAAAGCTTCCAAAACGTCAGGTAACTGTAATTTTACCCCCGCATTGTCCTATGTAACT
The DNA here is from genome assembly GCA_024642485.1 of Cytophagaceae bacterium. Lineage (GTDB taxonomy): Bacteria > Bacteroidota > Bacteroidia > Cytophagales > Spirosomataceae > Aquirufa. The sequence goes on from JAHEAY010000068.1 coordinate 9,500, forward strand.
GTTGGTCAGCGTGATGGTGCAACGAGAAAGTTTGACGGGAATATGTCTGAAATCATTCTTTTCCCAAAAAGCATTTCAGCCGGAGAGCAAAATACAGTTGAAACCAATCAAAAGGACAATTATTTTGCCCCAACGGTCAGT
>JAHEAY010000071.1 GCA_024642485.1 Cytophagaceae bacterium
TTTAGTATTTAAACACCTATTGAATGAACATAGCAATCGACGTGATGGGCGGGGATTATGCCCCAGAAGCAGTAGTTGATGGGATTCTTTTAGCGATTTCAAACTTAGCCCCGGAAGAAACTATTCTTGCCGTTGGCCCAGCCGATACAATCAATACATTACTAGCTGATCGTGGATACACGGGCAGCCAGATTCGTGTTATCAACGCGGAACAAGTAATTGAAATGGGAGAACATCCCACCCGAGCATTATCGCAAAAACCCAATTCCAGCATCGGAGTTGGGTTTGCGCTTTTAAAAGAAGGCAAAGCCGACATTTTCGCATCAGCCGGAAATACAGGCGCCATGATGGTCGGCTCTTTATTCTCTGTCAAAACAATCGAAGGCATTCAACGCCCTGCCATCGCAGGCTTTATTCCACAAACGGATGGTACCCATTCGGTGATGTTGGATATCGGTGCGAATGCGGATTGCAAACCTGAAATGCTTGAGCAATGGGCGGTCCTTGGATCAGTTTATGCGGCGGCAACGCGTGGCATTGAGCGTCCCCGTGTAGGTTTGTTGAACATCGGTGAAGAGGAACAAAAGGGTTCTATTTTGACCCAAGCAACTTACGCTTTACTCAAAGCAAACGATAAACTGAATTTTGTTGGGAACCTTGAAGGAAAAGACGTGTTCCGTGGAAAAGCAGACGTGATTGTAACGGATGGATTTACGGGAAATATCGTTTTGAAAATGGGGGAATCCATTTACAACATCATGAAGGAGCAAGGAATGGTCAACGAATTTGTGGACCGGACTAATTACGAAAATTACGGCGGAAGCCCGATCATTGGTATTAATGGAAATGTCATCATTGCACACGGCGCTTCAAGCCCCACTGCCATCATGAACATGATTAAATTATGCCAAAATATAGTAAAATCAGAAGTAGCCAAAAAAATTAAGGCTGCCTTTGAAAACAACTAAGAACACAACATGTCAAATAAAACAAGCGCAGCCATAACCGGCGTGGCAGGATATGTCCCGGATTATGTGCTTACGAATGAAGAGTTAGAAAAACTCGTTGATACAAACGATGAGTGGATTACAAGCCGCACCGGAATCAAAGAGCGTCGTATCCTTAAAGGCGAAGGCCAAGGAACTTCGGTTATGGGAGCAAAAGCAGTAGAGGAATTATTGCGCAAGACCAATACAACACCGGATCAAGTTGACCTATTAATTTGTGCAACGGTTACACCCGATTATCTATTCCCTTCAGCATCTAACATGATTTGCAAGGCGGTAGGCATTCGCGAAACGGCATCTTTTGATTTAGCTGCTGCGTGTTCTGGATTCTTAAATGCATTGGCTGTTGGCTCAGCTTTCATCGAAGCTGGTCGTTACAAAAAGGTCATCATCGTGGGGGCAGATAAAATGTCGGCGATCGTTGATTATACTGACCGCACAACTTGTATCCTTTTTGGAGACGGTGCTGCAGCAGTGATGTTAGAACCGAACACCGAAGGATTAGGCGTTCAAGATTTCATCTTAAAATCCGATGGAGAAGGTTGCGAGAGTTTGATGCAAAAAGGTGGCGGAAGCGCCTACCCTCCTACGCATGACACAGTGGAGCAAAAATTACACTACATTCGTCAAGAAGGACAAGCCGTTTATAAATTTGCGGTAACGCGCATGGCGAATGTTTCGGCAGAAATCATGGAGCGCAATCACTTAGTAGGAGATGACATTCGTTTCTTAGTTCCCCACCAAGCAAACAAACGTATCATTGATGCAACTGCGAGCCGTATGGGTGTAAGTGAAGATAAGGTGATGTTGAACATCCAAAAATACGGAAACACAACTGCCGCAACGATCCCTTTATGTTTATGGGATTATGAAAACCAATTGAAAAAAGGAGATAAATTAATACTAGCTGCCTTCGGTGGTGGCTTTACTTGGGGATCCGCTTATTTAACTTGGGCATACGATCCAAAATAATTAACAAAACACAATGGCAACTACAGCAGATATTAAAAATGGCATGGTGATAAAGTACAATGACGATTTATATTCGATCATTGAATTCCTTCACGTAAAGCCAGGAAAAGGTCCAGCGTTTGTTCGGACAAAATTACGTTCATTAACTTCGGGCAAAGTAATTGATAATACCTTCAACTCAGGGGTAACGATTTATCCCGTACGTGTTGAACGCAGAAAATTCCAATTTATCTACAAGGATGAATTTGGCTTCAACTTCATGGACAACGAATCATTTGAGCAAATCCTATTAGGCGAGAACCTATGTGTGATGGCAGATTTGATGAAAGAGGGACAAGAAGTGGAGATCTTGATCAACACAGAAGATGATTCGGCATTATCATGCGAGTTGCCTCCATTTGTGGAATTGAAAGTAACTTACACAGAACCAGGCGTTCGTGGCGATACGGCAAACTCCCCTAAAAAACCAGCAACGGTGGAAACAGGCGCAACCATTACGGTACCTATTTTCATTGAACAAGATGAATTAATCAAAGTAGATACAAGAACTTACTCATACGCGGAGCGCGTTAAGTAATTTCTACTACATTTGTCAAAACTTAGTAAACGGTCAACCTTTATTATATAACCGAAATGGATACGAAAGAAATACAACGATTACTCGATTATATCGCAAAATCACCTCTTGCAGAAGTAAGCATCGAAACGGAAGGCTTAAAAGTTTCCGTGAAAAAAAATAGCGCAGCAGCACCTACGGTTACGGTTGCGGCAGCTCCTGCTCCCGTAGCAGCAGCACCAGTTGCAGCAGCACCAGCAGCTCCGGCGGCGGCACCTGCAGCAGCACCGGTTGCAGATAACCTTTACACGGTGAAGTCACCAATGATCGGAACCTTCTACCGTGCTGCGGGTCCAGATAAAGACAACTACGTAGAAGTAGGATCAGAAATCGCACCAGGCAAAACACTTTGCATGATTGAGGCGATGAAATTGTTTAACGAAATCGACTCAGAAGTATCGGGTAAAATCGTTAAAATTTTAGTGGATAATGCAAGCCCAGTGGAGTTTGACCAACCATTATTCTTAGTAGAAAAAGCTTAATTATGAGCCTAGCGCATACCACCTTAGGTTTGAGTATGCGATTAGACAAATCAATTACTATGTTTAAAAAAATACTAATTGCAAACCGTGGAGAAATTGCCTTGCGCATCATCCGTACTTGCAAGGAAATGGGAATAAAAACCGTCGCTGTTTACTCTACGGCTGACCGGGAAAGTTTACACGTGCGCTTTGCGGACGAGGCCGTATGTATCGGACCTCCGCCAAGCCGTGATTCTTATTTGAGCATTCCAGCATTAATTTCAGCTGCAGAAGTAACTGGCGCGGATGCTATCCACCCAGGTTACGGTTTCCTTTCAGAAAATGCGGAATTTTCACGCATCTGTTCGGAACACAGCATCAAGTTTATAGGTGCATCGGCTGAAATGATCAACCAAATGGGTGACAAAGCTACAGCCAAAGATACCATGAAGAAAGCAGGCGTTCCTGTTATCCCAGGTTCAGACGGTTTGCTTGACACGGTTGAAGAAGCTATTGAACTAGCCAAAACAATTGTATATCCTGTTATCATCAAGGCAACTGCCGGCGGTGGAGGACGTGGTATGCGTATCATCCGTGAGGAATCTGAATTCCGTAAATTATGGGATGATGCCAAAATGGAAGCAGCAGCGGCATTTGGCAACGATGGCATGTACATGGAGAAATATGTAGAAGAGCCTCGTCATATTGAGATCCAAGTCGTAGGTGATAAGTTTGGCAAAGTATGTCACCTTTCTGAGCGTGATTGTTCAATCCAACGTCGTCACCAAAAATTATGTGAAGAAACGCCATCACCGGCATTGACAGACGAGCTTCGTAAGAAAATGGGTGAAGCAGCAATTGCTGGCGCAACGGCGATTGGCTATGAAGGAGCTGGAACGATTGAGTTTTTGGTAGACAAAAACGGAGACTTCTACTTCATGGAGATGAATACACGTATTCAAGTGGAGCATCCGATTACCGAAGAAGTAACGGATTTCGATTTGATTAAGGAGCAAATTAAAGTAGCAGCTGGCATCCCTATTTCAGGCCAAAACTACTTCCCGAAATTATATGCCTTAGAGTGTCGGATTAACGCGGAAGATCCAGCACATGGATTCCGCCCTTCACCAGGTAAAATTACGAACTTACACCTTCCGGGTGGACACGGTGTCAGAATTGACTCGCATGTGTATTCGGGCTATACAATTCCACCGAATTACGATTCGATGATTGCGAAAGTAATCGTGAGTGGCCAAAGCCGCGAAGAAGTTTTGCTTCGTATGAAGCGTGCCCTTCAAGAATTCGTTATTGAAGGTGTAAAAACGACCATTCCATTCCACATTAAGTTGATGGATGACCCTGGTTTTCAATCAGGTAAATTCACAACGGCCTTCATGGAGACATTTGACATGAGTGGAATTTAGGATAAAAAGTGTGTTTAAAGGAAGGAGGCCAAGGCCTCCTTTTTTATTGCCAAATATTTTCCATTAGGTATTGCATATTAGTTCTTGATTTTCTAAATTTGCACTCCCATTTTTCGATTGAATGCCCGTTTGAAAGATAAAATAGGTCATAATCAAATCCTTAAGACAAATTCCGTGGTCTTGGTGGAAATGATTCAACAGTTAAACATTATTAATAGTGGATACTTTAAGTTACAAAACGATCTCTGCCAATAAAGCTACAGTTCAAAAGGACTGGGTGGTAGTAGACGCAGAAAACCAAATTTTAGGTCGTCTTTGCTCTGAAATCGCGAAAATCATTCGTGGTAAGCACAAGGCTTCATACACACCGCACGTAGATTGTGGAGATCAAGTGATCGTCATCAATGCGGACAAAGTTCGTTTGACAGGTAAGAAAATGACTGACAAGGTTTACATCCGTCACACGGGGTATCCAGGTGGTCAACGTTTTGCTACGCCACGTGAGGTTTTAGCTAAAAACCCAAGAGGTGTTGTCGAAGCAGCCGTAAAAGGTATGTTACCTAAAAATCGTTTAGGACGTGCTTTATTCAACAACTTATTTGTATATGCAGGATCTGAGCATCCACATGCAGCACAACAACCTAAAGAAATCAAGTTTTAACGGACATTACAATGGCAGAAATAACAAGTAAAATCGGAAGAAGAAAGACAGCTATTGCTCGTATTTCAATGACTCCTGGTAAAGGCCAAATCAAAATTAATGGCCGTACATTGACTGATTACTTCCCATCTGAAATTCTTCAGATTGTTGTAAATCAGCCATTCGCTTTAACGAACACAGTAGGTTCATTTGATGTAACAGCTAACGTAGATGGCGGTGGTATCAAAGGACAAGCTGAAGCGCTTCGTTTAGCAATTTCACGTGCACTTCAAACGCAAGATGCAGAATTACGTTCTCCTTTGAAAAAAGAAGGATTCTTAACGCGTGACCCTCGTATGGTTGAGCGTAAGAAACCAGGACGTGCGAAAGCTCGTAAGAGATTCCAGTTCTCTAAGCGTTAAAAAGGGTCCGTGGAAAAGGCTTGTCTGTTGCCGATGCCTTTTCCACTTTTTTATTTTTCACATTCTTAAACAACCAAAATGGCACAATTAAGCTACAACGACTTGCTTGACGCAGGCGTTCACTTCGGTCACTTGACACGTAAGTGGGATCCAAAAATGGCTCCATACATCTTTATGGAGAAAAATGGTATCCACATCATTGATCTTAACAAAACAATTTCTAGCCTTGAAGAAGCTTCGCAAGCAATGCGTGCTATCGTTCGTTCTGGTCGCAAGATCATGTTCGTTGCGACTAAAAAACAAGCGCAAGAAGTAGTAACTGCAGAAGCAGATAAATTAAAGATGCCATACGTAACTGACCGTTGGTTAGGTGGTATGTTGACAAACTTCGCGACTGTACGTAAGTCCATCAAGAAAATGTCAAGCATCGACAAGATGTTAAAAGACGAAGTTATTGTTAAAACCCTTGCGAAACGTGAGCGTTTAATGATGACTCGTGAGGAGGAGAAATTAAAGCGTGTGTTAGGTGGTATCACCGACTTGACTCGTCTACCAGCGGCATTGTTCGTTATCGACGTGAAGCGTGAGCACATCGCTGTATCTGAAGCTAAGAAATTGGGTATCCCAGTTTTCGCTATGTGTGATACGAACTCAAATCCTGAATTAGTAGACTTCCCTATCCCTGCTAATGATGATGCGTACAAATCAATCGCTATTATCGTAAAAGCAATCAGCAAAGCAATCGAAGAAGGTTTATCTGAGCGTAAGCAAGATAAAGACGATGCGCGTATCGCTGAAGAGGAAGAAGCAAAACGTGCGGTAGACGCAACAGATGCTCAAGAAGCTGCTAAGGTAGCCGCTAAGTACGAAAAAGAAGCAGAACAAGAATAAACAATATTCATATTATGTCAATTACAGCCGCAGACGTTAATAAATTACGCCAAATGACTGGCGCTGGGATGATGGATTGCAAGAAAGCTTTGACTGAAGCCAATGGTGACTTCGAAGCTGCAGTCGATATCCTTCGCAAAGCAGGTCAAAAAGTAGCAGCAAAACGCGCTGACAACGAAACCAACGAAGGTGTCGTGTTAATCGCAATGAACGCAGATCACTCAAACGGTAAATTAATTGCCCTTGCTTGTGAAACTGAGCCCGTTTCTAAAGTTGATGCATTCAATGATTTAGCTAAAAACATCTTAGATGCTGCCGTGAAATCTCACGCTCCATCTGCACATGATTTATTAGCTGAGCCTCTAGCTGATGGCCGTTCTGTAGAAGGACACATCATCGAGCTTACAGGTAAAATTGGCGAGAAAATCACTTTAGCTGCATACGAGAATATCACAGCGGAAAAAGTTGTTTCTTACATCCACTCTAACAACAAAATCGGTGTTTTAGTAGCATTCGAAAATGTTCAAGGATTTGATGTAGCTGAAGTAGGTAAGGACATCGCGATGCAAATCACTGCGATGAAACCAGTTGCTTTAGACAAGGACGGTGTTGATGCAGAAACGATCGAGCGTGAAATCGAGATCGGAAAAGATCAAGCTCGTCAAGAAGGCAAGCCAGAAGCTATGTTAGAAAAAATCGCTGTAGGTAAATTAGAGAAGTTCTACAAAGAACAAACTTTATTGAACCAACAGTTCGTTAAGGATTCTTCGATCACGATTCGTCAATATGTTGAGTCGGCTCAAAAAGGATTAACAATCGCTTCATTCAAGCGTATTGCTTTAGTCTAATCCCTAATTAAGTTTTAAAAAGGTCAGCCCAACAGCTGACCTTTTTTTGTTGGCTAAATTATCCCCACCAGCCCCTTCCCCACTTGAATTAATCGGGACAATTTTCTAAATTGTGGTAAAATTTAGTTTTAACATTTTCGAACAAAATAAGCTGCAATGGCCCAGATTGTGATATTAGGTGGAGGTGAAAGTGGTGTAGGCGCTGCCTTATTAGCGCAAGCCCAAGGACATCAAGTCTTTCTCTCCGACCAAGGTGAACTCAAGGCCGCTTATCAATCAGAATTAAGCCAACATCAAATACCCTTCGAGTCAGGCCAACATACCCTCGAGCGTATTTTGCAAGCCGATGAAATTATCATCAGCCCCGGTATTCCTGAAAAATCTTCGATTGTACAAGCCATCAAAAAACAAGGAATATCCCTCGTTTCTGAAATCGAATATGCTGCACGCTATACCAATGCGAAAATTATTGCCATTACAGGAAGTAACGGAAAAACAACAACTACACTCCTCACCTATCACCTACTAAAAGAAGCCGGATACCATGTAGGACTGGCTGGGAACATAGGCCAAAGCTTTGCCAAACAAGTATTGGAAAAGTCCTTCGATTGGTATGTCTTGGAAATTTCTAGTTTCCAGCTTGATCGTTGCTTTCAATTTGCGCCCGATATTGCCGTATTGGTTAACATTACACCCGATCACCTAGATCGATATGACTATAAGTTCGAAAACTACATCCACTCCAAGTTCCGTATTTTCCAAAATGCAAAACCAGATACAACTTGCATCTATTGGGGTGATGATGAAGTAATCCAACAATACCAAAATTTAATTCCTGCCAGCACGCAGAAACAAGAAATTCATTTTGCGCCAGCTACAGGAAGCGCGACCATCACCGAGGATGAAATTGTTTTCAAGGCAGGTCGTATCCAACGCGCATCAGCGCCGATTCAAGGCCCTCACAATGCCATGAACATGTCGGCGGCTATTCTCGCAGCTACAGCAGCTGGAGTGAGCTGGGAGGCAATTATCAAGAACTTACCAACATTCCAAAACGCACCCCACCGCCTAGAACCTTGCGGGGAATGGAATGGCGTGCGTTTCATCAATGATTCCAAGGCAACGAATGTAGATGCTGTTTACTATGCCTTAAACAGCTTTAATCAGCCCATCATCCTGATCATAGGAGGTGTAGACAAAGGCAATGAATACGAAGTCTTAGATACGCTCGTGAAAGAGAAAGTGAAAGGAATGATTTGCCTGGGAACGGATAACAGCAAATTAGAAAATCATTTTGGGCAAATGCTGTCGCATTTTACTCAAACCGACAAACTTGAAACAGCCGTTCAACAAGCCATGGATTGGGCTAAAGAAGGGGACATTGTTCTACTTTCTCCCGCTTGTGCAAGTTTCGACTTATTCAAAAATTACGAAGACCGCGGTGACCAATTCAAGGCTACTGTCAAAAAATTGACCCATGGAAGCTAAAATCACTAAATACATCAAAGAACACTTGGTGGGCGATTACCAAATCTGGTTCATCGTCCTACTCTTGAACATCTTCGGCTTGTTGATTCAATTTTCAACGAAAAGTCGGATGACCATGAGTGGCCCCTTTGAACCCTTGACTTCCATCGTGAAAACCATCGGAATTCTTATCGCATCATTCTACCTAATGTCCTGGATATCGCGTCAGAATTACATCAAAATCACCCGATTCAGCAATATCTTTCTCTTCCTGTCCTGGGCACTGATCCTGTTTGCCTATTTCTTCGGGGAAAGCAAAGGGGGCGCCAGCCGCTGGATCAACTTGGGTTTTGTGTCGTTTATGCCTTCGGATATGGCGAAATTATGCCTCACGGCTAGTTTGGCGAAGATCTTTTCGACCCGACAAGCCGACCAGAGTCAATATAATATTGCGACGGCTATTGTGATTTTGATCTTGATTGGAGTTACTTGCTTCTTAATCATGTTGTCAAATTTCTCGACAAGTATCTTGATTTTCATGACGAGTATCGTCTTGATGTTTTTTGGTCGGGTACCTATCAAATACATCAGCGGCATTGTAGGCATCGTAGCCTTTCTCGCCGTCATGGTTGTTTCCTTGGGAATTGGCCAGCGTGCCGCAACAGTTCGTTCTCGTATTGCTACCTTCATCACACGTGTCAGCGAACACGATAAATCAAAGTTGAAGGAAATGAATAAGAGCGATGAAAACTACCAAATCAACTTAAGTAAATATGCGATTTCTA
>JAHEAY010000236.1 GCA_024642485.1 Cytophagaceae bacterium
AGTAATTGTTTTCAGTACGTTTAAAGCTAATTTGCCCATCTAAGAAATAATTGCCGGTAAAGGTTTTACTATAGACTTTGGCCTCATTCTCATTGCGGCTTGAATTGCCCATGCTCACAGGGCCCCGACGGTTTGCATCATGATTGATGTAAACACCTTGAAACTGGTTTTCTTTCGGTGTAAATCCGAAGTGACCATTCAGTAAGGTATGGCCATAATTACCTGCACCAATTTTTACCAAGTTTTTAAACTTAGGACCAAAAGAGGATACTAATTCATCTCCTTCACGTGGACCTATGACAGTCGTTGTCAACAGGGTATTGCTTGTCGCATCCCATTTCCGGTCAAAAAACTCGTACTTCATTTTACGACCTTTCTGCGTGTTTTCGATCTCATTTAAGGGTTCGAAATTGCGTGAAATCTGTGGCTGAAGAACGATTTTACGTTCTTTCTCCAAAATGATGTCATCATTTTGAATATTTCCTTCTTTCTTGTCTTGAGCAAATAAACCAGTGGATACCCCCAGCATGAGCGCACTACAAATGATCAATGGATTTGTTTTCATTTGAAATTTCATATTCAATTATTTTAGGGGTAAGCTTTTTAATGTTGTTTTGGCTAATTCAATGACTTCATTGTCGGTTGAATTATCGATGACTGATTTCAAGATGGCTTTCGCTTGAGGAAGATTCTTCATGGATACGAAGTTGGTCGCTAATAAAATATACGCTCTACCCATCACCGCATCAGATGCTTCAGCAAACTCGTTTTTAAACTTATTGCTAATCATGTCATTCGATTCCTTGAACTTGCCCGCTTGGGTTAATTGCTGTGCCAACTGGTATTGCGCTTCAGCACCAATGTCTCCTTTCGGATCTAAAGCAATGGTTTTGTTTAACCATTCTGTGCGTAAAGAAACAGATGCACTATCTGAATAAGCTTCCGCTAATCCCCGACTCATTTTAGCTTTTTCTTCTGTGCTATATAGATTCAAAGGTTCTACTTCAGTAAATACTTTAGCGACAGAATCCAATTGTTTGGCAGCATAAAATGATTTGAAAATGTTATTGTAAGCATTCAATTGGTTCTCTACTTCTGGATTCTTGCTCGCATGCAAACGATATAAGGAAACCGCCCCATTTGCATTTCCTGCATTGTTTTCTAGCTCAGCTGCACGAAGGATTGCTTTGCTAACCAATGGATGTGCATTTTGCTCAATCACCTTTTTGTAAGCTTGCAAAGCTTCAGTCGAATCTTTGATCTGATCGGCTGCATCTGCAATTAAGAAATAGGCTTCTACCACATTTTCATCCGTTGGGTATTTGGCAACAAACTCTTTCAAAGCAGGAATTGCTTTATCAAATTTCTTTCCATCGTAAATACCTTTTGCTGCACTGTATTTCAAGTCCATCGATTCTGCGTCCTCAACGGCATTTGTCGCGCTTTGGTAGTTTTCTAGAACTTGACCAAACTCCTCTGGTCGGCCTACTTTAATCAAGTTCTCTTGTAATCCAATCAAGGCATCTTTCGCAATCTTATCACCTGAGAATTCATTGATGATACGCTTGTAATCTGCTAATGCCTGCTCGTATTGTTCAGTATTTGTATATGCTTGTGCACGTTTTAGGATGGAAGAAGCTAAAAATTCACTCTTAGTTTTGGCTTCAATGATATCTGTAAAACCAGCAATCGCCTCTTTGTAATTATGGCCATTAAACAAGATTAAGTTCTCTTGATATAAAGCATCCTCTGCATATTTAGAATCTGGGAAGTTGCTTCGAACTTGTTTGAATGCTTGACGTGCTTCTGCATCACGATTCAAATAACTCAAAGTCATTCCTTTTTGGTATAAAGCGTAATCTTTCTCTGATTTGGCTAATTCCGCCGCTTGACTGTAATAAGTCAATGCATCTTGATATTTACGTGAAATCAAATAGGTATCTGCCAAACGAATCAAGATCGTCGGATTGTTTTTCGCATTCGGCGTAGCCTTTAAACGGTCTACATAGGCTTTAAATAAATTGTTGGCCTTACTGAATTCCTTCGTATTGAAATATGCAAATGCCAAACCGATGCGAACTTGTTGGATGAAATCTTCCGTTTGCCCCTTTCCACTCAAAAGCGGATTGTACAATTCAATTGCATCTTCAAATTTTTTCAATTGGCTTAAAGCTTCCGCTTTTCCCAAAGTAGCCAAAGCTGTGTAACGGGGTGATTGCGCTGTTTCAATTGACTTATTGAATAAATCAATGGCCGTATCAAAACGCTCATCATTATAGGCTCTTGCTCCTAGATTGTAGCTCAAGGTCTGATATGCTTCGTTTAAACGAGCAGAACGATTGGTGATTCCCTTCAAATACGTCAAGGCAACTTCTAAGTTGTTTGAGTTTAAAAAGGCGTCAGCAACTAATTCAGTCGCTTCTTCCGCAAATTTACTTTTAGGGTATTGCGTGTTAAACGCTTGAATTTCTTGGATCGTTTCGGATGCATGTCCTAGGTCTAACTGAACTTTGGCATGATTAAATGCCGCTTCTTCTTGGATTGCAGCATTAAATGGCAATTTCTTCGCAACTTCGAAGGCATCCAATGTGGCAGCTAAATTTCCTGCGTTCAATTGCGCTAAAGCCAAGGTAAATGCAGCGTATTGACTCAAACTATCTTTAGAGGCTAATAATCCTTTTAATTGATTCGCCGACTCGTTGAATTTCTTCGTGCGATAAAGCGAGTATCCCAAACGATATTGCGCCAATGGATTGATTTTACCATTGCTCGCACGAATTAAAACTTCATAGCTTTTCGCTGCTTTTTCGAATTTATCCAATTTGAATTGCACATCGGCTACTAACTGAGATAATTCATCTACTCGATATCCTGAGTTCTTTTTCGCTAAAATCGGCTCCGCATAATTCAATAAATCAGCGAATTTTGATTGGTTGAAATAACATAATGCAACCCAATTAGCGATTTCACGACGATATTTGCTACTTCCTTCAGCCTTGATGAAATCAGGCGCAGCATCTGCATAACGCTTGTCGTTGAATTGAATAACAGCCGCATAATAAGCAGCTGAAAATGCATATTCTTCATCCTGCTCTGTTTTGATGTCATTAAATACGTTTAATGCATCTACATAATTTTTCAATTCATAATAAGCTACCCCCAAACGGTATTTTGCCTCTAAATTAGTATCAGACGACCGAGATAAGTATTTAATAGCTTTCGCATAATCCCCATTATCATAAAAGAATGTTCCGATCCCACGCAATAATTTGACTGCCTGTGGATGTTCTGGGTTATTCGCCACAAAACGTTCCGCAAGAATCTCTGCTTCCGGTTGGCTCATATACAAAGAACACATAGTCATGTAATATTCCGCTAGTACTTTTTGCCCTGACTGCTCATTGCTCATCGGTTCGATGCTCCCCAAATAAGCATTGAATTCCTCACGTGCTGCGACATAATTCTTCGCATCGAAATATTCTTTCGCTTGGCGGAAGTGTAAGGTTTGGTCTTTATAAATAAAGGTTTGTTGTGCTTGAGCACAATAGCTTAGGCCAGAAATGAAAAGAACTAAGATCCAGCTTGTTGATTTTTTATTAAGTAGCATTATCATTTGATTACAGCATGCACAATTAATCAAAAATACGATTTTTCTTTCAAAATATTGTTGGCCTTTCTGAAAATATTTTCAAGGTTTTGGGGCAATAAATGCCCAATTGATAAAAGATTTGAGGTATTTTTTTAATTTTAATTTTTCAATTTCATCTAATAAACGTTAAACCTATGTATATGAAGAAATTAGGTCTCTTGGGCCTATTATTCCTTGGATTTAATTTGAGCGCGGCGCCGATTAAACACCTTATCCAAATGCCGAATCCTCAATCACATTATTTCGATGTTACCACAACTTTGGATGTTAGCAAAGAAACCGGTCGCTTCATTGAATTGAAGATGGCGGCTTGGACACCTGGCTCCTATTTGATTCGTGAATTTGCCAAAAATGTCGAGCAAGTTTCTGCTCATAATGGAAATGCCGTATTGCCCATTTCCAAAATTTCGAAAAATACGTGGCGTATCGCTTTGCAACCTGGAATCAAAACGGTTCAGGTGCATTATCAAGTTTATGCCTATGAATTATCGGTTCGTACCTCTTTCCTCGATGATGCGCATGGTTACATCAATCCGGCAAGTGTCCTTTTATATGTTGCCAAATGGGCTAAACAAACACAGGAGTTAAGTATTGTTCCTCATAAAGACTTCAAAAAAGTATCTACGGCCTTGAAAAATGTAGGTGGTTTCAATTTCATAGCCAAGGATTTAGACGAGTTGATCGATTCGCCGATTGAAATTGGGAACCAACAAGTTTGGAATTTTAAAGTAAATAATATTCCTCACCAAATTGCCTTTTTTGGTCAAGCCAAAGTGGATTCCTTGAAGTTCATTGCAGATGTAACAAAAATGGCGGAGACGGCCCAACAAGTAGTAGGCCAACATCCTTGTGATCATTATGTATTCATCATTCACAATATTTTGCGTGGAACGGGTGGATTAGAACATTTATATTCTACGACCTGTTCGGTTTCTCGGACAGCTTACGAAAGTCCAGCGGGATACCAAGGCGTTCTAAATTTATTGGCACATGAATACTTTCACCTATGGAATGTGAAACGTATCCGCCCGATCGCCCTAGGGCCATTCGATTATGAGAATGAAAACTACACACACAACTTGTGGTTTTCAGAAGGAATCACGAGTTATTATGCGGATGTAATCAATTTACGTACCAAGATGGTCGCTCCCGATGCTTATTTAAGCGATTTGGCCAAAGATATCGCAGGTGTTGAAAATACGCCGGGTACACAAATCGAATCTGCTGCATCTGCTTCTTGGGATGCTTGGATTAAATATTACCGACCAAATGAAAACTCGCGCAATTCAACCGTGTCATATTATGACAAAGGTGCATTGTTAGGTGGCATCTTTAATATGTGGATCATTCAAAATACGAATGGTGCGAAATGTTTGGATGATGTGTTCCAATTACTTTACAAAAATTACTACTTGAAGCAAGGTCGTGGTTTTACGGATGCAGAATTAGAAAATGCATTCAGTACGGTGGCTGGAACTTCGGCGGCTGGATTCTTCAAGGATTACATTTATGGAGTTAAAACACCAGATTACGCGGCAATTTTTAATCAATTTGGTTATACTTGGTCGGATACGAATGTGGGTAAATCAGTTCCTTTTGCCGGTTTTACTGCAACCGCTGGTCGTATTACATCAATTTACAAAGGAAGTCCTGCTTTTGTGGCAGGCTTGAATGTTGGTGATGAAATTGTCCAAGTAAACCAAGCAGAATTTGCCGGTTTGGATAAATTAATGGCTGATAAAAAAGTAGGTGATGTCCTAAGTTTTCGCGTGAAACGCGATGGTTTGGAACGCAACTTTGAGATGACACTTGTTCAAACTCCTATGAAAGCTTTTGCCATTCAGTCGGTAGAAAATCCGACAGCAAGCCAATTGGCTTTGCGTAAAAAGTGGTTGAGTCTTTAATTGATTTGCTTACCCATCTCAGCATACATTTGCTGAAAGGTTGTTATCACAAATGTTTGAAAAGAGGAGCTGGTTGCCAGCTCCTCTATTTCTTTTTGGCCTCCTACATCCAATACCGAGAATTTATAACTTTGCTCGAGTTGGGGCGTCTCAAACTTCAGAATGTATTTTGAATTCCATTCAAAAAGCGAGATGCGCATATTGGGATGCGGGATTTCTTTGATGAAATGCATTAATCGTGGATGATTTTAACGCTTTGAATCTTATCTCCTTCGCGTACTTGATCAATTACGTCTAAGCCTTCTACTACTTTACCGAAACAAGTATGTTTGCGATCTAAGTGAGCTGTATTGTTTCTTGAGTGGCAAATAAAGAACTGAGAACCCCCTGTGTTAGGTCCACGGTGTGCCATCGATAAAACACCACGGTCATGGAACTGATTGTTTCCAGTTAATTCACATGGGATTGAATAACCTGGGCCACCTGCTCCTGTTCCATCCGGACATCCTCCTTGAATCACGAAATCAGCAATCACACGGTGGAATGAAAGTCCGTCGTAAAATCCTTTTTCAGCTAAATCAATGAAGTTTTTCACGTGAATAGGTGCATCTTCTGTATAAAATTCGATTTTCATTAACCCTTTGTCGGTCAACATTTCTGCGTATGCCATCTTTTTTTAATTAAATTTGAGCCACAAAGATAAATATTAAAATGAAAACGAGGTACTTCATCCTGCTATTGTCGATTCTTTTTACTGCCTGCCAAACGGATAGCGATAAACAAGAAGCAACTAATTTTTTCCTGCGCGGCAATACGAAATACAAGGAGAAGGAATACCACGAAAGCATTAAGTGGTACACAGAAGCTGTACAGAAGCAAGCACAATTCCCTGATGCTTATTACAATCGGGGTTTGGTTTATCAATCACTCGAAAAAAATGAAGAAGCCTTAGCTGATTTTAGCAAAGCGGTCGAGCAAGATGCCTCCTTCGCTCCCGCCCTGTTCAAGAAAACGGAAATCTTGCAATCGATGGACCGAATCGATGAAGCTTTAGCATCTGCGGAGGTTTTGGTTAAGAATTTTCCAGATTCATCAGCCAACTGGTCATTGCAGGGCAATATTCAAATGCAAAAAAGCTTATGGAATGAGTCTTTAGCTTCATATGATCGAGCCTTGGCGTTGAATAAGAACTCGGTGGAGACAATGATCAATCAAGGAGTTGTCTATCAGGAATTAGACCAATTGGATTTAGCAGAAAAGATGTTTCAAAAGGCTTTGGCTTCGGGGAAGTTTAAGGATTTGATTTACAACAATTTAGGCTATTTGGAGATTCGTCGGATGCACTGGAATTTGGCGAGTAAATATGTGAAGCAGGCATTGGCGATCGATCCTAAAAATCCCCTGTATGTAAAGAACTGGGAACGTATTCAGCAAAAATCAATGCTTGAATAATGCCATGTAGGCTTGTAATGCCGCTGTATTTTCGGTGGAATTGGTGAAAATTTCCAATACTTTTCCGGTTTCGTTCGGTGCTAAAAAATCAGGCAAAATCGAATTCAATTCGCTGAAATTCTGTGCTTTAAGGTAAGTTAGTCCCGCGTCTTTGGCCGTATTTTCAGCCGTATTATTTTGCTTTGTGACCATGAATTCGCCTAGCTCTGCTAAGTCTTTCGCTCCATCCAAAATCTGGAAAATCGCCCCGCCAGCATTGTTCATCACGATAATGCGCAAATTTGATCCTAAATAATTGTTCCAAAGCGCATTGCGGTCGTATTGGAAAGATACATCGCCTAAAAGTGCGACAGTTAGTTTGTCGGTCGACTGACTCGCCCCCACCGCTGTACTCAAACTTCCGTCGATGCCACTCGTACCCCGATTTGAGAATACCTCGGTGCCATGTAATTTGGCTTCCGTCCAATTGATGTAACGAATTGCTAATGAATTGCCCACATGAATATCCACATCCTGCTGCGAAATTTGTTGGATGATGGCATTATAAATGTGTAATTCATTCCAGGCTTTCTTTTCAAAAAATGCTTGTTGAATCGCAGGATTCCATGTTTTAAAGCTTGGATTAACATGTAAATCTTTGCTTACAAGTTCCTTAAGTACAGACACATTGTCCGTTTGAATGACATCTGTTAAGGACTGAAAAGGATCCGGTCTTTCGATGGGATTCGGGTGAACGAGGTAGGATTTCGTAGGTTTAAATCGACGCATCATTTGCTTGATGCGTTTGCTGACAAATGATTTTCCGAAATGCAGGTGAAAATCTGCCTGGTAATTAGGCCAAAGAGCTTCATTGGCCAATAATAAGTCATGATGAAGTTCACAGGCAGCAGGCAAATTCGCAGTTGCATCACCAATAACCGGTATGCCTTTTAAGGCTAATTGTTCGAAAAGTTCATTCTCCACTTTATCCAAAGGCCGTTGGCCTACGGTAATCATGATTTTTTGATCTTTAATATCGTTCAACAGGCTTTTATTCCAAGTAAAAACTTGATTCACTGGTTGAGTAGCAGTTGGACTCGTTCGAACAGGTAGCTCCTCTCCTTTTGCCGGATAAAACGGTTCGGCAATCGGGATGTTCATATGAACAGGTCCTTGTGGGAAATGGATAGCTTGTTGGACCAATTGATGCGGTTTAAACGCCTCAAAGGAATCAAAATGCTTCACATGTTTACCGTATAAATGGTTTTGGTAAATGGTTTGACCATCCCACTGTCCGATCCACTCAGCGGGTCGGTCGGCGGTCAACACAATTAGTGGGACTTCCTGAAAAAAGGCTTCCACCACTGCCGGTGCAAAATTCAATCCCGCTGAACCCGAAGTACAACAAAGGATGACGGGTTTCTTGGATTTTAAGGCTAATCCTAAACCAAAAAATCCCGCAGAACGCTCATCGGCAATTGAATAACAGCGAAATCCGCTGTGGCGTACGAGTGCCAACATAATAGGTGCATTTCTCGACCCGGGGCATATAACAGCCTCATTTACACCTTGTTGGTGTAAATCATCAATCAAATCCACAAGTCCTGCTGGGTAGGCCATAGCAAAAAAAAGCCTCATAAGAGGCTTTTAAAAATTATCCAAGATATGTTTTTAATGCTTTGCTACGTGATGTATGACGGAGTCTGCGAATTGCTTTCTCTTTGATTTGTCTTACACGCTCACGTGTCAAATTGAATTTCTCCCCGATTTCCTCGAGTGTCATCGCATGCTCTCCATTTAATCCAAAGTAAAGCGTTACTACGTCCGCTTCGCGTTGTGTTAATGTAGATAGAGCACGTTGAACTTCTCTACGCAAAGAGTCGTTGATCAATCCTGAATCCGGTTTGTCTTCTGAATCATTTTCAAGGACGTCTAACAAGGAATTTTCTTCTCCTTGAACGAACGGTGCATCCATGGAAACGTGGCGACCTGAGATTTTCAAGGTATCAACAACCTCACCTGTTGAGATTTCCAATACTTCGGCTAATTCTTCAGGAGATGGTTCGCGTTCAAATTTTTGTTCTAATTCCGAGAAAGTCTTTGAGATTTTGTTCAAAGAACCTACACGGTTTAAGGGTAAACGAACGATACGGGATTGTTCTGCTAATGCTTGAAGGATCGATTGACGAATCCACCATACCGCATACGAGATAAATTTAAATCCACGTGTTTCATCGAAACGTTGTGCTGCTTTAATCAAACCTAAGTTACCTTCGTTGATTAAATCACCTAAGCTCAAGCCTTGATTTTGGTATTGTTTCGCTACCGAAACCACAAAACGTAAGTTGGCCTTCGTTAAACGCTCCAACGATAATTGATCCCCATCACGGATTTTCTGCGCGAGGATTACCTCTTCATCCGGAGTTAATAAATCGACTTTACCGATTTCCTGCAGGTATTTATCAAGTGATTGACTTTCCCTGTTGGTAATTTGTTTGCTAATTTTTAGCTGTCTCATAGGATCTTACAACAGATTGAATGGGCAAAAGGTTTCGCTTTTGCCCATTAATTGAAAATATTACTCCGCTTGTGCGGGAGCTTCTGGTTTTGGTAAAAGAACTTTGGCAGATAAACGGAATTTGCCCGTTTTCTTATCTACCTCAACTAATTTTACTTTCACTTTATCACCTTCTTTGAAAACGCCGTCCATCGTATCGATACGATCCCATGAGATTTCAGAGATGTGCAATAAACCGTCTTTTCCTGGAAGGAATTCAACGAATGCACCGAAAGCTTGGATATTCTTCACTTTTCCTTCGTAAACCTCTCCTACTTCCGGAACAGTTACGATGTTTTTCACCATACGAACAGCGTGAGCCATCGCTTCGCCGTTAGAAGAGAAGATGCTTACGTATCCACCGTCTTCTTTTTCTTCAATCGTTACCGTAGCACCTGATTGTTTTTGGATATCTTGAACGACTTTACCACCTGGTCCGATTACCGCACCGATTTGGTCTTTCATGATTTTGATTACCGTAGCACGTGGAGTTTGAGGCTTAAATTCAGCACGAACAGCAGGCATCGCTTTTTTCATCTCGTTCAAGATGTGTAAACGACCTTCTTTTGCTTGTGTTAACGCTTCTGCCAAAACTTCGTATGACAATCCTTGAACTTTGATGTCCATTTGGCAAGCTGTGATACCGTTTTCAGTACCTGTAACTTTAAAGTCCATATCGCCCAAGTGATCTTCATCACCTAAGATATCAGACAATACCGCATATTTACCTGTTTTTGAATCGGAGATCAATCCCATCGCGATACCTGAAACAGGCGCTTTGATTTGAACACCTGCATCCATTAAGGCTAACGTACCCGCACAAACAGTTGCCATCGAAGATGAACCATTTGATTCTAAGATATCAGAAACAACACGTAATGTATAAGGGAATTGCTCCATTGGAGGCAATACTTTCTTAATTGCACGCATAGCCAAGTTACCATGACCTACTTCACGACGTCCTACGCCACGGTTTGGCTTAACTTCACCTGTTGAGAAACCTGGGAAGTTGTAGTGCAACATGAATTTATTGTAACCTTGTGTCATCGGTTGGTCGATGATTTGCTCATCCATCTTCGTACCCAAAGTAACAGTTGTCAACGATTGCGTTTCACCACGTGTAAACACAGATGAACCGTGTGGCGTAGGTAAATAATCTACTTCACAAGTGATTTGACGGATTTCGTTCAATTTACGACCGTCTAAACGGTAACGCTCTTGCAATACCAATTGGCGAGCCGCTTCTTTTTCGATATCGTGAAGATATGTTTTTGCCATTGAAAGGTTCACTAAGTGATCTTCTGGCAATGTTGCGATGTACTCGTCAACAATCGCTTTGAAAGCAGCTTTACGCTCGTCTTTCTTCGGATTAGCTTGTTTAGCAACAGCTAAGTATTTCTCGTAGTAGTTTTTCCACAATTCAGCACGCAACTCTTCGTTGTGTGATTCGTGTGAATACGTACGTTTTTCTGTCTTACCACAAGCAACGGTTAATTCGTTCAATGCTTGGCATTGTAATTTGATTGCATCGTGCGCGATACGTAAAGCTTCTAACATTTCTGTTTCAGAAACTTCATCGCCTTCGCCTTCCACCATCAAAATATCGTTTGCGTTAGCCGCAACGATTAATTCTAGGGAAGCACCAGCTAATTCGCTTACGCTTGGGTTAACTTTATATTCTCCGTTGATCTTTGCAACGCGAACTTCTGAAATAGGACCATTGAATGGAATATCTGAAACTGCCAAAGCAGCAGCAGCAGCTAATCCTACAAATGCATCTGGTAAAACCTCGGCATCCGCTGAGATTAAATTGATTAACACTTGTACATCTGCATGGTAATCATCTGGGAAAGTTGGGCGCAATGCACGGTCAACTAAACGCGAGATAAGGATTTCATAATCCGAAAGGCGTGCCTCTCTTTTTAAGAAAGATCCCGGAATACGTCCATTAGACGCAAATTTTTCTTGGTAATCAACTGATAAAGGAAGGAAATCAACGCCTTCTTTGGCCTCTTTGTTTGCTACAACGGTAGCGAGCAGCATCATATTTCCAGACTTGATAACAACAGATCCATCCGCTTGCTTGGCTAATTTGCCAGTTTCAATTTGGACTTCCTTGCCGTCAGGCATCGAAATATGCTTTGTAATGATGTTAAATGACATACGTTTCGGAATAAATTTTCACGCAACCTTGCGTGAGTAGAATGTTTGTTTGATGATTTCAAACGGGGTAAAAAGAAATAAAACAGGGCTCCTAAATGAAAGGAACCCTGCTTGTATTTATTTACGAATACCTAATTCAGCAATGATCGCACGGTAACGTGAGATATCAGTACGAGTTAAATAATCAAGTAAACGACGACGCTTACCTACTAATTTCAAAAGTCCTAAGCGTGTGCTATGGTCTTTCTTGTTTTTCTTAAGGTGCTCAGTCAAATGATTGATTCTGAATGTGAATAACGCAATTTGCGACTCAGCAGAACCAGTATCGATTTTTGACTTTGCTTTCCCTTTTGATTCGAAAATCGATTCTTTTACTTCAGGAGACAAATACATCTTTTACCAGTTTATAAAGTTTGAAAAATTAATTCGCAAAAGTACATAGAATTGTCGGAACGCGCAAATGCTTAGCTTGAATATTTCTGCCGACGTGTTTTCCAACTTTTCATCCGCTCCCAAAGGACCCGGTAGAAATCGGATTCGAACAATCGGGAATCATTCAACGCGATTTTTAAGAAATACATACCAATGATTGTTAAGAGACCATTGGATATCCATGCGCCAATCTCTACGAGCACCTTCCCTTCTTTAGCCATTTTGTCACCTTGTTGGGTTAAGATGTACATTAAGATAAAAAATGATACGGCTACAACGACCGGAACGCCAAATCCTCCTTTTTTTATAATAGCTCCCAAAGGTGCCCCAATTAAGAACATGACTAAGATGGCGAGGGAAGTTGTGAACTTTTTATGCCATTCCAAACGCGTTGTTTTGAGTTTGTCTTGACGCGTTTCTAATGAAGTTAAGTTGGTTTGCGCGAATGTCTGCATGTTTTGCACCTGTTGGATCGCAATGTCCATTGGTTCGCGTGAAGTTTTTGCTGCAAGCCCTTTTTTCAATCGGTCGGCTACCCATTTCGTGTTTTTAACAACTTTGATGGATTGATTAATGGGCTTGTGAAAATACAAGAAATTCGGCCCTACCGATCCAATGAAGCCTTTTCTCATGATTCGCATGACATGTCGCAGTGAATCCTCGTCGGCTTGCAATTGGATATTATTGCGCATGATTTCATAATGGGAAAATTGACTTTCCTCGGTCTTATGTAAATCAAAAGCATCTAATGACATCACAATTTTACTCTTTTTGAAATGGTGTACTGCTAAATCTGAGGCGTCCAAATTGCTCCCACGATCTGCGTCTTCCACATAATCCTTGCCATTAAACAATTCAAAAACGAGGTATTTTTTTCCATACATGGTGTACATTAAACCGGAGTCGGCCAATGTCACATGTCGGTTTCCATCATTATGCGTATGATCGTAAATGATTAAGGACTTCAAGGTTTTGTTGTCGGGGTACTTTTTTGCCACCTTGATTGCATAACCGGGTAAGTCGGAATAAAAGATTCCTTCTTTGATATTCAAGGTTGTTTTGGTGGTTTTGATATCATATAAGAGCCCCCAGCCTTTCAGGTTGGCCCATGGCATGGCGACGTTATTAAACCAAAACATGAAGCCCGACAAGATGACAGCGACGATCATGATAGGTCTAAAAACGCGGAATATGGAAATTCCAGCACTTTTGAGCGCGGTTAGTTCGAAGTTTTCGCCCAATTTTCCAAAGGTCATCAAAGACGAAAGCAATACAGATAGAGGTAAAGCTAGTGGTAAGGTGATGAGTGAAAAATAGAAGAAAAGTTCGATATAGACGCCCACGCCAAGGTCTTTGCCAAAAAGATCGGCAAAGTAGAACAAGACCAAACGTAATAGAAAGATGAAAATTACGATGAGTGTTGTTAGGACAAAGGGTCCCCAAAAGGCATTTAGGACTAATTTATCTATTTTACGCATACTAACTCCCTACGATCTCTTTGAGTTTATCAGTTAAATAATCCCAAAGTTCTTGGGCGTCGTCGGCCGACTTAAATGTCGATGCTGAATCCGTTATGACCAAATATGTGGTATTACTTAGTTCACTAACATCTAATTTGAATTCAATGCAAGCACTGTGAGCGGCTTGACCGGACTTTGTGAAGTCTAATTTGAAGCTTTTGTTCGATTTATTATGAACAATTGTTGCAGGATGATTTTCATTGTCCCAGAAAAAATTAAAGCCGAGATTCGTTTGAACCGTTACCTTGTCGGCAAACCATTGTTGAAGCCCAGAGGCCGTGCTAAAATACGGATAAAGTACTTTGGGCGAGGCTTTTAGCTCATATTCAAATTCGTAGCTTGAAGCTGGCATAATGCAATGGGGTTTTCATGGATGGGTCAAAAATTGTCCCTTTAAACAAAGGTAAACGAATTCGGATGAATCGCAAATCCGATACAAATTTAATAAGTATTCAGAAAATATTTGTGACTCTTACTCCTTTCGATTACCTTTGCACCATATTTCGGCGGGGTAGCTCAGATGGTTAGAGCGTTGGATTCATAACCCAAAGGTCGGCAGTTCGATTCTGCTCCCCGCTACTAAAAAGACCTTACAATTTGTGGGGTCTTTTTTTTTGGACTTAAGACGTTGGACGTTGGATTGTAGAGACGGGATACCTCGCGTCTTTTTTATTTTTAGACGCGAGGTATCGCGTCTCTACACTAGGTCTTTATAGGAAAGTACCTCTACCCCAAATTTGCGCAAGAAATCCACGCCTTCATCGGAAGCTAATCCTTTGTATGCGGCGTAGCTATTTAGATAGATTACCCTTTTGATTTTCATGCTGTAGATGATACGCGCACAGGAAATACAAGGCGAAAGCGTCACATAAATGGTAGATCCTTCAATAGAAGCTCCATTTTTGGATGCATATAAGATGGCATTTTGTTCTGCATGAAGGGCTAAGGAACAAGATCCTTTGGAGTCTTTCGGGCATCCCCCTTCCTCGTGAAAATCCTCGTCACAGTTATGCGTTCCTTGCGGTGGTCCATTGTAACCGATGGAAATGATGCGGGTATCTTTGGTCAACACAGCTCCAACCTGCGCCCGCGTACAATGCGAACGAAGTGCTAAACTCTGTGCTAAATCCATGTAGATGGAGTCGAAGGAGGGTTTCATATCTTTTTAGTTAAGAGTGAAGAGTTTTTTTTAAAATTTCAACGTTTAGTTCTTAACTCTTAACTCTTAGTTCTAAACTCTTAGTTCTAAACTCTTAGTTCTAAACTCTTAGTTCTAAACTCTTAGTTCTTAACTCTTAATGATGTACTCCCCCCTCCCCATGCACGTGTCCGTGCGCGATTTCGTCGGTGGTAGCTTCTCTTATTTTGATA
This sequence comes from Cytophagaceae bacterium, assembly GCA_024642485.1. Taxonomy (GTDB): domain Bacteria; phylum Bacteroidota; class Bacteroidia; order Cytophagales; family Spirosomataceae; genus Aquirufa. The sequence continues at coordinate 15,028 of JAHEAY010000236.1, forward strand.
ACTTTTCCAGTAAAAATTAATTCTTTTTCTGCCAAAGGGTGGTTGAAGTCCATCATAACATGGTCATCGCCAATGGAAACGACCATACCTTGCATGCGGTTTCCTTGGTCATCCGTCATCGGGATATAATTACCTACTTTTAAGATATCATCGGCTTTTTGGCCATCCACTTCAAAAATAGACTTTGGTAAAGATATGATTGCATTGGGATCAATGTTCCCGTAAGCATCTTCAGCTGCGATGTTGAAATTAAAGGTATCCCCTGCTTTCAGGCCTAGTAAATTAGCTTCGAAGCTTTCTGGTAGGCCACTTAAGCCATGAATAAATACCATCGGTTCGTTTTCATCTACGATTTCAACGACATCCGGTTGGCCATTCTCATCTGGAAATGCTAATTCATAAGAGATGAAAACAACGGAATTAGGTGCAATTTGCATGAAAGGGTGTTTTGATTTGAGGGGTAAAGGTAGCAAAAAGAGTTTAGAATTTTAGTTAAGAGTTAAGAACTAAGAGTGAAGAGTTAAGAACTAAGAGTTAAGAGTGAAGAGGTAAGAGTGAAGAGGTAAGAAGTTAGAGGTAAGTACTAACCTTTGAAATTTATAAAACAACTCTTCACTCTTAGTTCTTAACTCTTAACTTCTATTTATCTTTGTGAAAGCGAAAGCGACTACCCGTCATGCAAAAAACGATTCAAGAAGTACTTAAAGACATCAAAGCGAAAAAATACGCGCCTATCTATGTAATACATGGAGATGAGTCGTTTTTTATCGACCAACTGGCCGATGCGTTTGAGGAGCAGGTACTGACGGAATCCGAGAAGAGTTTCAATCAATTTGTGCTTTTTGGTAAGGATCAAACCATGGGTTCTGTGATTTCGTATGCGCGACGTTACCCGATGATGGCGGATAAACAGGTCATTATTGTCAAAGAAGCCAGTTTTTTAGAGGCTTTGGCAAAAGGAAAAGAAGCCAAAGGTAATGAGGACATGAAAGCCTGGGAGGATTATTGCGCGCGGCCTACGGAATCTACGCTCTTAGTTTTTACGATCAAGAGTTTAGTGAACGAAAAGGCCAAAATCCTTACACTCCTTGAAAAGAATGGCGTTGTCGTTTGTTCCAAAAAGGTTAAGGACGGCCAAGTGGGTTCGTGGTTGAAGGATTATTTGGCCCAACACAAGCTTGGGATTCAGGCAGCGTCTTTGGAATTGATGGTTTCTTATGTGGGTACCGATTTGCAGCGCATGGCGCATGAAGCGGATAAATTGATTGTCAATTGCCCTGAAGGCGCTGAGATTGGTCCTGAGGAGGTGGAGAAATATGTGGGGATCAGTCGGGAGTATAATGTTTTTGAATATCAAGCGGCTTTGATGCAACGAAATGTAGCAAAAGCGCAGAAAATAGCGTTTTATTTGGCCGATAATACCAAGCAAAACCCCTTGCCTATTCTATTGGCGACTTTGTTTGGGACTTTTTCTAAAGTATTGATGGTTCATGATTTGGGTTCTTTGTCGGATAATGAATTAGCCAAAGAGATCGGTGTTAATCCTTATTTTGTCCGAGATTATGTCACGGCGAAGCGTAATTATCCGATTGCGAAGGTGGTAAGGATGCTGGAGGCAATTAAAAATGCCGACTTGAAATTCAAGGGGATCATTGGTGCGGCGGAATCAGACCGAGATATTTTGATGGATTTGAGCTTTGAGCTATTGCATCTTTAGTTGATAGCCGAATAATCGCTGGCCTTGATGTAGCCTACTTGGCCGTTTACAATACAGGTTACCCAAATATCTTGGGTGTTCCAGTAATTCACACGATTTCCTTTCTTGAGTATCTGCATGACAGGTGCAGCCGAGGATGCATGTGCGCGCAGGTAGGCTTTATCTTTGGTAATTATGCCAAATCGTAATAAGCCAGGTAGGTTCGTGAATAAACCTAGAAATATAAGGTAAGCACTAAGGAAGACCAATTGAGTTCGCGGGATCCTACTATTGCGCAGGTATTTTCGAAACAGAATGATGATGGCGTATAGGCCAAGGAGTAACAAAATGCCTAAAAGGTAGGGAAAAATAGAGAAATAGATCCATTCGAACTGATCGATGAGGGAAACGGCGTATCCGTCGAGTTGTTGCTTCTCTCCTATTTCAGCCAAACGATTTGCGATGGCAGGCGTATTTTGTTTGGCGTGAATGCTGGAAAGGCGATACAATTCGCTGACCCAGTCATTTTTTACTTTGGCGATGTAGGCTAATTTGAACTGAATATTTTCGAATTCGCTTGAATTTGGATTCAAGTTCTTCCGGTAAATGCGTTCGGCTTCGAGCAGTCGGTTGGATTTAAACAAAGAATCTGCCAAATGAATTTGCTTTCTATCTATTTGGGAATAAGCAAATTGTGTTACGCCCAGATAAAAAAAACAAAAAAATATAACTTTATTTAGAAGCCTTGCTTGCATAATTCGAAAAACACTACTACTTTTGCATCGCAATAAGGCAATAAAATGCTTGAAATGCAAATGAAGGTCGGTCAGTGATCGAACTTCCCTTCGACTCCCGAGTGAGTCAATTGATATACAAGCTTCGGCTTGATGATTCCGTAGCTCAGTTGGTAGAGCAATACACTTTTAATGTATGGGTCCTGGGTTCGAATCCCAGCGGGATCACTTCTAAATTTAAAAAGCCTGCAATTAATTGCAGGCTTTTTTGTTTCTTTTGGATTTGGAATAATTAAATGTATTTATCACGGTATCATCCACTGAAAAGAATCTAGTTTGTAATCAAAGAAAGCTCTACGATGGCCAGCATGGTTTAGCCACAGCCAATCGATTGATTCAACCATGATTGAGACGATGCCAAAATTCTGTTGACCTACTTCACTTTCCAACATCGTAAAGTTTTCCTGTTCGATATGTTCTGCTAATCCACTTGTGGGTGCTAATGCAAAGCTCGATGGAATAAAATCAGTTAGATAACACTTTCTGCTACTTAAGGTCGTTTTATTCCATGCTTCGGAAGTAATTTCATTATTGAAATGGAGTAAAGCTTTTCCTTTTACCCTTAATTGAATTCGTTCGGATGCATCATAAAATAAGGCACTAATTGAATCATTTTGGGCTAATTCAGTCCATTTATTACTTCTAATATCGGTGTGAAAACGCAATTCTCTTTCAGATGGAATAGCCTTACGTAGAACAATGGTGCGTATACTGACTTCATTTTGATTTAGCGTTGCGATGCAAGGTGTATGAAAAGCATCTTTACTTTTTGTTGCGCCGATGACCAATCGATCCCAAGATTCCCTTTCTAGTTCCTTTAAGCTGTAAATTAGATTGTTGTATTGCATGAAGTCCTTCTTATCCATCGACTGATTAGTATGTTCATTTATTCAACTCGATTATATATACTTTGTTTTCAAGTTACAGATATGCTGTCCCCTCGCATTGATCCTCTTGGTATTGTTATCTATTTATTTTCTTATTGCACGAGTGTAGTCAAATTAAAAGAGCCTCCCGAATGGAAGGCTCTGAAATCCTTTTTAAAAGATCATCTTCGCGAATTCGGATAAATAAACCCGCCAATTTGTCCAGGTATGTCCCCCTTCGCTTTCGCGGTATACGTAACGAAACGCATGCTCGTCCAATTTTTTACGCATGGTTACGACACTTTCCATCAAGAAATCGTCTTTACCACATGCGATCCAGTACAACGCCGGATTGGCCTTTTTTAAGCCTTCGATTTGTTGGTCTCGTTGGGATGCGTCTACTTTCACGCCAAACCGACTTAAATCCGCAAAGCCCATACTCATGACGCCGATGTAATTGAATAAATTAGGATGTTCAAAGGACGTATTGATGGTTTGTAATCCGCCCATACTCAGGCCCGTTAAGGCTCTGCTTTCCTTGTTTTTTTTCACCCGGTAGTGATTTTCAATGAATGGAATCACATCCGCCACCAAACTTTTTTCGAATAACATACTTCCCATGCCTCCTACTGGCAAATTAGCTACAGGTATGTTGGGACTAATTACATTGGCCGCTACTTGATTTGGATTTCCGTTGGTCATCACCACAATCATGGGTTTTGCTTTACCCGCATTGATTAAATTGTCCAAAATGTTGGCAGCTACTCCTAAGGTTGGCCAGGCTTCCTCATCGCCCCCTCCCCCATGCAAGAGGTATAAAACAGGGTAAGACGCTTTGGAATCCTCATATCCCGGAGGCGTATAAACCTGCATTCTGCGCGTTAAATTAAGGGTTTTGGAATCATACCAAACTTGATGCATACTCCCTTTGGGGCCAGTTTTAGCCCAATATAAATCGGATGCGGAGCCTGCTACATATAGAAGGCTTTCCGTTCTAAACGTACCGTCACGGGCAACTTTTAAATTCGAGGGGTCCAAGGTTGTCACACCGTCCACGATGAATGTATAGCCATATAATTCCGGCGCCATGGCAGGAATTTTGGTAGACCAAACGCCTGAGGCGTCTTTTACGAGTTCGACTAATTGCCGACTAGCCCCTTGCCCATTAGGATTTGGGACCATGGCCATCCAGTTACCTGATAATTTAACAGACGAAGCGGCCGGAGCTTTCAATCGGAAAATAACATCGTTTGATTGGGTAATTTCTGGCGAAATTAAACGTTCCACTTGCCCCACTTCCTGGGCAAAGGTTTGAAACGACAGACATGCTGCTAGCGCAGCCAAAAGCTTGAATTTGTATCTTTTCATTTTAAATAGGTTTTTTTCAAATGTAGTCAATTTGTAACAGATTATGGTTTATTCCCATATTATGGGATTAACTAAATATTCAAAAACCGAATAACAATCTAGTATTATGTTGGCTACCTTGTTGGCCTAATAAATCATATCCTCCATGTTATTCCTCCGCAAATACAGCATCACCTTCTGCGTTATCCTGGATTCACTCATTTGCCTAACGCTTCCACGTGGGCATGATTTTGAGGAGCCTAAATTATATGTGCACGTGGTCACATTGATGGCTATTGTGCTTTTGGCCTATGTGAATCGAGCCTATGTTACCTTCCATTGGAAGTCGGCTTTAATCATGCTTATACTGCTGACATGCTTTTTTCTTTATGTGAAAATATGAATGTTATTGTAACAAAAAGAATCCCAACAACCTTATAGCTGTTGGGATTCGTAATTGATTATTAAAGTACTCGGTCAAAAAGGCCGATTGCTAGTTAGGCGAATTAATTAAAGACTCACTAATTTCCCTTGCACGACATCATTTCCTTGGCGGAAAAGGAAGATAAATGTTTGGGAAATTTGGCCTTCAGGGATTGCGAACTCAATTTTTTGTTCCTCCCCTGCTTGTAATAAGCCTTCAAAAACAGTGGCAACTTTCATTCCTGAAACATTGTATACATCTAGGCTTGCCTGTCCCGTGTACCGTGGAGTCATTGAGAACGTTAATGTACCTTTAAATGGATTCGGGTATGCTTGAACGGATTGAATCGTTTCAGTTTGTTCTTGCACCACACGCGACATGGTTTTGATTTCAACGGAATTCGTTGTTTGGCTGCTAATTACAACTCTTCCTTGGTCGAAAGCATTGTTAATCATATCCACCGTCGTGAAAATATCCGATAAGCTAGGATCATTCGAACCTAATGTTCCCGCAAGTGCCGAATTAGCCAAATCCAATAATTGACCCACTGTTTTATTAACCAATTTCGATGCCACTTTGAATTCTTTGGTATCTGAATAGTTAATGTTGCTCGTTGGGCAGATTAATTTGGCTGTTGTAAATGAACTTGGCATTCTGAATCCAGCTAAACCTGTGGAAGTTTGTTTATTGATCCACAAAGTAATCGTTTGGGAAAGAAGGTTGTTGGTAATCTTTCCGTTTGAGGCTAATGGGGAGTTTTTGGCACCTAAATAATCTTTGCTGTAAGACCAACCTATCGTTTTGTTAGCGCTTAAAGCTGCAGGCGTTCCACCACCAGGTAACATTTTGAATATATTTTCACTTGTGATATCGGTTGGATAAAGCGTAAATGATTTTCCTCCCGTTGCCCCAAATGTAACAGATGTTACCCCTGAAAATGCGGCCAACAATTTGTTTTTGGTAGTTGATCCATCACAAGCAAGTCCTCCCACGTTACCATAATAACCTTGCGTGTATGTCGCAAATTTGGCACATTCTGTCACAGTTACCGTAAAACTAGCAGTCGCGGAACAACCATCCGTTGTGCCCGTTGCTGTATACGTAATCGTATTTGTTGGGCTGATAGAAAGTAAGTTTCCTTGTTGGCCTCCAGTTGACCAAACGATACTTGTAGCTCCCGTTGCTGTTAGCGAAACGGTCTCACCTGCGCAAATGGTATTATTTCCGGAGATTAGGATGTTCGGAAGTGCTTTCACAGTAATTAATGTGCTTGCGCTTGATGAACAACCGTCTAAAGTTCCCGCAACTGTATAAGTTGTGTTTGTTACAGGATTTACGCTTATTTCAGCACTTGTTTGGCTTCCAGGCGTCCAAAGGTAAGATGTTGCATTCCCTGTCGCATTAATCGTTACGGTTTCTCCCACGCAGATTGATTTATCTGGAGAGACTGATACAGTAGGGAGCGCTTTTACTTTGATGGTGATGCTGTTGCTGTTTTTACACGAATTTGCATCTGTTCCTGTTACGGTATATGTTACGGAACCAACGTTTTGCTTGAAAGCCTGGTTGTTTGTTACAAAAGGATCCCAAGAATATGAAGTTGCTCCTGAACCGTATAAAGTTACACTTGTTCCGTCGCATACTTCTGTTGCGGTGGCATTTGCAACGACTTTTGGTAATTCGTTAACTGTTACTTCAACATCTTTTGAAGCAGAACAAGAGTGAATATCCGTACCCGTTACGGTATACTTCGTTGTTGTTTCAGGCTTAACACTAATAGTAGCACCTGTTTCGGTTGTCGACCAAACATATGAATTAGCGCCAGAAGCTGTTAGATTAGTTGAGTTTCCAATACATATTGCTAAATCAGAAGTAAGACTGATTATAGGCAAAGCATTTACTGTTACCTCTACATCTTTTGAAGCAGAACAAGAGTGATTATCCGTACCCGTTACGGTATACTTCGTTGTTGTTTCAGGCTTAATACTAATAGTAGCACCTGTTTCGGTTGTCGACCAAACATAAGAATTAGCGCCAGAAGCGGTAAGATTAGTTGAGTTTCCAATACATATGGCTAAATCAGAAGTAAGATTGATTATAGGTAAAGCATTTACTGTTACCTCTACATCTTTTGAAGCAGAACAAGAGTGATTATCCGTACCCGTTACGGTATACTTCGTTGTTGTTTCAGGCTTAACACTAATAGTAGCACCTGTTTCGGTTGTCGACCAAACATAAGAATTAGCGCCAGATGCCGTAAGATTAGTTGAATTTCCAAAACAAATAGCTAAATCAGAAGTAAGACTTATTGTTGGTAATTCATTTACTTTTATCGTTTTAGTTGCTGTATTGGTACAGCCTAGATTATCTTTTCCGGTAACGGTATATATCACGGTACCTACGTTTTGCTTGAAAGCAACATTATCTGAAACCAAATGATCCCAAGTATATGAAGTGGCTCCAGAACCATATAAGGTTACACTTGTACCATCACATACCTCAGTTTCAGATGCATTTGCTACGACATTAGGTAATTCGTTAACTGTTACTTCAACATCTTTTGACGCTGAACATGAGTTTAAATCGGTACCTGTTACAGTATATTTCGTTTTTGTTTCAGGCGAAACGCTTATAGTTGCATTTGTTTCAGTTGTTGACCAAAGATAAGAATTAGCCCCACCAGCAGTAAGGGTCGCTGATTTTCCAAAACAAATAGCTAAATCGGAAGTCAGGCTGATTGTAGGTAATTCATTTACTTTTAGCGTTTTAGTTGCTGTATTTGTACAACCCTTATTGTCTGTTCCGGTAACGGTATATGTCACTGTACCAACGTTTTGTTTGAATGGTGCATTATTTGTGACTACAGGATCCCAAGTGTAATTAGTCGAAGGCGAACCCGAACCAAACAAGGTAATACTAGTTCCGTCACACACTTCAGTAGCGGAGGCATTTGCAACGACAGTTGGCAAAGCTAGCACTGTCACAGTTGTTGTTGCTGTGTTCACACAACCTTTCCCATCTGTTCCAGTAACGGTATATGTCACAGTACCAACGTTTTGTTTGAATGGTGCATTATTTGTGACTACAGGATCCCAAGTGTAATTAGTCGAAGGCGAACCCGAACCAAACAAGGTAATACTAGTTCCGTCACACACTTCAGTAGCAGAGGCATTTGCAACGACAGTTGGCAAAGCTAGCACAGTCACTGTGATTGTTGCTGTGTTCACACAACCTTTTCCATCCGTACCGGTAACAGTATAGGTTACGGCTCCAACGTTTTGTTTGAATGCAACGTTATCAGTTACATCTGGACTCCAAGTATAAGTTGATGCGCCCGAACCATACAAAGTAACATTATTACCGTCGCAAACTTCTGATTTAGAGGCATTGGCTACGACAGTTGGCAATGCCAACACAGTAACCTTCACATTTTCTGAGGTCGAACACCCATTACCGTAAGATAATGTATAAGTTAAAGTAAGTTCTCCAGCGGTTGACGAAGATAATTTTCCATCACTAATAGTTCCCGTTCCGGACGCTATTGACCAAACACCATCTTTTTTCTCAGAGTTAATGAGAGCACTTAAGTTGGTAGATCCCCCTGCACAAAAGCTTGCTGGACTTAAACTAATACTAGGTTTGGCATCAACAATCACAGTAAATTTCTCGGTAAATGATTCACAATCACTGACCTGATAAGTTACCTGGTATTGATAGGTTCCCGGAACCGCATTCGTGATGCTGTATGTGTTGGAATTATTAGATATACTGGCATTATCCTTCTTCCAGACATAATTCGTAAATCCAGAAGCAGCTTGTAAATTAATCGATCCGCCTTCACAAATTTGTTTGATTTGTGTTTCAGCAATGTTTGAGGCTAATTTTGGCACTTTGGTAGAGACAACGATACATGATTCGTCATTGTTTCTTCCTTGGCCGTTGCCAAATTTGAGAATGCTTTGGCCATCAACAAGGATGTATTTGCCTTTTAGGGTCGCCCGGTAATAATTGATTTTAGCTATTGAAGATCCTGAAAATTTCAAGAAAGATCCAAAGGTTTGGCAAGCCTGTGTACTTCCATCTGCTGTTGTGCTTGGGATTGTACTCCAGTTGACATTGTCGGCAGAGTTCTCTACCGTTAAGTTACTTCCCGTGGGCAGACAGAAATTTTGTATCACAAAATGACTCAGCCCGGTATTGTTTGTTGTTTGTTCTACTTTCCAAACAATGACCGTGTAATCCCCGCTTTCTGTTAGAGTGGGATCTGAAATAGTAAATCCTTGTGCATGCACATGATTTTGGAAGCCGAGTAATCCACTTATAGTTAGTGCGAATACGGCCATAAGCTGTGTGAAGTGCTTTTTCATACGATTTTGGTTGAACATGGAGTAATTTTTTTAGGGCAATATTTTTTAACCCTCAAAAAATGCCATTTTTTCATTTTTTGAGGTGAAAACTCAAGCATAGCATGATGCTTCATGCGCTGGCTTGAAAAATAAAAAGTTTTAAAAACTGAACTAGGGGGAAATAGCAAAAAACGACCACATAGCTGTGATTATAGGCTTTGGAGCCATTTTTTACATGTTTTTAAGGGAGGAACTAGGGAGTCTAGCAGCTTAACTGCTGACTCGGTAGAATCCGATGGGATTTTTTTCATCGGGGAGTTTAAATTGCAAAAAAAATGGTAAATGCAAAAATAAAAATTAAGAATATTTATTTAACGGTCATTTTTTGCTATCATTTTGTGAATTTTTTAATTTTTATTTAATTGATAATCAATTAAATTATTTCTGATAAAAGAAAATTGACTAAATCATCATAGGCTACATTTATTCGATCGCTAATTAAGAGTTCATTTTTAGGAGTAATGGATAGGTTATCATTCGAATCAAGTTGAAATACTTTTTCCATTTTATTTTTTAATTCTTTGGTATTCCCCATATTGGGACTCATCCAAATACCTAAGCCATTTGATTTTTTTGCAGGATTTCGTGTGTAAATAAGTTGTTTTTTGCCACGGCCTGTTTTGGAATCATCATTAAACGATGCTCCAAATTCTGCGAAAGAAATGCGGTATTTGGAATCCTGTTTTGATTTTTCGTGTAATGCACTCCAAAATGATGAATAGTTGGAAATGCATTTTTCACTGAAGCCCTCAGATTCGAGTTGGGCAATTTTTGCTTCAAATCCTGAAAATATTGTCCTATTACCTATTTTTTGTGTGGCAGCTTTGGATTCATTGGAGTCATCTACACTTGTTATTGTGGCAAATGCCATGGCATTGGCTAGCTCTTCGTCTAAATTGTCAGGATAGGTTGAGCGTATTAGATTCAATAATTCGATGACTGTAAATGCTCGAGATTTTAGATAGGAGTCAGTTTGACAAATTCCCCAAGTGATTCGCTCCCATTCTTCATCTAATAATTCGCTTTCACCGAAAATGGATATTTTGGCTTGGATTTCATCTGGATTGAGTCCCAATTTACTACCGAATGATTTATCCCAAGTAGTGAAATTGTTTTTCAGTGTCAGGGTTCTAAAAATTTTGGGATAGGATATTTGAATCCCGAGCAGGACAAAAAGCATAAAATCATCACCTAGTAGTTGGTTTTCTTCTTGTTCAATTGCTTTCAGGTGATTAATTAAGCTGTAGGAGTTTAGGTATCTTTTTAAGCTTCTGGGGTTACTCCCGATACTCAATCGAACGGCCTTCGTATATTGCTCTTTTTCTTCAGATTTGATTTCTATTCCCAGTGAATTGAATTTCTCAATCAAGAAATTTTCAATGTCGTAGGTTCCTACCGGCATCGAAAAAGGTACTTGAATTATTTTATCGAAAAACGATCGGAATTCACGTTCATTTTCTTCTGTTTTAACACCAAATTTGCTTTCAAGCCCTTTGACGACAACTTCGTAGTCGATAGCTAAAATAAAAATACAATGTGGAATATCGAAGATATTCTTGAGTGCTTCTAAAATTTCAACCGCCTCAGTGGGTGGAATACGATCCAAGTCATCAATAAAGAAGACAACACGATCCAATGGAATGTTGGGGTCTTGGATAAGTTCATCAATGAGTGCTGCGATGGTAGATTTTATTTCGGAAATTTCAACCCTTTTATTTATTTCATTGGAATCTGATATGGCATTTTTTATATCCACTCCTAATTGGTTGGCTACTAGTTGATTAGCTAAATTTCCTAATATTTGAATTGGTTTTTTGAATCTTTTGTTTTTTTCATCCTTATCCAGCCATAAATTACGTCCTCTACATGTCTCCTCAAGTTTTTCTAACATTCCTTTTAACACACCGGGTGTCGTTTCATTGGGACCTTTGAACATACTGTATTCCCATGTATTTACCCAAGAACAAGCGATAGATTTTTGGTTAAAATCTTCATATAACATCGACATAAGTGATGTTTTTCCAGTACCCCACTCCCCTTGCAAGCCGATCGTGATCGGAGTGTCGCTGTTGGAAATAAAGTTAGACAATGCCAAACTATATTTTTCGATATTCAACAAGTCATCTGCACGTGTTGAAATCGCTTTGTCAACGATATTGGATTTTATGATTGTCATGATTTAGAAAAGTAGATTAAAATGAGACTAACTGTATAAAATGCTGCGCCGAATGCCATCCCAAATTTTGTTGTAAAAATGGTGAAGCCGCTTTTGGACCAAAAGTCTCTAGGTGGGATAAAAAAGTTTGATATTGACCAGGTGATAAAGAAGGCTATGATACCAACAAATCCGGCTAAGATGTAAATAAGGATTTCCATAGATTATATTTTAGGTAGAAATTAGAACTAGGACTTAGTTATTTTTATCGTTATGAATCGATTGATATAGTTGTTTTAAGAAGTCCTCCTCTTCCTTTTTGTGTTTCCATGCATATCCTGAGGTCTTAAATAACAGTCTTTGATCTAATGGTACTGTAAATGCTTCTTTGACAAATGCATTTGAAGCGCTCATATTTTCGGTAGATGTAGATAAAATGGTGACATCATTCTTAAAATAAACTTCCCAAAAATCTGATTCATTCTTAAAGTCTCCATTCAGCATGGATTCATATTGATCATGTCGCTGTACCAAATGAGATCGATTGATTCCCATTCTTGAAATCTTTTTGAAATTGTGTTTGGCGAAAATTTCTAAAGCTTTAGGGCTAATACCAATCACTCGCCAACAGTTCGGATTGACTGAAAACAAAATAGAGAGCAATTTAATTTTTGTTTCCATGGGTGACGACATTTGCTTAATTAACAAATAGTCATGAAAAATGACTTCTTTTAATTTTTGCTCGTCGGTAATGTGATATTTTGACATTTTATTCGGATTAATTAGTTTAAATAGTTACTGAATGATTTGTAATTGAAAAGTTCAATTATCGTCAGTTTGAATTTCTAACGGCATCACCCAAGGTAATTTTGTTGTCAATAAGTTTAGTTGAATCTGTATTTTTTATTTGAACAGTTACACCAAAGGTCTTCAGAAATAATTCCTCGACATTTCCGACTTTCATACTTGCGCGAATTTTCAACTCTTCAGTACTTTTTGTAAAAATTGTAGCAGACGATTTATTGTTCAATGCGGCTAAGGTCAAGGTGTCTTCTGCAATGATGTTTCCCTTGTAAAATACTAATGAGAGCCCAAAGGCCTTTTGAAAATCCCTTGAGAGTGTTTTAAGCTTTTTGTTAGGTGAAATTGAAAATTCAGCCTTTTCAAAATGATCAAAAATTGAATTAAGAATGCCCATGGTCTTATTTTTTTCGTTTTTCTTTTCTTTGCGCGGTTGCTTTTTTTTCCATTTCTCGTTTTTTCGCCAACGCTATTTTTTGATTTAAAGCGAGTTTTCTACGTTCTTGATTTTGCCTAATTTTCTCAATTTTAGCTCGTTCCCTTTCTCTTTTCTTGATTTCTACTTGCCGTCGTCTTTCATTGACAATTCTTTCTCGTTCCAACTTCAAAGAATCCGCCAATCGCTTACATTCAAGTTGTTGTCGTTCCTTTTCTTTTTTACGAGCTTCTGCTATTTTTTTGCGTTCTAAAATCTGTCTTTCTCGTTCACGTTTTTTTTGATCGTTAAGCCTCTTTCTTGCTTCAATAAGTTTCTCACGCTCGCGCCTTTTTTTCAATAAGTCAGATGATGAAGTCATATCTTTTAGGCTTTTCCAGCTTGGTTGAGTGTCATACTATTATCAGCAAGTTTCGAATCATCTGAATTAGAAATTTGAACCTTTATACCGAACGTCTCATGAAAATACTTTTCAACATTTTCAACACGGCTTTTAGGCCCAATTTCTAATTCTCCTCCAGGATTATCTGTTTTGGACAATTCAGCTATTTTCATCGATTCATCAGCCATTTTAGCTCCATGATATATTCGAATTGAGCAAGCGAATTCTTTTTTGAATTGTGCCTTAATACTTTGTACAGAACTGCTTTTAATTACTCTGATAGTTGCCATAGTTATTTTATTTATGTTTTGGTTTATGCACAAATCAAAAAAAATGACTTAATATTTAAGGTGTCCAAAAGCGTCCAAGCTTGTCCAAATGAGTTCAAGTGCGGGAGTTTACGCATGAATATCAATGGATTAGCTTCTGTTATTTTAAAAATTTTAGCAAAATCATCTTGAAAATACTATCTTGATTCGAGGTTCTAAAAATGATTTATGCCAGCATCTATTCCGATTTCTGTTCAAGAGAAAAAGTGGTTTCTAAAATTGATTCATGAAGTTTACGGTATTCACTTGGTAGATGCCTATGCGTGCCAACGATTCAGCGAGGAACTTTTGACCCGAGCTAGAATTTCAATTTCGTATAATACGTTTCGTCGACTTTTTGGGATCATCAAAGGTTCTCATCAAGCTTCTCGATTTACCTTGGATTGCATTAGCAAAAGTTTAGGTTATGAAGATTTTGCCGACTTCCAGCAGGCAGTTAATCAACTAGAAGTTGATTTTTTCAATGATATATTGATTTTGAATCGATTGCGTATTCAGCAGGATGATCAAGTCATATTGCGCATTGTGCAAGATTTTCAGTTTAAGGCTTGGGATGAGGTATACCAATTGAAATCCATTGTGGATTTGTGTATTGAGGTGGAGAATTTTCAATTATTGAAGGCCATTTTTGAAACCCAATTTAACCTTCATCAAGAGGAAACTATTTGGAAATTATACGTTGCCTTTCAGTCTATCTTCATACAAAGTAAGCAGGGAAATCAAATTGTCATTGATTTTGTGGAAGAATTAATGTCACATAATGAAATGGCCCAACGGGTTTTGTTGCAACTATTTGTCGATGAGGAGGCGTTGACTGGATATTATGGTCGATGGCTTATGGCAGCTTCTGTTGATCTTGTGGAAGATATGGAACTCTTCAAGCATTTGATGCTCGTCCAATTGGCCGTTTTAAAGCAACAAAATGTACGTGCGCAGGAATTATTAAATACCTGCAATGTACTTTTTACGGAAAATAAGGTAAGCTATCATCCGATTCTGAAGGGGCGATTGGCTGCGTGGAATTTAATTTTGAATGATGATTATAACATGTGTGTTCGAATGATTGAAAGCCTACAAACGGTGAAGGATCAATTGTTTTATTTGGTGTTTTTTTACCGCTTATTGGAAGTATTTGGTCGGGACATCACGCAGATTGATTTGATTGAGCATTATCGTTTTGAGGAACTTCGAATGAATTTTACCTTCATTGAGAAGCAAAATTTAAATGTTTATTATCTGTTAAGGGCGAGGTATTGGCTAATGAAAAATAACAAGATTGAAATGGCTCAAGCAATGGCAAAGTTTAATCCCCTGTATAAATATTCGTGTTTATACGGATGGGTAGATAATCAATGGGCCCAGTTAAATACGATGTTGTAAAACATGCTAGGAATTTTATCTGTCTTTTTGAGTTCGTGTTTTTTTGGATTTAGCAATGCTTATTGGAAAAAGGCCGTAGCGAATCAACCATTTTTGCCTGTTATTTTTGTACGGGGGCTTTATTCATGTACGTTCTTTTTTATTTGTTGTTTGTTGGATTATTATAGTGGTGTTTTTCAGCCTTGGTTGGGTATTTCACCGACTTTAACCCTTGATCATGTAAGTCTGAGCATCGCGCTTTGTCTTTTCAGTGGAATGGGTTTGTATTTCTTTGTCAAATCGGTCAAAGAATCCCCTGTTTCCTTGGTCATACCATTAAGCTCACTCAATATTTTTGGCTTGTTAACTGCTGTATTTGTATTGGGAGAAAATTGGAAAAACAGTTATTACGGCGCTTTTTTGCTTGTTTTGCTTGGGATTTATTTAATCTACCAACAAGAAATTCGGTTTAAATCTCCCAAACTGTTCATGAAAGCCATGGTGGGAGGCTTGTTGGCATCCTTTTTTTGGGGTGTGTCCTATACCCTATTTAAGTATCCTATTTCGTGGTTGGGCGTTTTACGATTTACTTTTCTGTTGGAGTTAAGTGTTACCAGTATGGTGGGTTTGATGATTTGGATGCAGGGAATTCATAGGTCCTATATGCCCCAAAGACCCATCTTGATTCTAGCATTTTGTTTGGTGATGGGATCTGTACTCCTGCATGTAGCCTATCAATTTGCGAGTATTACGCAAATTGTATTTGCTGGTAAATTTCAATTGATCATTTCCTTGTTGGTCGGTCAATTTTTATACCGCGAAAAGTTAAGTTTGAATCATTGGTTAGGGATAAGCCTATTAATTGCGTCAATCTATTTGATCTCTTAAATGTAACGATACCTCTTAACTCTTCACTCTTAACTCTTCACTCTTATAATTGTATCTTTTTGATAAAAAGTCCCTACAATTCAGAGAATCATTTTTTCCCTTCAAACATTCTCTTATTTTTGTAACTCATTTTAACCTAAAACTATTAACGATGAAAATGAACAAATCGCTGGGCTTCGTGCTAGGCCTTTGTGCGGTCGTATCGATTGCACTGGTATCTTTTAAATTTGCAGATAAACCTTTTGGTGGATTAGCGCTTTATACCGTGCGTACGGAGATGGGCAAAGATGCACGTGCGACGCTTAAGGCGGTTGCGGATGCGGGCTATGCGAATATCGAATCTGCGGGTTATAACAATGGTAAGTTTTACAACCTATCTCCTACTGATTTCAAGGCTTTGTTGGACGAAATGCATTTGAATCCGATTTCAGCACACCAAGGTTCGGTTAATTTTGAGAACATTGACCAACAAATCGCTGATTTGAAAACGGCGGGTTTCAAGTATTTTGTTGTTCCTGTTCCTCCAATGGGCTTATTTACCTATGATGCCGTGAATAAGAAAATGGCCATGAAAGGTGGCGCGAAGAATTTGGCCGAGATTTTGGACAAATTGGGTGAGAAGTGTCATGCGGCTGGTTTGGAGTTATTGTACCATAACCACGATTTTGAATATGTGAAGGATTCAGAAGGCATTGTGACGATTGATTATTTATTAGAGCATTGCAATCCAAAATATGTGAACTTCCAAATGGACATCTATTGGGTAACAAAAGCAGGTGCTGATCCAGTTGACTACTTCAAGCGCTATCCAGGCCGTTTCAAATTATGGCATGTGAAGGACATGGATGATCAAGGTCGTTTCGCGCCAGTGGGCAAAGGACATATCGATTTCAAACGTGTGTTGGCCAACAAGGACCTTGCAGGCATGAAATACTACTATGTAGAGCAGGATGCTTGTGTGAACGAAACACCTTTGGAGGCGATTGTTATTTCGCACAAAGGATTGGGTGAGATTGGGTTCAAGTAGGAACTCAACTTATTTTAAATGGAAATCCCCACGAGCGATCGTGGGGATTTTTTTATAATCTATCGTCTCAAAATTACCATGTTACTTTCAATAAATATTTGGTAATTATAATTTGAGGTGAGCAAGTTCCGGATTTGATGGGTTGTTGGAATATCCCAAGTATTGTTTGTAAAACCGAATCTTGGGAATTCGTGTTGGTTTTCTCTGGCCCAATCTTTAAGCGTCATACGTTTAAACAAATTTTTATCCCGTAGGAAAATTTCTATAAAATGTTTCATTGACTTAATTAGAATTAGGTAAATAGTTTTTGTACCAAGCGATTCTAAATGAATCGTAGTCATCTTCGCCTTCAGATTGATTTAATTTCCATTTTTTATATTCTTCGATTCTTGGTGCACTTCTTCTTGCTGTGGGCGATGGAGAGAAAAGATCAATAAGCTCAATTGTTCGACCGAATATATTTATTTCGTTTACGTGCCCTTCAAATTTTACTTTAATTTGTAATTTTTCTTTAAGCCATTTTTTGAAAAGGTTTTTAGCAGATTTTGAACCTCCAAAACTCGTAAAATAGATTCGTGCAATAGTACTTTCTTTAATCCAGTTTTCTAAAAAAGGATTAAGATCATTTAAGTCAATTCTTCCCATTTGTTCATCCGTGCTGAACCTTTCTACATGGGTTTGAAATACCATATCAGTAATACTAATTTTAAATTGTTTTTGCCAGGCTAAAATATCATCAAGTTTAACTTGATTGTTGTTATATAGTCTAGAATTTGGATATACCTTATCCAAAAAACGCCAAAATTCATTCATGTTGCCATAAAAATAGTTTAGTGTTCCTTTGTATGGCATTGGCGGATGAGTCCCTATAATTAAGTATTTTGAATCTTTTTCAATTGGGTATTGAACTAACCAAGGGTGATGAATTATCATGTCATTTTTATTGGGTTCGTAATATCTTATAATTTAAAATTGACTATCACTGCTTTATCTCTAAAGCTGATTTTCAAAATTGTATTTGAATTTGTATGTAAATAATATGTCAATTGAATAATAAGTCCCGTTGAAACTAATAAATACAATACTCCTAAAACATATTTGTTTTTATTTATTGAATTACGGTTACTTAAATAGTCAACTAAAAATGTTCCCCCCAAAATGATAAAGCTTGATAGAAATATGTATGCTTCAGTCATGTTTTTTTATGATTATGAATTTGAAATTACTGTTTGTAAAAGTAGTACTCATTTCCTTTGACCAAACAGCCCGCTTCTTTCTGCCCATATTTGTAGCAATCCTTGATTTCCCAAGTGCCTGAATATCGTTGATTGAATAAACAATTTGAATTAATATCTAATTTAATGTTCAATTGATTATTATTTAGTTTTGTCCAAGTTCCTGTAGTATGACAAGCTATTGACTTCCCTATTATTTGAGAATAGTGAATATTCCCATTTGATTGCAATTCTATACTATTGTTGAACGAATCATGATATAGTCCATTTATATTGGAATTTTCACAAGAAGTGATCGAACTTGTTATCAATCCACCATAAAGTAGGATTGATATTAAACCCAATATTCTCGAAATTCTCTCATTATGCTTAGAAGATTCATAATAAATATAAACTACTATTAAAATCATAAAGAAAATTCCAAAAGAAAGTGCGTACGTATTTTGTTCCATTTTATTTGTATTGTTAATTATTGAGATTTAATTAGTTCATCTTATTATGGAAACTTGAACATTAGTAATAGTACAATTACAATCTGTATTTATTTTAGCTGTAAATGCTCCTGGATGATTACGGTCAATGAATGTAAAACCGAATTGACCATTACCTAAGTATTCTTCCCCCAAAATAGTTTTATTAGTATTTTCAAAGTTTAATCGTACTTTATCTATACATGATTCTGTCCCAAATCCAGCGCATTGGTATGTTGCATTTTGTTGTTCATTTTTAACCTTTTCAATTTTATATATTTTTAATCCAAGGTTACTTGACATGTAATAGAAACTACTGACTACAATAAACATACCACCATAAATGATTAATAATTGTGAGAATTTCTTTTTGTAATCAATAGGCTTGCCATAATTTTCAGTTGGGTGTTGGCATTTAGGGCAGAATACATAAGTTGAATCGATCATTGATTGACATTGATTGCATTCAATTGTTTTTTTTTCCAAGTCAAATAACCTCTTTAAAGCTTCTAACATAATTTACTTCTTTAATTTTTTCATTTGACTTTCCCAAGACTCATTCTTTTTTTCTAATTCATTTAGAATGTGGGGGATATTGGCTTTCAACTCATTCACTCGTTTTCGTTCATGCAGGTAATTTTCTATGCTTTGTTGGATTCGAACTGAAGTCCGAACCTGCCAAACACGAACGAATGTGTCCCAGAATCCCATTATTTATTGTTCTTATGATAAGCAGTTAATGTCTCTTCTACTTTAATAACTAATTCTGCAATTTGAGATGTATAGGATCCTGCTTTATCAAATTCAAAATCGCGATTCATTCCACTAATCATGATTCTTACTGCAGATTGTAAATTGGGTTCAGTTCCTTGCTTTGTGGAGCCCCAAAAGATAATTCCGACACCTATTAAAACACCCATTATTGCAGCTCCTGCATCTTTAGCAAAATTTGCCAATCCTCCGACTAAAAATAAACCTCCAAAAATATAATATGCGATTGGCGCACTTTTTTTAGCATTATATGCAATTAACTCTTGGTTATATTTGTCAACTAAATCAACAATCCCTATACCATTGATCGATCTAAGAGCAAAGGTTTCTGATGATGATAAGGTCTTGATGTAAAGCTTCTCATCGGTTAGCTTTATGCTGATTTCAGGACTTTCAAAATTACTGACTACGTTTTCCATATTATTTGATTTTGTTTAAATGAATATTATTTTGACAACACGTACAAATCTCAGGAGTTGTTCTGAAAATGTCTTGGATAATTGTGATCATAGCTTCTATCGAATGGCTTGGCCCAATCCATACACCATTTCTACCTGGTAAAGCATTCGGTTGTTTCCCTATTCCGTAAAAACATTCTCCGCAAGTGTGTTTGTGAATTTTCAAAGGCTTAGTTTCGCGATTTGGCATATTATAATAGACATAATACCCTCTTTTTTTGCTTAATAAATGAGCCGTTTCAGACTGATTAATATCTAATTTTAAATCAAAGCGTTCTAATTCCTTTCTTGGCATAGTTCGTAATGAATTTTCCCAAACCTATTATTTTGCTCGAAGAATAAAAGACCCTATTACGTAATTCACGCAATACACACAATTTGCATACCACATAATAAATTCTTGGTGGATATCTTGCCTCAAATCGTTTAATTAAAGTTTGAATTCCATTATTTCATGCGAAGCTTAAAATCAGCTCTTTTATTTCTTTTTCTCCTTCTTGGTTTATCAGGTTTTGGTCAATTACAATTTCGTAATCCGAGTGAAATGCTTCATTATCGCTTGGATTTAAATACAGCAGTGTTAACTAAGGAAAATAAAATAGGGAATTGGGAATCTTTGGGTCGTTTGACTTTCGACCAGATTATACCAAAGGATTTGCCATATAATGCCGTTGTACTGGCATTCAATTATAAGAAAACTTTAGTTTTAAGTATTTTGGGGACCCAACAGGTGTATCTGCTCGATCTACAGAAAATGACATTAAAACGATTAGATAATTCATTCTATCGAGGTTATAACTTTCAAGCCATACAATATTTCAGAAATGATACCCTATTCAGCCATGGTGGTATGGGATTTTGGCATGCAAACAATGTATCTACTTATTTTTCATTTAAGGCAAAAGAGTGGGAAATGACTTCTGCTCCTTTGGAAATGGGTCCACGTTGGATGAAAAGAGATTTTGGTGGATATGATGAGAATCGTAATGTGTTAAGTGTTATCGAATTTCCTGCCTTATATGAAACCGAAAAGCGACATATGACGTATAAGTATTTTGAAAAAGACATACAAAAAAATGATTGGACTTATAAAGGTGAATTGAATGTCGACCTAATCAAAAGTTCAGGTATCACTAGGCTTGAATCTGAGTTCATCGATGGGAAATATTTCTTTTTAAATGGGCCTATTTTGGTTTGGGCAGATCCACTTTCAAATAGCATTTATCAGACAAATTCAGTGATTCCCATGTTTAATAGTTACTTTGAATTTGCCTATCATAAAGGCTATATCTATTCGTACCGTCGAATGAATGCACCAACCAATGAAGAAATAATCATTAAAATTGATTCTATCTCCATCGAAAAACTCAAATCACTCAGCACCCGCAAAGGGCCGTTTTACATCGAGCCCTACCCTACTGATTTATTGGGTTATAGTGCAGCGGCTATTTTGATCCTGACCGCCGGAGGTATTTACGCATATCGAAAAAGAAAGCCTCAAAAAGTACAAGAAAGCTTCGCTGAGCCTTTGGATGGTCTACCGGCAGGTGCATCTGCATTCTTAAATGCCTGTTTGCATTATCCCAAAGGACATGCCTTTAGCTCCCAGCATTTTACGGAAATGATGGGTTATGGGTCATACGCCTATGAAACCCAAAGACAGGTGCGGGCGAAGTTGATCAAAGGGATCAATAGCTATTTCTGGGCGCATTATCGCATGGACGATGTCATCGTCCGACAAACGGCAGATGACGATAAACGTTTTTCCGTTTACCTAATTGCCGAGGTCCATTATGAAGCCTTAAAGAAATTACTGCAAGTATAATTTTACTCCGGATGATACACCCGCTCCGCCGCCTTCAGCACCTCAGCTTTATCCAAGGTCATTCGCTTCGTTTGCTGCGTCTGGTACATCGCCCGCTGATCCGCGAAGTGCTTCGATTCCGGGTGTGAACTCGCCCCAAAGGTGTTTACGGTTTCAATCAAAGGTAAACCACCATCTTTCGGGAATTTGACAAAACCGATGTAGGCATCCCCGCTGTTCATCTTGCGCTTGGATTCACCCCAGGCTTCCGTTTGAACCGCTGCCAAAACATCTGGCATACCCGCCTGTGGCCAATCTTCCTTTCCACGCACCAAACGCTGAAATTCACCTAGTTTGACATCCAGTCGGCCATAATGCTTCATCAAGAAATCGTTCACATATTGGCATAATTGAACGGCTTCTGCCTCACTTAAAGGATCTTTGGACCCATTCGTACGAAGCTTAGATGCCTGATAATAGGCGATGTTGTAATACAAGGCGCCCACACTTTCCGTGTCGGTCACATGATTCCATTGTTGGATACCAACAATGATGCTAGATAAAGTCGGGTATTTTGAAGCCTCAAGACGAAATAGCACCGACGCATCTAAACCATAGGGATACAAAATCTTCTCAGGCAATTGTCTGTCAAACTTAATCCGCTTCAAATCTTCCCACGAAATCTTGTCGTAGCGATCAATAAGTTCTTTGGCCCGTTGGCTCCGATTATTATGATAGGTCTCATATCCATCATATTTATCGAATTTCGCCGGATTTAAGTTCTCATCTGTACTTGTCGCCAGGAAGGGTGAATGATTCGTATTGAACAAATAGCCACTTGCTGGATTTGTATATTGCGGCAAAGCATCCAAAGGTTTAAACGTATCCCAAAGTGTCGCACGCGTATTACCCGGTAAGGTCGAAGCCCAATTGTATTTCGGATCCGCATTGCGATATGGCATCTTGCCATTCGAGATATAGAAGATGTTATCCTGCTTATCCGCATACATGATGTTGAACATGGGCAAATGATTTTGACCCAATGCTGCTTTGAACTCCTGGAAATTCGTCGAGCGATTCATCGCATACCATTGCTGCAACGCCCCCGCATCAAACAAGGCTGGCAAACGAATAGAGAAATACTCCCCTTTAGGTGTTTTCACCGTGGGACCATAGATAGAAGCATAAGCCATTTTACTCACTGGAAACGGAATTCCTTTGATGTTCAATTTGATTTTACGTTTCTCTAAGTTCATCCAGGTTCCATCAACTTCGTATTGGCTTGGATGCGCTTTGTCGGTATGCAGCTGATACACATCAAGCTTATCTTGAAAATTCACGGTATGTGCCCAAGCCAAATTGGGCGTAACGCCATGGAAGATTAATGGTCCACCCGGGAATAAACCACCCAAGATATTCCAACCTTCCTCACTTTGTACATGGGCCTCGTAAAATGCCGTGGCTCCTTCGATGGGTTGGTGTGCATTAATGACCAACATCGTTTCGCCCGAAGTGGATTTATTGCTCTTGATCGCAAAAGCATTGCTGCCTTCCCCCGTAAAGCCAGGAAGATGCGGTATGGACCCATCCAGAATTTTGGGCAAAGTTTTATCGACACCACAGAAGATAGCAACCGAAAACATAGTCGTAGCGATGTAGTCCTCTAATTGGATCGGAAATACGTGTTTGTTTAATACTTCTTGCGGATGCGCTTTGGCATAATCTTCAAGTCCCATGAGGTAACCTTGGACCAGTTGAATGAATGCGGGAACCATCGCTTTAATTTGTTGGTCTACCACTTTACGCGTATTCAAAAGACCAAACACATAATCAACCGGTGCGCCTTTCTTGCCTAAGTAGGTAGCGAGTTTCCCCTTCCCTGTCAGAATCAAGGTTTGAATGGTTTTAAAATCATCCTCGGAATGTGCCCAGGCCAATCCATAAGCTACTTCAGGATCTGTAGGAGCGAAAATATGGGGAACGCCGTAGCTGTCGCGGGCGATGTTGATCTGATTGGTGTGGATATTGGGTTGCTGTGCATGGATTTGGGAAATGCACAGAAATAGAAGGGCAATGATGTATTTCATATTAATAGGTTTAATAGCTTAACGGTGTTGGGCACAATTTGTTTGTTATTTTCTTCGGGTATCTATCAAGTACTGAATCTTCCAAGCATCGCCTAATTTGACCAATTGAAATGAATTTACGCCTTGATGCGAAAATTTACCTTGGTAAAAAAACTGATAGGGAGTCCAAGCGATGGCCAACGTACCATCTTCCTGCACGCTTTTGAATTTGATACGTTCATCGAGGGCACCTTTGGGGTATTTGGTCAGACTTGTTAAAAAGGCTTCAAAATCCTCCGTTTTCACTTTAGTTAGATTGTCTTTCGTAACAATGGTTTGAAAAACAACCGTAGGCGCAAAGCAAGAACGAAATAATGCCGTGTCGCCGGTTTGCATGGCGAAGAACATGTTCTGAATGACTTGTTTGATAGCGGGTTTCTCCTGATTATTCTGTGCTGAGATTGTGCTTGAGATGAAGAGTAAGCTAATGAATAAGAATTTGCGCATGGAAGTTTTTAGATTTATCCAAAAATTAAGGATTTGTCATGCATTTCCCAATTTTGAAAATGCTTATATTTAATATTCATTACAAACTAAAATTTCTATGAGAATCCTTACTTCCCTGTGCCTGACATTATTCGTCGGCTTTTCTGCTATCGCCCAACAAGATAGTCTATTCATTAAACGAATGTCGGATGAGATTATGACCAACGGCAAAGCCTATGATCTTTTATATGAATTGACGAAGAAGATTGGTGGTCGTCTAGCGGGTTCGCCGCAGCAGCAACAAGCTGCTGTTTGGGGAAAGCGTAATCTAGAACTTTTGGGTGCTGATAGAGTTTTCCTTCAGGCTTGTAAGTCGCCCAATTGGAAGCGAGGAGGAACTGATTTTGCTGCAATCGTAGGTGTTCAGGGAGAAGCACGTATTCAACCTTTAGCTGCGTTGGCTTTGGGTAATTCCATGGGATCAAATGGAATGATTGAGGCGGAGGTGTTGGCGGTGGCCAACTTTGATGAATTGGAGAAGCGGAAGGATGAGGTGAAAGGCAAGATTGTGTATTTCCACAGTGCCTTTGATGAAACGAAAATTCAGACTTTTCGTGCTTATGGGGAAAGCGGAGCCTATCGTCGGTCGGGCGCTTCTCGTGCCGCTAAATATGGAGCGCTTGGTATTATGATTCATTCGCTTAGTACGGCGCCTGATAATGCACCTCACACGGGTAGCATGGTATATGATGAAGCATATCCCAAGATTCCTGCAGTTGCTTTGGGGCCAAACGATGCGAAAATGTTGTATGCTTTAGCCAAGAAAAGTCAGGTGAAAGTTCAGTTGCAAACCTATGGTCAATTCTTACCCGATGTAAATGATCAAAATGTGGTCGCGGAATTGAAAGGGTCTGAGTTTCCTGATCAATACATTACCTTAGGTGGGCATTTGGATAGTTGGGATGTCAACGAAGGTGCACACGACGACGGCGCCGGTGTCGTTCATACGATGGAAGTATTACGTGTGTTGAAGGCATTGAATTATAAGCCTAAGCGTACGATACGTTTTGTGTTGTTTGCCAATGAAGAGAATGGAGTACGCGGAGGCAATGAATATGCGAATCAAGCAAAATTGAATAATGAGAATCACATCTTGGCCTTGGAGAGTGATGAGGGCGGATTTACACCTCGGTCGATTGGTATGACGGCATCTAAGGAGGCATTTAAGAAATTTCAATCTTGGTCGTCGCTGTTAAAACCTTATGGTTGTGAGGTGACATTTGGAGGAAGTGGAACGGATATTGGGCCTTTGGCTAAAGTTAATCCGAGTACTGTTATTGCAGGTTTGGTACCGGACAGCCAGCGTTATTTTGATTTACACCATGCCAAGACGGATGTGTTCGAAAATGTGAATAAGCGGGAATTGTTACTGGGAGCCATTAATATTGCCGCTATTATCTACTTAGTTGACCAATACGGCGTTAAACCCTAATCTTATGAGATTACTAATTTTATGTCTATTTGCATTTTTTAGTGGCCTTGCTAAGCCTTTACCACGTGTTTTGGTTTATACCAAAAATGGCCCTGGCTACGTGCATGATAATATTCCAGCTGCCGTAGCTTGCTTTCAAGGTTTAGGCAAGACAAATCAGATTCAGGTTGATGTTTCGGATGATCCTGCGGTGTTTGCGGAGGCGAATTTGGCGAAATATGCGGCACTGATTTTCACGAGTACGAATAATGATGTGTTTGCTACGGATGCCCAGCGCTTGGCTTTCCGACGCTACATCGAAGGCGGAGGCGGTTTTGTTGGAGTCCATTCCGTGACAGGTACGGAACGCAATTGGACCTGGTTCAAAATGCTCGTTGGCGAAACCTTCTCCTGGCATGCCAAATTTCAGCCTTTTCGGATAATCAACATAGCCTCATCGCATCCATCCATGAAGGACGTGCCTATGTCATGGACCAAGGAGGATGAATGTTATTTTGGGAAAGAGGTATATCCCGGCATTCAGGTATTGATGATGCATGATTTGAGCAGTTTGGATGGAAAGCAATCGGAGCTTGTGAATCAACACGCCGGTTCGTTTAAGGGATATTTTCCTGCTGTTTGGACGCAAAATTTTCAGGGTGGCCATGTTTGGGTGACAACACTCGGACATGATAAGTCAAATTACCAGGATCCTGTTTTTCAAAATCATCTTTGGCAGGGTTTGAAATTTATACTCGATTCTGGTAAAGGAATTGATTATTCGAAGGCGAAATCTCTTCGGTTCGATGAGGGGATTTGGCTTCAATAAATTGATAAATATTTAGATTATCAGTTTTAATTGATCATTCGTTTAGCCTAGTATTTATCTTCATGCAAGATTTAAATTAGTTTGCATTTTGCAAACTTTGTGGTAATTTTGCTATGAAGATTTTACTTAAAAGAACGATTAATCATTACATGCAATCATACCCTGATGCATCTCATGCATTATTTAATTGGAATCATGAATTTGCATTACATAAGTTTTCAAACTTTAATGAAATCAAGGCTGTTTATCGTTCCGCAAGTATCATTGGAAATAATTGCGTTGTATTCAATATAAAAGGAAATGCTTATCGTTTGATTGTTTCGAAGAATTTTATTCAGGGAGCTTGTTATATCATTTGGTTTGGAAACCACCAATCTTATGATTCAATTGATGCTGAACGAATCTCCTTTGCCCCCCAAATTATTAAAAAGTAATGTTATGAAATGGAAAGTTTTAAAAACCGATAAAGATTATGAAAAAGCCGCAAAACGCATGATGCAGATTTTTCATACGGAGGAAGAAGGTCCATTACTCGATGAGCTCGAGTTATTGATCGTATTGATTAAGGATTATGATGATCGGAATTATCCTTATCTAAATACGGATCCCATTAAAGTGATTATTCAAAAAATGGATGAAATGGGAATCAAATCCAAGGATTTAGTTCCTTTGATTGGTTCCAAAGGACATGTATCAGCTGTTCTTTCAGGTAAGCGCGAGATAACGTTGAAGATGGCCAAAAAGCTAAGAGATTTTTTTCAATTACCTGCCGACGTGTTTTTGTAGTTTTCGATTCCTTTTTCCATTCCCCGTTTAATTTTCTCCACCAAGGATTCGGGTTCTAAAACCCGTATTTCCTTCGCGAAACGTAAAAAGAAATTTTCCACTTCTTGGTCTATTTCTACATTCAATTGGACCCTGACTGCGCTTTCATTTTCAGGTATTATTTCTTGGCTTGTGTGTATGGGGTATTTCTCGATGTAGTTCAACATCCAATTATCCTTGTTTATTTGGCATCGAATGGTTTGAGCTTTGAGACTTTTGCTGCGGAATAAACCCAGGCAATTCTTGAAATAATCAGCAGGTCTGAATTCTGGATGAATACGCACGCGGGGTTGATCTTGCACTTTACTTACCTGAACAATTCGATCGAGCGCATACAACTGGAGTTGGTCGATGTCTACTTTGATTTGTGTTGCGCCTTTTTCGACGGGTTGGAATAAGACATACCAACCGGTGTACCAACCGTTATTATATTCTTTCAATAGGACGGGCAGACCGAGTGTTTGTTTCTGTTTCGAGTGCGTTGCTAAACCACGATGGGTGAAAAGAACGACTTTTTTGGCATAGATGTTTTCCAAAATGATCGGCATTAAGTCGGCGCCTGAGCGCTCCCCATCCTTCACGAGTTCAATCGCCGACCAGCCTAAGATCTCATGATGGCGTGCCATGCTGTTTTCCAAAGCGATTGCTCGCAATTTATTGACAAGTCCCTCGCCTGCTCCCCCACTGAACAAGTGTTTATTCTGTTCAATCGTGGAGGCGATTTGGCTGAGTTCTTTGTCGGAGATACTCGGAAATGCCGAAATAACATCTCGAATCAGGTAAAATCGATTCTGTCTCCTTGTAAATTTAATCAGTTCCCCAGCCGTATCGTGTAATTGGGGATAGCGAATTTGTAGGAGTTCTTTGAGTTCCTTCAGGTCCCTACTGAATGAGCGTTCTGCATAGTTGGAAATGTCAAAATGCTCATTTAAATAAGCGGAAACCGTTTGATGATTCACCTGAAAGGACTTTTGCAGGAGGAGGCCATTGATTTCGCGGAGGCGTTCGGATGGGTGCATCTTTTTTTTGACCAATATCGTAAATTCTTTGTAAGTCGCCAAATTTTGGCGGACAATGAATCTAATTTTGGTTCAAGAAAAACAAACAGATATGAATATGAACAGCATCAAAACCCTTGCCTACAGCCTATTGATTATTTTCCTTTTCAGCTATGTAAGTGAAGGAATTTTATTGGCTTTTGAATTGAAAAAAACGCGTCGGAACAACTGGATCAAAATTGCCTTGATTGGATTGTTATTTATCAGCACGCTTATTTTGCTTTGGGCACCTTACCATGTTTTTGGACAAACAGCTGCAGATGGATTGTTTACTTTGGCCTTTACGTTTTATGTGGCTGTGATGGTGATTGGGGGTGGATTGCAGTTGTTGGCACGTCAATAGACGTTAGAGTTAAGAGTTAAGAACTAAGAGTGAAGAGCTGAGAAGTCGGCGAATTCATTGCCAATTCTAAATGATTTGACACAAAATATCTTACTATTAACACTTAATTCTTCACTCTTCACTCTTCACTCTCTTTTACTAGATTGCTTTCAACGCAAAATACAACACCGACGGACACATCAAGCATCCCAATCCAGTATAAAAAGTTGCTGTCATCGCTCCATAAGGAACTAATTTGGGATCTGTCGCGGCTAATCCTGCTGCCGTACCACTTGTTGTTCCCATTAAGCCACCAAATATCATGGCCGATTTGGGATTGTTCAAGCCAATATATGGCGCAATAAAAGGCGTACCAATCGTCACAAGAATAGATTTTACGACCCCAGCTCCAATGCTAATCGCAATGATATCTGAACTTGCTCCCACAGCAGTTCCTGTCACAGGACCTACAACAAAAGTGCAAGCTCCTGCACCAATTGTCGTTAAACTTTCCACATCTGTAATCCCAAATGCGTAAGCAATGCCTACCCCAGCAATAAATGAAAAGATTACTCCCAGGAATAAAGACAAGATACCCACGGACCCCGTTTTCTTAATCACAGCAAAACTAGCGCCCATGGCCGTGGAAACGATGGCAAAGTCGCGGAACATAGGACCTCCCATCACTTTAAAGCCCGTTAATCCCGGAATATCCGCGATTCCGCTTTTCCCTTCTGTCAATATTCCACCAATGTACGCAATGACCAAGCCCATGAAAATAGCGATGGCTGAACCTGGAAGTTTTTTATTGGTCAATTTGACCGAGATCCCTTCTGAAAAATAAACCATGATACCTGTGACCAAAAATGCCACAATCAATCCATTTTTATCCAATAATTCGATGATGTATTCCATGTTAGTCATTTGTTGATTTGGATAAAATGGGCATAAATAACAGACAAATTGCCACAGGAAGAATACCTGCTAAAAGGGCTAAAAACCCATTGTTGAAAGCGACACGCACATTTTGAATGGATGACATCGCTACAATTACAGGAATATACATCTTGCTCCAAAACATCACCCCCTCACCCATTTCGATATGAAATAAGTCTCGCTTTTCTAATTCGTTTTGTGCGATAATTAATAGAAGCATGGCAAAGCCTACGCCCCCCACATTGTTATTTATTCCCAAGTAATGACCTAAACTTTCCCCAATGATTTGGCCGATGATATAACAACCAGCCAAAAGGGCTACTCCACGTAATAACATATCTATTGAATTAAGTTAACAACATCTTTTTTTGTCACTTTGCCCATGGCATTGCGCGGTAATTCCGCTAATACGGTATATTTTCTAGGACTTTTGTAGGCAGGCATTTGTTCCCGCATCCAAGTGTTTAACGCTTTTTCATCCACAGGACCCTTTGTTACAATGGCGGCTGCGACTAATTCGCCCCATTCGTCGTTGGGTAATCCTACAACCGAGCAATCTGCGATTCCAGGATATTGACGTAAAACTTCTTCTATTTCCAACGCTGAAATCTTATATCCCCCAGATTTAATAATATCGACCGAATTTCTCCCTAGAATACGATATCCTCCTAATTCATCAATCGCGGCGATATCCCCCGTTTTAAACCAACCGTCTTCGGTGAAGGACTCTGCTGTTGATTCGGGTTTGTTCCAATATTCCTTAAAGACAGTTGGTCCCTTAATTTGAATTTCACCTTCAACAGATAAGCGAGCTGAAACACCAGGCAATGGAAAACCTACATGTCCCGCTACGCGTGGTCCATCGTAAGGATTACTCAAAGCCATCCCTATCTCTGTCATGCCATAACGTTCTAATAGTAAATGAGTTGAGATCGCTTTCCAGCGCTCCATCACAGACACGGGTAATGCTGCTGAACCCGAAATCATCAGTCGGAGCTTAGCTAAGGCATTCGTTAATTCAATTTGTTTATCTTTTGCCAAAGCTTCCCAATACGTAATTAACTTAAAATAGATCGTGGGTACAGCCATAAACACATTGATTTTTTGTTTCTCAATGAGTTCATATATTGCTTTTTCGCTGAAATTTGGCATGAATTCACAGCTAGCTCCTGCCCATAATGAACAAGAAACGACATTAACAACACCATGCACATGGTGCAACGGTAATACGCAAACCGTCGAATCCTCAGATGTCCATTTCCAAGCTTCTATCAGGGAAGAAATTTGAGCATTTAAATTGCCATGGGTACTCACCACACCTTTCGGTAAATTCGTTGTACCACTCGTGTAAAGAATCATTGCACCGCGCTCATCGAATACTTCAGGCAGCTTTTTCGAATGTTTTGCTGTATCATTTTTGCCCAAAACGATGAATCGACATTTCAGTTCTTGGGCTAAATCAGCAAGCATACCTTCAAATTCTGGTGAAACCACAATGACAGAGGCACCAGAATTCTCTATCGTATATCGCAATGATGGCAAGGGATAACTCAAGCAAAGGGGAACCACGATTCCACCTGCCTGCCAAATGCCCCATTGAACTTTAACATAATCGAAGCCCGGATTTACCATGAAGGCCACCCGGCTCTCGGCTAAATCATCCGATTCATCCAACAGTAGATGAGCAAAATTGGCCGATGCCTGATGTAAATCTGTGTAGGAATATGTTTTACCTTCTGATATGATGGCCGTTTTTTCGGCGTATGGAAGGGAATTTTGAAAAATTTGAATCATGGTTATAAGTCACTAGTCGCTAGTCACTAGTCTTTTTTTATTTATTAGTAATTCCCCTCCTCTTCACTCTTAATTCTTAATTCTTAACTCTTAACTCTTAACTCTCTATAGTCTATCTCCTGCCATTTCTCCACCCTTGGCAACCAGACCTCTTGCACAAATTGATTATGTAAGGGATGGTTCGAATAAAAATCATACGCCGCTTGATCCTCAAAATCCATTCCTAGGCCGTGTGTGTAGGGGTTTGTTGCATTGAATTCTTCCAAAACCTTGAGATTCATAACGCCCGGAATTTGGGCTAATTTTCTCGATTCAGCGATGAAATAGGCTTTCTCTTCTTCGGATATTGTTGGCTTGAATGTTAAAAATACACTGTGATGTAACATAATTTATTTTTTGTAGGGACGCGATACCTCGCGCCTAGTTTATTTTTTTGTAGAGACGCGATACCTCGCGTCTAGTTTTATTTATTTAAGACGCGAAGTATCGCGTCTCTACAGTCCAATGTCCAATGTCAAACGTCCAATGTCCAATGTCAAACGTCAAACGTCTAACGTCTATTGTCTAATAAGTTAGCCATCAACCTCCACGCCCCCGGAACTCCCGCCGGTAATTCCCGGAAGAAAACTAATCCTGTATAGATGAATTGGCCTTTTCCATAGCGACAAACCGCAATGTTTCCCTTTTGCTCCGCTTCTCCTGGATCCGTAAAGGCTAAAGGGAATTGATAATGTGTATCGTTCGATTCGCCTAAGTAAATGCTTCTCTCCTGAATCCAGTTGTCAAAATCACGTTCCGTAATTTCATTAGGTGCATGAAATAACGCATGATCCATCAAGAATTTTGGCGTAGCTTCTTCTTTCGTAATTCGATTCCGAGAAATGGTTAAAGGGTAAGGGCCAACGGTGCTTTTGAGTGGCCCAACAAAGCTTGCTGTATTGTATTGAACCACATAATTTCCACCTTGCTCCACATATTTCATCAATTCGGCGTGTGCATTTCCCAAATAATCCAAGGTATTATGAGCACGAACTCCTGTCAGCACCACATCATATTGTGCCAAATGGCTCGCTTTCAAGTCGGCCTCTTGCAAGAAATCCACTTGATAGCCCATCTGCTCTAAACTCTCCGGAACTTTATCTCCAG